>CALELI010000139.1 GCA_937902455.1 uncultured Prevotellaceae bacterium | reverse complement strand
CGGTCGTCCGAAGGGAGTCATGCTGAAACATATCGGTATCTGCAACTATCTTACTCCGCACAGGGAAAACAGGCATATCCATGCCTTCGTGAACGAATGCACGTCAATGATGGGAATCACAACGGTATCGTTCGACCTCTCGCTCAAGGAACTGGGTGCCACACTCTACAACGGCAAGACTCTTGTCCTTGCCAACGAGGAGGAGGTAGTGTCGCCGGCACTCATGGCAGAGCTATACAGACGAACCGGATGCGATGGATTCAATGGGACTCCGTCACGACTGAAGATGTTTCTCGAACTGCCGGAATTCCAGGAGGCAATGAAGGACGTGAAAGTCATCATCCTCGGAGGGGAGAAATATCCGGCTACGCTCATACCGCAGCTGCGCTCGATTACCAGCGCACGCCTCTTCAACACATACGGTCCTACAGAGATTACTGTCAGTTCCAACGTTGGTGAACTCACCCACGAGGACAGGGTGACTGTCGGCGAGCCGTTGCTCAACTATCATGAGTACATCGTCGACTCCGACAACAATGAACTGCCGGTAGGAGTCATGGGCGAACTGCTCATCGGAGGTATCGGTGTGGGTGGCGGATACAATGACCTTCCGGAAAAGACTGCCGAGGCATTCGTGGAATATGGAGGTCAGCGCGTCTACCGTTCCGGCGACTACGCACGCTGGCTCGCAAACGGCAAGGTAGAGATTCTCGGTCGTAAAGACCATCAGATAAAGCTCAATGGCCTGCGCATCGAACTCGGCGAGGTGGAAACAGTACTTAACAAGCAACCTCAAGTTAAGGAAGGTGTGGTGATGATTAAGAATGTGAAAGGGCATGACCATCTGGTGGCTTACTATGTTCCGACCACATCGAATGCTGACCTCGTCAACACACTGAAAGAGCAGATGAGCAAAAGTCTCACTCCATACATGGTGCCAACAATATTTATGGAGTTGGACAGGATGCCGATTTCTCCAAATGGAAAGACAGACTTGAAGGCTTTGCCGGAACCGGTTCTCACGTCTGCAAAAAACGTTGCACCAGCAAATGAGAAGGAGCAGCAACTATTTAATGTTGCAGCAAAAGTCATTGGCAACGACAAATTCGGTGTCACCACCAATCTCATCTCCGCCGGACTCACATCATTACTGGCAATACGCTTTTCGGTCGAAGTGAACAAGTCGATGAAGGCCACCTTGTCGGTAAAGGACATCATGCGCAGTCCGACAATCAGACAACTGGCGAATATTTACAACGAAAACCCTTCGACAAGCTCAGGGCAGGCTCATAACGATAACGAGAACGAGAACCATCAACCATCAACCATCAACCATCAACCTTCAGTCATCACCCTGTATCCTCTGAGTGAAAACCAGCGTGGAGTGTATATAGACTGGGAATTGCATCGTGATGCACTGCAATACAACATGCCTTCACTGACAGAATACGATGACGTAGATGCAGAACGCTTGCGTGATGCAATCCGTGAAGCAGTAAATGCCCATCCTTGCATCAAGACTCGTCTTGTGATGCTTGGTGATGATGTGATGCAGCAGCCGCATCATGACGAACAGCCGCAAGTAATGTTATTGAACGATAACGATGACGATAACGATAACCCTCAACCATCTGACTGGCAGAGACGGGTAACTCCTTTCGACCTCTTCAATGATTGTCTGTATAGGTATGAGATCTATCAGGACAAGAAGGCTGGGAAAGTATGGCTTTTTGCCGACCGTCACCATATCATAAGCGATGGCATCTCAAATGGAATACTGGAACGTGACATCTGGAGGGCATATAATGGAGAAAGACTCGAACCAGAGAAATTCACAGCCCTCGACAATGCCGTCGAGCAGAAAAGGCTCTGTGGGTCAGAAAAATATGCAGAAGCAGAACAGTATTTTGATAAGCTGCTTACCGGTGCCGAGACAACCATCTATCCTCACTCCATGAATGAAGGCAAGAATATTGGCAAACAAGTAATGACCCTCGACATTCCCGGCGAAAAGATAAATGCTTTCTGCCAGAAAGAAGGCATCACTCCAAGCAATTATTTCCTCTCAGCCTTTTCTCTTGTCCTGCACCGTGCAACTCATGAAGATTCGGTGTTCCTCGTAACGGTAAACAATGGGCGCGATGACTTGCGGCTCACCGACACAGTGGGAATGTTCGTGAAGACTCTGCCTGTGACTTCGAATATGTCAGAGGGTGAGACTCACTCCGTGGCGGCATTCCTCCATGCCATGCAGCAGCAGCAGTTCGACACACAGTCGTACGACTTTTATCCGTTCACGAAAATGGTGGAACGCTATGGAGTACGTCCTGAGATAATGTACGTCTGTCAGGCCGGCATGGAGAAATCACGACGTGGCAAACGTCATCCTCTCAATCTGGACACAGTGAAAATGCCTCTCGAACTCATGGTATTCAGTCCTGCCAAGGACACCTATCAGTTCTCACTCTCATACGATTCGGCCTTATATGACGAAGCCGACATGAATACACTTCTGGATATGATAGCAAGTGCTTCTGCCAATATGCTCACCAGCGAGACAATGGAACGGGTATCCCTGCTGAGCGATGAACAGAAGACACTTATTGATACCTTCCACGACGGACAGAAGGCAGATGTTCCGATCAAACTCTATCACAAGCTCCTTGAGGCAAGTGTCGAGGCGCATCCTGATGATTTGGCATTGGTGGCTATCGACCAGCAACTCACATACAGGGAGATGAACAGTCAGATGAACCGGATTGCCCATTCACTCATATCGCGGGGAATCAAGCGTGGCGACAGAGTGGCCTTGTTGCTGCCTCGCACCAGCCGGCTGATCCTCTCGCAGTATGGTGTACTCAAGGCAGGAGGAGCATACATTCCATGCGACCCGAAATACCCTACAGATAGGATAAACCACATCCTTTCCGACTCGGATGCTCCACTGATAATAACCACAGCCGAACGTCTGTCGGAATTTCCTGGGAGAAGTGTCGACGTTGAGGAGTTATTGAACCCTTCGACAGGTTCAGGGCAGGTTCATAACGAAAATCCTGACGTAGTTGTGAGTCCTGATGATCTGGCATACCTTATTTATACGTCAGGCTCTACAGGAGTGCCGAAGGGGGTGCAGCTGATGCACAAAGGCGTATGCAATTACCACTGTCCACAAAACCTGATACAGAGCACACTGGCAAAAGAGTGCAATGCAGCCCTGGCAATAACGACAATATCCTTCGACATGTCAGTGTGGGAGACTGGTTCTCCACTGATGCTGGGCAAGACTCTGGTGCTGGCAAGCGATGACCAGTGTAATGATCCTATGGCATTGGCAGAGTTGATAGACAGGTATGGTATTGGTTGTATGACTGCAACGACATCGCGTTATCTGCAGTTGCTCGAGTGCGAGGAATTTGAAGATGCCTTCCGCAGAAACATACGCATGGCATATCAGGGTGGCGAAGGACTGTCAAAAACCCTGCTCACGAAACTTCAAGGCTATGGGAATGTCCGCATCTTCAATGGTTACGGTCCTACGGAGACAATAGCAAACAGCCATGCTTCGGAACTGACCGACTGTGACATACCACATATAGGCAGACCATGTTGCAACTACACCAATTACATAGTAGACCGCGACGGCAATGAATTGCCGGTAGGAGTCGTGGGAGAACTGCTTATAGGTGGCGATTCCGTGGCGCGAGGCTACAACAATCTTCCTGAACAGACAGCGAAACGCTTCGTGGCAAATCCTTACAAGAATGATGGTTCACGACTTTATCATTCGGGGGATTATGCACGCTGGTTGCCTGATGGAAATGTTGTAATATTAGGTCGTACCGACAATCAAGTTAAACTTCGCGGACTCCGAATCGAACTTGGCGAGGTGGAAAATGCCATAGTAAAAGTTGACGGCATAAAAAATGCCGTGGCAATGATAAGGAAGTTGCAGGGACAAGACCATCTGTGTGCATATTTCACGGCAGAGAAAACAATCGACATAGAAGAACTGAAATCCCAGCTGAAAAAGACCCTCACTCTCTACATGATTCCTACGGCATATCTGCAGGTAGACGAATTCCCGCTTACTCCAAATGGAAAGACAAATGTGAAGGCCTTGCCGGAACCTGTAGTCTCGAAGGTGCAGACCGAACACGCGAAGGCCGAGAGCCAGGTGGAGGCAGATTTCTGCAGAATCTTTGCCGACGTGCTGGAACTTGATGAAGTCGGGGCTACTGACAACTTCTTTGAGATAGGCGGCACATCGCTTCTGGCCATGCGCATCGTGATGCGTGCAGTCAAGGCAGGCTATAAGATTGTATACAAGGACGTATTCGACTCACCAACTCCACGCCAGTTGGCGAATATTTACAACAAAAACGATGGTTCCCTTCGACAGGCTCTGGGTAAACTTAGCTCACCAACCAACGATAACCCTCAACCCTCAACCCTCCCTTCGACTGGCTCAGGACAGGCGAACCCTCAACCTTCATCCCTCACCCCTCCTGTCGGTGCTCCTGATGATCCTGCCATTGTAGATTATGATTATTCAGGAATCAACCAGTTGCTTGCCGAGAATACAACAGACAACTTCGTGTCATCGGACTGGCGGTCGTCACTCCGCGAACTCGGGACTTGCATCGTGACAGGGGCAACGGGATTTCTCGGCATTCATGTCGTGAAAGAACTGATTGGCAGAGAGGATGTGAAATCAATCTACTGCATGGTTCGCAGCAATGCCAGACAGACTGCCGCAAGCCGTCTGCGCACTATGTTGTTCTACTATTTTGGCTGTACTTACAGCGACTTGTTCGACCAGCGCATTTTCGTCGTCGATGGTGACGTCACCAAGTCAGACTGGACAGAGCCTATCCTGCAAAAGATAGACAACGGTCAGATATCAGGCAACGTCACAGTGTTCAACTGTGCTGCAAACGTAAAGCACTTCTCTGCCGGAACAGATATCGAGGACATAAACATCGGCGGTTGTCAGACGTGCACTGACTTCTGTCTGAAGACTGGTGCTCGACTCATACAGACTTCCACTCACAGCATTGCGGGCTCAATGATTAGCGATGAGGAGGTGAGTGCAAGAGAGTTATCCGAGCACGATCTCTTTATTGGGCAGTCGCTGGTGCGCCAATACACTCATTCCAAGTTCATAGCCGAACGTAATGTCCTGGAGGCAGTCCGCGACAAGGGGCTCGATGCCAAGATAATGCGTTATGGCAATCTGGCAGCACGCAGCACTGATGGCGAGTTTCAGGTCAACTTCCACAGCAATGGGTTTATGGGACGACTGAAAGCCTATCAGACAGTAGGGGCCGTATCGTTCGAGAACCTGTCCAAGATGGTCGAGTTCTCCCCAATCAACGAAGTGGCACGTGCAACAGTGCTGCTGGCAACGACTCCAAAGCAGTTTACTGTCTTCAATCCTAACAACTCACACTGTACTCAACTGTCGGATGTGGTGACTTGCATGAATAAGTTGGGACATGACATAAAACCTGTGGAAAAGAGTGAATTCGACGAGATTGTGCTCAATGCAGGACAAGACGCGGCTAAGGCCGACATCTTGCAGAGTCTTCTGGCATACAACAACAATATGCGAGGCAAGCATGTGGTGGCAAACCATTCCGACAATTCATTTACCACACAAGTGCTCTATCGTCTTGGATTCCGATGGTCGTTTACTACGTGGGACTATATGGAACGCTTCCTGGAAGTAATACAGGGTCTGGGATTTTTTGACGACAGCTACCGTAGAAGTTAATAGTTAAAAGTTAACAGTTAACAATGAATGAACAGTTAACAATTGCCAACGGCGAACGGCTAATGGCAGTAAAAGAATTAGATATATGAGCAAGAAAACTTCGTTTATCACATGTGCACAGCAAGGAGTATATATTGACTGCATACTCGACCCTGAGAATCTCCGGTACAACATTCCGTATGCAGTATCTTTTCCAAAGGGAATATCGCCTGATACTGTAGTTGATGCTGTAAGAAAGACTCTGGAATGTCACCCGGCATTGTTTTCCCATTTTGAGGATAGAGCTGGCAACGCAATACAGGTCTATGCCGACGAATACCATGCAGAGGTGAAGTTGACAATGACAGACGATGTCGGCATCCAGGCAGCAAAGGAGAGCTTTGTCCAGGCATTCGACATTGAGCATGGTCCGCTCTACAGGGCAGAGATACTGGTTTCCCGAATGGCCGATGGAAATGATTCTTCGGAGGTGATGTTGCTACTGGATTTTCATCATCTCGTATGTGATGGAACCTCACAGAATATCATCATGAATGAAATCTGCGCTGCCATCGAAGGTACAGAACCATCTGCCGAACCTCATTCCTATGCAGATTTCGCAGAGGCACAGCAGACAGACACTACCGACCATGGTTCGACAAAGCTCACCAATCATAAGATATACTACGACAAGCTGTTCGCTGATGGTGTGACGTCAACTCAGCTTTCTTCCGACCTCAATGGCAGTGGTGGCATCCACAAGGAGATTGTGCAGT
>CALELI010000138.1 GCA_937902455.1 uncultured Prevotellaceae bacterium | reverse complement strand
TGATTTTTAATCGCAACACTAAGTTAAGTGAAAAATCTGACATGGCAAAATCCTGGGCAACTTTTTGTTGCTCAGGGTATTAAAAAGTATTAATCACATTAGTGTTGCGGGATTAAGGATGAAGAAGCTACTGATAATTCTGACGGCATCCCTTATCATGCTCGGATGCGCGTCTAAAGACTCTGAACAGACGCAGCCTGTCAGGCACATTATTCTGTGGACATTGAATGACTCTCTGGAAGGCAGCCCGAGGGAAGACCTTATACGTACAGCCTGCGAGGATTTCTATTCACTGCAGGACAGGATTCCAGGAATCATCAGCATGAATGCAGTCTATGAAGGGAGACTTCCGTCGTCAAACTGTGATTTCATGTTTGATATCGTTTTTGAAAGTGAAGATGCCCTGAAGGCTTTCTCGGAGAATCCCGAGCATCTTAAGCAGGCATCGGTACTTAAACCGTTCATCAAATCCCGGGCCTGTCTCGATGTACTGTATCAGGAACATTGAGCTGTTCTGGTTGTTTCATATTTTCCCAATTCGTTAGTCTATTAAAGTTTCGGATGTTTTTAAACGTTAATCAGACATTAATGAAGACATTAATCAGACATATAATAAATATTTTTCCAGTGATATGTACAAACATTGCCATCAGCCCTTAATAATATTAATGTCTGATTAATGTTCAGATTAACGGTCATTAATGTTTTAAAATAAAAGCTAAAGTCAAATTAATGATCAGTGAAGTTTCACAGATTAAACAGCGAGGTGATTTTCACAAGCATCTGTGAGAAGGATGCGCTGTTGATGATGTAGATGTACACTACTGCTGCCGGGATTGCAATCAGGGAACTGTCGAAACGGTCGAGCATGCCGCCGTGTCCTGGGAGTATTGTTCCTGAATCCTTTATTCCGAGCTTGCGTTTCAGGAGAGATTCCACCAGGTCGCCCCATGTGCCGAACACGACCACAACGAGTGCCAGCCCACCCCATGCAAGACGGTTATAGGTATCACTCTCGGCTGAGAAGGAATTGCTGTAAGTGGCAATAATCTGAGATGCAATGATGGCTACCAGCGCTCCTCCGAAGACACCTTCCCATGACTTATGGGGAGAGATGCGAGGGAACAGGCGATGCTTCCCGAGCCAGCTGCCGAAGGAGTATGCACCGGAATCGCTTGACCACAGGAATATGAAGATGGACAATGTGAAGACGGGATTATAGATGACTCCCGCATCGCCGTATCCATAGGATACAGCAAAGAAGGACAGGGTGTTGAGCAATGCGAACGGAAGTGCCACATAGAGTTGTGACATAAGGGTGAACGACCAGTTCAGCAATGTGTTGTTGTCCTTGAAATACAGTTCTGAAATGATGAGATAGATGATTGTCAGCAGATAAGGGATAAACACCTCGGAGCCAGCAATATTGGCATTGAATGCCAGTACGCAGCCGAAGAAATAGACCGATGCAACCGTGGTTATCATCCTGTTTATCTGACACTCGGCATTGTTGTTCATCACTGTGCAGAACTCCCATACAGCCATTCCAGTAATGACAGCAAAAAGCAGTGCGAAAGTGGCAGGGCCATACATTATTCCCCCCACCAATATGGCGACGAATGCCACACCTGTAAGACAGCGTATAATCAGTTCCTTCATTACCATCCAAATAAACCTTTCTGTTCGTTTTCCTTAGGAGGGAGCGGAGTGTCCGGAGTCTTCGGAGTTTCTGGCATCTTCGGAGCTTCTGGTTCCTTCGGTGTCTCGGTTGCTTTGGCCTTTGCCTTCTCCACTACGGCATCCACTGCCTTCTGGCGTATGATCTTCTCGTTCTCGGAACTATGGTCGGACGAGTCGCGTTCCTCGTCGGCCTTTGCCGATTCCTGATTGAGTGCAAGGATTTCCTCTGTACGCGATACCCACGGACGCTTGCCGAAAATTCTCTCCACATCCTCTGCGAAAATGACTTCGCGGTCGATGAGGAGCTGTGCGAGCTGTGCGTGGCCCTCCTTGTTGTCAGAGAGTATCTTCTTGGCACGGACGTACTGCTCGTTGATGAGTTTCTTCACTTCCTCGTCAATAAGCTGTGCCGTATGCTCACTGTATGGTTTTGTCATCTCGTACTCGTTATTGGAGTAATAGCAGAGGTTTGGAAGGGATTCGCCCATACCGGCATAGACAATCATGCCGAGGGCACGCTTGGTGGTTGTCTCCAAGTCGTTCATGGCACCTGTCGATATGCGTCCGATGCACAGTTCCTCTGCTGCGCGTCCACCAAGAGTGGCACAGATTTCATCGAGCATCTCCTCCTTAGTGGTAATCTGTCGTTCCTCCGGCATGTACCATGCTGCTCCGAGGGCCTGTCCACGAGGGACGATTGTGACCTTGACGAGCGGATTGGCATACTGGCAGAACCAGGATACTGTTGCATGACCAGCCTCATGGAGTGCTATGGCATGTTTTTCTGACTGGGTCATTATCTTCGTCTTCTTCTCAAGTCCACCGATTATTCTGTCGATGGCATCAAGGAAATACTGCTTTGACACCCATGTGCTGTTATGGCGTGCTGCAATCAGAGCAGCCTCATTGCAGACGTTGGCTATGTCGGCACCTGAGAATCCCGGTGTCTGACGTGACAGAAGGTCGACATCCACCGTCTCGTCAATCTTGATTGGCTGGAGGTGAACATTGAATATCTCCTTTCTCTCGTTGAGGTCAGGAAGGTCCACGTGAATCTGTCGGTCGAATCGTCCGGCACGAAGCAATGCCTTGTCGAGTATCTCGGAACGGTTGGTTGCAGCAAGTACGATCACGCCGCTGTTCGAGCCAAAGCCATCCATCTCGGCAAGCAACTGGTTGAGTGTGCCTTCACGTTCGTCGTTAGCTCCCATGCTCACCGTCTTTCCTCTCGCACGCCCTATGGTGTCAATCTCGTCGATGAACACGATACAAGGTGCCTTCTGCTTTGCCTGC
>CALELI010000137.1 GCA_937902455.1 uncultured Prevotellaceae bacterium | reverse complement strand
TTTACCCTGAGGTTCTCGAAGGGAATCCAAATCTTACAGAAATCTTATGATAAATTCGCGGATAATTTACGGGCATTTTCGTTAAAAAGAACAATGCCGTAGGCATAACAATAACGACTCGTTGACCGTTTCTTTCTGACATGACCGGCAATTGGTGTCCTGTCTCGCTCGACATGCCATTGTGCCTTGCCTCTCATATCGTTTTTCCTCGCGGAAAATGTTATTGGGACGGGGGCGAAATATTACTGAGTCAAACGCGAAATAACGCCTTGTTTTGCCCTGCGACTCAGTAATATTTCTCGTGCGTCTGCGTAGTCAATCTACTCCATCTCAGTCTTCGGGTCTATCCGTGCCAGCAATGTCTCCCCTGCGCGTACGGTGATGCATCCGTCTTCCTCATTGATGGTGAAGTCTTCTGCCTCGTAGATAGTGGCAAGGTCTTCGTTGTCGGGCTCCAGACGGAGACGTATTATGCATCCGTCAAGCGCGTCTACATCGAGATAGTGACAGAGATATTCTGCATCTCCGTCCTTTCGGTAGTCCTTGATGATTTCCCACTGGCAGTCCTCGATTTCCTCCTTCGTGAGTTCCGACCTCTTTATGGTGGCAAGTCGTTTCTCATTCACGAAGTAGAGATCGATGAACGACTTGAACACAGGAGAAATGATAGATACTGGATTCTTCAGAGTGAGGAATGAGCCTGCCTCGTCCTTCATGAACTGGATGCCCTTGGCTTTCTCCACTCCTGCGTTTACTGCATTCTCCACTACTGGCTCAATGCTTCGGCAGATGTCATTGAAGATTTCAGTGCTCTTTCTGTAGGTCTCGAAGGCCTCAACGAGCTGGTTCTTTGTGTACTTTGTCTGTTCCATGTTTAATTTCTTTTGGGTAGGTTAGTGAATTCGGCGGCAAAGGTAGGGAAAAAAAACAATAAAACAAACAAAATATTTAATTATTTTCTAAATTTGCCTAATTTTAACCTAATTTTAACATTCACACATTATATATATAGCGAATTGAAGAATTATGGCTGTGGGTGGCTGGAATGCACTTTGCATTTTTGCATTTTTGCATTTTTGCATTTTCCGACACACGCGCGCTATTTATAATAAATAATAAATAATAATAATAATAAATAATAAATAATTCTTAATCTACTCACGCACGCAACCCCCAAAAACTATAACCCCCAAAGTCACAAAGTCACAAAGTCACAAAGTCACAAAATAGTTAACGGATAAAATTTACATACAACTAATTTTTAGATGATTATCTACATCAACTACCAAACCGCCATATATTTTTTTTCAATCCACCAAGAAAAAACTAAAGATGTCTTCGCGTTGATTTGAGCTTGCGAAGGTCAATTTGAAGACCACCAAATAAATCAAGGAAATAATTCGGATGGCTTCAGCTTTTCGCAGGAATTAGTACAACACATGGTACATGTACATTTTTCATTTATTTTTTGTGGTGTAAGAAAAAAACACTATATTTGCAAATGATGAACAAGATGATAGACATACGACCTGTAAACACCAGACGGGAAATGGACGACTTCGTCCGTCTGCCGAGGATTATCTATGCCGGCAACAAATACTATGTCCCAGACCTTGACAGCGACATCAGGAACTTCTTCAACCCGAAGAAGAACTCAGGACTGAAATTCGCAAAGGTACAGGCGTGGGTGGCATACAGAGAGGGAGAACCGGTAGGACGAGTTACGGGAATCATCAACCCTCATGCCAACGAGAAATGGGGTGTCAGGAATGTAAGGTTCGGATTCATCGAGTTCATTGACGACATGGAGGTGTCGGCAGCGCTCATCAACGCCGTGGAGCAATGGGGCAAGGAACAGGGCATGACGGAAATACAGGGACCCATGGGGCTCACCGACTTCGACAAGGAGGGAATGCTCATAGAGGACTTCGACATGACCGGCTCGATGACTGCCATCTACAACCACCCCTACTACCCTCTCCACATGGATGCTCTCGGATTCGAGAAGGAGGCAGACTGGGTGCAGATACAGATCCGTATTCCGTCAGAGCCTCCAGAGAGATTCGCTCGGATGGGGGAATTTGCCAGACAGCATTACGGAATCCACGTGAAGAAACTCACGAAGTCGCAGATCATGGGTGACTACGGCAAGAAGATTTTCCACATCCTCAACGAAGCGTACAATCCCCTCTTCGGATTTGTGACACTCACTCCGGAACAGATTCAGGACTTCATCAAGATGTATCTGCCGATGGCTGACCCTGACCTCATCACCATGCTCGAGAACGACAAGGACGAGGCAATCGGAGTGGCCGTGTCAATAGGAAGCCTGGCAAAGGCCCTGAACAAATCGAGGGGAAAGCTCATGCCTTTCGGATGGTATCACCTGATGAAATCGCTTTTCTGGAAACACGAGGACACGGTAGAGATGCTCCTCATCGGCCTGTTGCCGGAATATCAGGGGAAGGGTATCAACACTCTGTTCTTCAACGACCTGATTCACTATTACAACAAGAAGCACTTCGTCTACGGGGAAACGGGTCCTCAGCTGGAACACAACATCAAGGAAATCACGCAATGGAACCTCTTCGGGCCTAAACTGGTGAAAAGGAGAAGGTGCTATTGCAGAAAAATGAAGTAGTTTAGAGTTGAGAGTTTAAACTATGAATTACAAATTGTGAATTACGAATTGTAAATTACGAATTACGAATTACGAATTATGAATTGTGAATTATAAAAATCTTGTATTCAATAACCTAAAACCGTTAATCTATGAAAAAGTTAAACTTAATCGCAGCAGCAATGATCATCACATCTTGCACAAGGACTAATCCGTTCCTTACTGAATGGGACACACCTTACGGAATCCCTCCGTTCGACGAAATCACGACAGAAGACTACATCCCTGCCCTCGAGGAAGGTATCAGGCAGCACGACGAGGAAATCAGGGCTATCACATCGTGTGCAGAGAAACCTACGTTCGAGAACACTATCGTTCCGCTCGAACTGTCGGGCGAACTCATCAGCAAGGTGGGCGGAGTCCTCGGAAACATAGCGGAGACTGACCGTACGGACGAACTCGACTCAATCATGGAGGTGTTCGTGAAACTCACTACCGAACACGAGAACAAGATTTCCTTCAACAAATCGCTGTTCAGGCGTATCGAGAAGGTGTACAAGGCCGACCAGAGCAAGCTGACACGCGAGCAGCAGGTCGTGCTGAAGAACTACTACGACGAATTCGTGCTCAACGGCATCAACCTCCCTGCCGCAATGCAGAAGCAGCTGGGCGAGATAAATGCCGAGATAGCAGCAAAGGCACAGAAAATCGGCAACAACATCCTCGCCGAGAGCAATGCCTTCAAGGAGGAATTCGGAATCAGCGTATCGGAATATCCTGACGCCATGACATCGACGGAAGACCGTGCCCTCCGCGAGAAGATGCTCAAGGCATATACATCAAGAGGCCATAACGGCAACGCCAACGACAACAGGGAACTCATTGCCGACGTACTCCGTCTGCGCCAGATGAAGGCTCAGATGCTCGGATTCAAGAACTACGCTGCCTACAAGCTCTCTGACAACATGGCTCACGACCCTGAGACAGTCGATGCATTCCTCGACGGAATCATGAAGGCCGCAGTGGCAAAGGCCAAGGAAGAAGTGGCCGACATGCAGAAGATAATGGACGAGGACATCGCAGCCGGCAAGGTGGAGGCTGGAAGCAAGATAGAGCCGTGGGACTGGTGGTACTACTCCGAGAAGGTGCGCAAGGTGAAATATGACCTCAACGAGGAACTCACGAAGCCTTACTTCAAGCTGGAGAACGTGGTCAAGGGAGTCTTCGCCGCTGCAAAGACACTCTACGGGGTGAACATGGAGAAGATTGAAGGTGTGCCTGCCTACAACGAGAAGGAGGTGACAACATACAAGGTGACAGCCGACGACGGTTCGCTGATTGGAATATTCACCACCGACTACTTCCCTCGTGCAAGCAAGAGGGGCGGGGCATGGATGAACAACGTCCGCAGCCAGTATGTCGATGCACAGGGCAACGACGTACGTCCTATCATCGTCAACGTGGGCAACCTGGCAGAGAATCTCTCGATTGACCAGGTTCAGACAGTGTTCCACGAGTTCGGTCATGCCCTCCACGGACTTCTCACAAAGTGTACCTACAAGAGTGTGAGCGGAACAAGCGTGAAGCACGACTTCGTGGAGATGTTCTCGCAGTTCAACGAGAACTGGGCATTCCAGCCAGAACTGCTCAAGCAGTACGCACTCAACGACAAGGGTGAGGTGATTCCTGCCGAACTGGTGGAGAAAATCAACAACTCGCTCCAGTTCAACCAGGGTTTCATGACCACAGAACTCTGTGCCGCATCCATCCTCGACATGAAGTGGCACGAACTGGAAGACCTCGAGAATGTCGACATCGACGAGTTCGAGGCCAAGACCTGCAAGGAAATGGGTCTCATTCCTGAAATCGGTCCAAGATACCGCTCAACCTACTTCAACCACATCTTCGCAAGCGGATATGAAGCTGGCTACTATGCATATCTCTGGGCAGAAGTACTGGACAAGGATGCCTTCTCCATCTTCACGGAGAGCGGAGAGGTCTTCAACCTCGACCTTGCAAAGAAATTCAAGGAGACATTCCTCGAGAAGGGCGGAAGCGAGGAACCGATGGTTCTCTACAAGTCGTTCGCAGGTCGCGAGCCTGACAACACAGCGTTCCTGAAGGCAAGAGGACTGAAGTAGTAGTTAACAGTTATCAGTTAACAGTTAACAGTTAACAATGAATGATAAGTTATCAATTATCAGACTGATGGCCAAAGGCTGTAAATTATGAATCGTGAATTAAAGAAACAATGAATAAGAACCTGACTATCGGTGTCGACCTTGGTGGCACCAACACAGTATTCGGAATCGTAAACCCTCAGGGCGACATTCTCTGCGAGGGAAGTATCAAGACAAAGGCCTACCCTACTCCAGAGGAATTTGCAGATGCCGGGGTGGAATGCATAAAGGGACTGCTGGATGCCCACAAGGACGAATTCAGTTTCGACGACATCCGTGGAATCGGTATCGGTGCCCCAAACGGCAACTACCTCTCCGGCAGCATAGAATTCGCAGCCAACCTGCAGTGGAAGGGTGTCGTCCCGCTTGCACAGCTCTTCAAGGACCGGCTTGGACTCCCCGTGTTCGTCACCAATGATGCCAACGCAGCAGCAATAGGCGAGATGAAATATGGTGCTGCCCGAGGCATGAAGGACTTCATCGTCATCACTCTGGGAACAGGAGTAGGCAGCGGCATAGTAGCTAACGGCCAGCTCATATACGGCCACGACGGATTCGCCGGAGAACTGGGACATATCATCATGATCCGAGGAGAGCAAGGCCGTCCTTGCGGATGCGGACGGAGAGGATGCCTGGAGACATACTGCTCTGCTACGGGAGTGGCACGTACGGCAAGGGAAATCCTCTCGAAGACTGACAAGCCAAGCCTTCTCCGCGAGAAGAATCCCGAAGACATAGAGTCACTCGATGTCAGTATTGCAGCAGGCAAAGGGGACGAGGTGGCAAAGGAGATATTCCAGTACACTGGCGACATGCTCGGAGCGGCATGCGCCGACTTTGCGGCCTTCTCCAGCCCTGAAGCATTCATCTTCTTCGGAGGACTGGCAAAGGCCGGCGACCTCATCATGAAACCGATAGAGGAATCCTATAACCGAAATGCCCTGAAAATCTATCAGAACAAACCGAAATTCCTCATCTCCGAACTCATGGACAAGAACGCTGCCATCCTCGGTGCCAGCGCAATCGTGGAGTGAATCAATTATAATTTCGTAAGGAACTCGACTTCGACTATGCGAAGAGTCTGACCGGAACGAGAATTGGTGCGGTCGAGTTCGTTAGCCTTACCTCCGGCAAGTTCAGTAGGAACAACAGTCGTTTCCGAAGAATTGTCGGAGGCTTTATTTCGAGAATCGGAAATGCGAATGGTGAAGGTGTCGCTCACCACTGGATTGGCAATCTCAAGATGCACATACCCGAGACTTGTCGGGGTCACACCCTTCCATACCAGTGACTCGCCGGCATACACCTCAAGCGGATAACGGTTGTTGCGCCATCCAGCCAGTTTCATGCAGATATCGTCAACGGCAGCAGGACGTTCGAGTGTGAAGGTAATCTCCCGTCCACCCTTCCATTCCGACAGTTCGTTGTCGTCGAAGGCAAACAGGGCATTGTCGTTGTTCACGTCAGCCTTTACAGCCTTCACGGAAACACCAGTCTTTGTCTGGACAAACGACGGAGTCAGAGGCTGTTCACCCTTGATGAAATGGGTGACGGTATGAACGTGGTTCCGGGCATCCATGACCTTTGATGCAGGCACGCTCTCCAATGTGATTGTCTCGTCAGGCAATCCCTGGGCACTTGCTGTCACAGTAATCCTTCCCGACTTGACTGTGCTGCGGATAAGAGCCCTGTTGATTCCACACTCGACAGGCAGGTCCTTCGAGAGGACATAGTTGTCCTTACGTCCCGTAGCGATTCCGCCACGCCACTCTGCAGGACCGTTGAGTGAGAAATGAACCAACCTGTCATCGAGCGGACACCGACGTCCCTCAAAGTCCACTACCTCTACCTGAAGGAGAACCATGTCGGCACCATCGGCAATGAACGGCAGGAACTCTCCCTGTTCTGGGTATGGCGAATGGATGGCAGTCAGTTTCAGGCGTCTCGCATCACCAGTTGAGGAAATGCTGTGGCGGCTCTGCTCCTTTCCGTTCCTATCATAACTTACAGCCTCAAGGGTTCCAGGTTCCCACTGTACCTTCCTGAATGTATACAGGAATCGGTAGTCCCTGACAGGGCTGACATTCAACCTGCGTCCGTTGAGGAAGAGTTGGACGCTGTCGCTGTTGCTCACTACATATACATCCTTCACGAAGTCAGGGCGGGCATTGTAAGTAAGTGACTGAGCCCGTTCCGACTCGTCATCGTAGTTCCAATGGCCGATGATGTGTGTCTGCCACTCATCATCATTCTCGACCCATCCATGCCACATCACCTGATTGGCAAAATAGCCGTCCTTCTCAATTCGCATGGCATCGGTGGCACCACTGGTACGGTAGTTCACACTTCCACGATGATGGGTATTGGTGTCGCTGAACACAATCTTCACGCCACCACTGCTGACACGAGTGCCTGTTCCAGGGCGTTCTCTCCAGTAGTCATACCAGCGACGAACCCACTCGATGGCAAGCTGATCCTGGTTATGATGCCATTCCCTCGAAGGCTGGTCCTTGTAGAGAGGTCCGTCACCCTCCTTGTGGTACGGGTAACTCAGTTCGTCCCAGTTCTTGCGAAGACCTTCATCGCGGCAGTACTCCATTGCCCACATAGGGTGCTTGGCGCTCTTGTTGATGTAGAGCATCTCACCGCCATATTCCGCCTCGTTGATGTCAAGCATCTCACGGCTTCCCACAGCACGGCCACCATGAGGGTCGTACATGTCGCGGATTGCCTTGAGCTCGTTCATGTGCTCACGGGATATACTCTCGTTTCCACCTTCATAGAAGAGGATGCTCGGGTTATTCCTATTATATATAATGGCATCGCGCATGAGTTCGGTACGCTGTTCCCAGCGACGTCCCTCTACGTCCTTCTCGGCATCTCCGGCAGGCATGGCCTGGATGAGTCCCACACGGTCACACGATTCAATATCCTGTTTCCAAGGAGTGACGTGCATCCATCTTACGAGGTTTGCCCCACCCTTCACCATCAACGCATTACTATAGTCACTGAGCCATGCCGGGACACTCATCCCGACTCCCGGCCACTCGTTGCTCGTACGCTGAGCATAGCCCTTCATCATCAGGACTCTGTCGTTCAGCCATATCTTTCCTTCGGCGAAACGAGTCTTCCTGAAACCAGTAGTAACCGTGACGACATCCTCCGAGCCGTCCTTGCCATTGATGATGGCTGACTTTATGTCATAAAGCTTTCCGTGTCCCCAGGTCCACCAGTCAACACCATTGGCCTTGCAGGCAACACTCAGGACCTTCATCTCACCAGGTTGCAGAGTGACACTCTCACTGGAGACATTCAGATTCAGTTCGTCATTGCTCATCGTAAGCCTTACCTCGGCAGTTTCCTTACTGTCGTTCCTCACCTCTGCCTCCAGATGAATCAGAGCAGAATGAGCTGCAATGTCCATGTCAGAGGCATAGACATACACACCCGTGGTTCCCAGATGACTGTAGAGCGGCAACGTCTGATACACCTCAGGGGTGATGTGAAGCCATACGTTCTTCGGGATTCCACCGTAATTGGCATTGAAGTTCTTGTTGTTCCACTGATACGGAGACTTCGACTCCACCTCATGATAGTTCCAGTCGTTGTCAGTCCTCACCTCCAGGAGGTTCCTGCCTGCCTTTATATACGGGGTGAGGTCGAATCCACATGCCATCACACCATTCTCATGGATACCGAGACGATGGCCATTGATGAAGAACTCACCAGCCTGTCTCACTCCCTCGAACTCGATGAACACCTTCTTTCCCCGAACTTGTTCCTTCGACAGCCTGAACGCCTTTCTATACCATACCACACTGTCTGACAACTGAGCAATGTCGTTCCTGTAAGCCTCATCCTCATTCCAAGCCCTCGGGAGAGTGACATTCCGAGAAGACGAACCAATCTGCCAGTCAGAGTTAAAATTCATGTGGTGCTGGGCTGACATCGTCAGAGATGACGCGATAATCAGTGTCAGCAAAAATAATTTCTTCATTTTTCTGTTGATTATAGGTTAGTAATTGAATTATTCCATCATTTTTCCTCTAAATACGATTTAATTCGCATTATTTTGTGCAAAGGTAAGAAATAATTACTAAATTTGCATTAAATTTCAAAAAATATAAAAAATTATGAATCTCACATCATCATTTGGAAAGCTTTTTAGCTCCGTAAAACTTACTCTAGGACTTGCCCTGACCATCACTTTCATGAGTGCATCCATATCCACTCACGCTCAGGACATCGAGAACGTGAAACCTGTGAAGAACGTCATCGTGCTGATTCCTGACGGCTGCTCACTCGCAACAGTCTCCGCAGCCCGCTGGTATCAATGGTACATGAACCCCGACATCGAGAAACTCGCCATCGACCCATACCTCTGCGGAACCGTACGAACCACTTGTTCCAATGCACCTATCGGTGACTCAGCACCGACCACGTCAGCCTACATGACAGGCTACAACAGCCTTGCAGGATGGGTATCAACATATCCTGTCTCCAAGGGAAAGGATGACATCTACCCTATGGACCCAGCCAAGGCCTATCAGCCACTGACAACCGTACTCGAAGCTGCAAAGATGCTGAAAGGGAAAGCTACGGGACTTGTCTGCACATGCTACTTCACTAATGCCACTCCTGCTGACTGCTCAGCTCATAGCCATGACCGCAACAGCTTCACGAACATAGCATCCCAGCAGGTTCACAATGGCGTGAACGTAGTAATCGGCGGCGGTGTACGCTACATGACAGCAGAACACGAGAAATACCTCACATCCAAGGGAGTCACCGTTCTGAAGAACGACATAGACGGAATGCGCAACTGCACGAACAACAACATGTGGGCCCTGTTCCGTTCCGGTGACATGAGCCATGACCTCGACCGTGACCCTTCAAAGGAACCATCACTGGCAGAGATGACAGAGACCGCTATCAGCAAGCTGTCCACAGACCCTGACGGTTTCTTCCTCATGGTGGAAGGAAGCGAGGTGGACTACTGTGCCCACGACAACGACCTCATTGGCATGGTCACCGAATTCCTCGCCTTCGACAAAGCCTGCAAGGTCGCACTCGACTTTGCAAAGAAGAACGGCGAGACAGCTGTCGTAATTCTTCCCGACCACGGAAACAGCGGACTCAGCCTGGGTCGCAGAGACTGGGGAGGATATGCCACAATGCCTATGGACAGGCAGTTCGGAGCAATGGCAAAGTTCAAGGCCACCTGCGGTGCTATCGCGGACAAGCTCAACCGCGCACCATTCGAACAGGCACAGGACATCTTCAAGGAATGGTGTGGATTCCGTCTCAAGGACAGCGAGATTGAGGCACTCAAGAACAACAAGGGCTACCGCAACAGTCCTATCGAGAAAGACAACCGCAAGCCAGACCCTAAGTACAACGGTGATTTCGCTCGCATGATTGCACAGTTCATGACTGACCGCACAGGATTTGCATTCACCACAAACGGACACACAGGCGAAGACGTCTTCCTTGCAGCCTACCATCCCGATTTCGGAAGCCGTCCACATGGAATGTTGACCAACATCGAACTCAACCACTACCTCTGCAACCTCTTCGGAATGAATCACGACACGCTCGACGACCTCACCTCACAGATTTTCGTGCCTCACACAAAGGTCTTCGACGGACTGAAATACGAACAGACAGACACTACCCTCACGGTCAAGTACAAGAAGAACAAGATGGTCATTACTCCTAACACCAACATCGTCACCGTAAACGGCAAGGAAGAGGAGCTGAAATCCGTCGTAATCTATGTCGACAAGAACAAGACCTACTATATTCCACAGTCACTTCGCGCCCGAATTGAATCAAAATGACAAAAAAATTTGGCGAAACCAATAAAAGATATTAACTTTGCATAGCAAAAAGTCATTCCGGGCAATCCGGAACCAAGCGAATTATTTTTTAACCAATTAATAAAATCATGGCAGACAGAAAAGAAAAACTCTTTTCCGAGTTTCAGGCGCCTACCAAGCAGGAATGGATTGACAAGATCAATGTAGACCTGAAAGGTGCTGACTACGAAAAGAAAATGGTTTGGAGAACCAATGAAGGCTTCAACATGCAGCCATTCTATCAGAGAGAAGACATCAAGGATCTTGCCTCTGTAAACTCTCTCCCAGGACAGTTCCCATTCGTCCGCGGTAACAAGAAAGACAACAACGTATGGTATGTACGTCAGAACATCGCCGTTGAATGCCCTAAGGCAGCCAACGAGAAGGCTCTCGACATACTCAACAAGGGTGTCAACTCCCTCGGCTTCTGCATTCCTGCAGAGATGGTAACAAAGGAGAACATCGAGACATTGCTCAAGGACATCTGTCCACAGGCTGTTGAGCTCAACTTCAACACATGTCTCAGCAAGTGTGTAGAACTCGCACAGATTCTCACTGAGGTATTCACAGCAAAGGGTTGTGAACTCAAGGAATGTTTCGGTTCCATCAACTTCGACCCAATCCAGAAGATTCTCAAGGCCGGAAAGGATGCAAGTGCTCTCGTAGCAAAGGGCAAGGAACTCATCGAAGTTCTCGCTGCACTTCCAAAGTACCGCTGTCTTACTGTCAACAGTCTCGCACTCGTCAATGCCGGTGCATTCTGCTACCAGGAACTCGGCTACGCTCTCGCATGGGGAAATGAATATCTCCAGCAGATGGTCGAAGCAGGTGTCCCTGCTGATGACGCAGCAAAGAAGATCAAGTTCAACATGGGTGTAGGAGGCAACTACTTCATGGAAATTGCCAAGTTCCGCGCAGGTCGTATGCTCTGGGCTCACATCGTTGATGCCTACAAGCCACTGTGCCAGCACGCCGACAAGTGTCCTAACCACTCAGAAGAGGGTATGTGCCGCTGTGCATGCAAGATGAATGTATGCGCTACTACAGCAACTTACAACCAGACAATATTCGACAGCTATGTCAACCTTCTCCGCAGCCAGACAGAATCAATGTCTGCAGCTCTCGCAAATGTTGACTCAATCGTTGTCACTCCGTTCAACAAGCCTTACGAAGCACCTACAGACTTCTCTGAGCGTCTGGCACGCAACCAGCAGCTCCTTCTCAAGGAAGAGGCACACTTCGACAAGATTGTCGACGTATCAGGTGGCTCTTACTTCGTAGAGACACTCACCGAAGCCCTTGCACAGCAGGCATGGAAACTCTTCCTCGAAGTGGAAGAAGCAGGCGGTATGCTCAAGTCAGCTCTCGAAGGCAAGGTTCAGGAGACTATCAACGCAACCAATGCAACCCGTCACGCCAATGCAGCTAAGCGCAAGGAATTCATGCTCGGAACCAACCAGTTCCCTAACTTCACAGAGAAGAGCGAAGGCAAGACTCCACTTGCATGCCAGTGCCCTTGTCAGTGTAACTGTGGCGAAGAGTCACCAATCCCTGCACTCAAGTTCGACCGTCTCGCTTCAGAGTTCGAGTCACTCCGTCTCTCTACAGAGGCAGCAGCAAAGCAGCCAGTTGCATTCATGCTCACTATCGGTAACCTCGCAATGCGCCAGGCTCGTGCACAGTTCTCTTGCAACTTCCTCGCAGCAGCAGGCTACAAGGTAATCGACAACCTCGGATTCCCAACAGTGGAAGAAGGTGTAGAAGCTGCAATGAAGGCAGAAGCTGACATCGTAGTTCTCTGTTCTTCTGACGACGAATATGCAGAATATGCAGTACCAGCATTCAAGGCCCTTGATGGTCGTGCAATGTTCATCGTAGCCGGTGCTCCAGCATGCATGGAAGACCTCCAGAAGGAAGGTATCGAG
>CALELI010000136.1 GCA_937902455.1 uncultured Prevotellaceae bacterium | reverse complement strand
GGTTCATCATGGAAAGTGGTGAAGTCAGCCTTCTCCACTTCTATCTGTTCCCTGAACACAGATGCACCTACATTCTCACGTGCCTGGAGGACGGCATTGTCATCAATATCTATTGCCTTTATCTCTGCCTGTGGACACCTCTGAGCCATCATCAGCGAGATGAGGCCTGTTCCACAGCCCACATCGAGAATCCTCTTCCTGTCAGCACAATCTGTCCAGGCGCCGATGAGGACTCCATCGGTGCCCACCTTCATTCCGCACTTGTCGTGCCATACGGTAAATTGCCTGAACTGAAAATAATCCATAATGTTGTCTTTTACTTTTCCTCCCCATGAGGGGGGGTAGGTGGGGTCCTTATTTCTCGAAATGCTGATAGTCTTTGCTGTGTTTCCAGTCACCGCCCCACTTGAATCCATGCTGGATGAACAACTTATAGCATAGGTCGTTGTGGTCAATCCGGTACTTGGATGGTGGCGCTTGCGATGCTGACTTCACGTGTGGGTTGTACTTCGGGTTGATGTCCACAGCCAGGCCCATTCCGTGTCTGGATATCACTTTCGAATCAGCCACTTTCCTGAAATTGAAGCAGGACGTGTTGTTCGCAGCCATCGAAGCATCATCGTCGGCATTGAAGTCATCGATCAGCAATACTTTCCCGATTGGATAGCGAGCCGCATAGAGCTGGTGGAATATTTCGACGATGTCGTTGGCGATACGATGGTTGCATATCATTTCACCAGTTCGTACAATGCCATTGAAGTCGTAATGGAGCAGACGGATGTAGCGGAGGCTGTCTCGACTCACCGTACAGTCGTCCTTGAACGACTTGCCCTTTATCCGTTCGAACAGTCCGTCGTGTATCGGCTCAATGGCAAACCCGTCAGGAACCGATTGTGCATAGCCCCCTATATTATATAAAAGGTATAAGGCAAGAATTACTATTCTCGACATAGTTTGTAAGATGTACAGTTCAATGTTCCTAATTTCCAGGTTCCCTCCCCTTGAAGGGGGGGGTAGGTGGGGTCCTTATTTTATTGCCTCATCGATTACTTGTGGGAAATAAGTCTGTTCGAGCACATGAATCTTCTGTTCGATGTCTTCTATCGTGTCCTCGGGTGTCAGCTCTGTCTTGAACTGACGGATGATGTCGCCACCGTCGCAGATTTCGTTGACATAATGGATGGTGATTCCCGTCTCCTTCTCGCCGGCTGCCTTCACTGCCTCGTGAACATGATGGCCGTACATGCCTTTCCCGCCATACTTCGGCAGCAGGGCAGGGTGGATGTTGATGATTTTGTGGTCGTACTCACGGATGAGGAAACTTGGTGCCATAAGCAGGAATCCTGCAAGGATGACATAGTCCACGTTGTATTCTCTGAGTAATGGGAGAAGTACATTCTCGTCATTGAACCTGTCTTTTTTCAGTACAACAGCTGGTACATTGAGGTTCTTTGCTCTCACCAGAGCATAGGCATCCTCCCTGTTGCTGACTACCAGTACCGTGCGTACATCTTCTGATTTCTGGAAATACCTTATGATGTTCTCGCAGTTTGTACCGCTTCCCGATACGAATATTGCTAAGTTCTTCATTTGTCTGTCTTGAGGTAATTATTGAATAGTGTAGGAAAGGTGCTGTCAGAGTGTTGGCTTCTCTTTGTCTTTCTTCTTCTGGATTTTTTCCTGCTTGCGTGAGACAACCTTCTTGAAGCTTGCATCCTGGAGGAACTTTTTCTTGTTCCATCCAGGTTCCCAGTGGAAGCACACCTCTTTTATCTGTGTCTTGGGGTTGTACTTCTCAGGGCTTTCCGCTCCTGCGCCTTTCAGCGTGATGGAGAATCTGCCGAGTTCACCCAAGTCAACAATCCTGCCCTGAAGCAATGCGTCCCTGATGGCATCTGCATAGATTGGAATGTTGGCAAGCAACTGGGCGTTTCCATATACTGTGGCACCTGCTCTCTTGCAGAAGTCCTCTAATTTCTCTGTCTCCGTAGACTGTGCAACGGGATAATACTTGCCTGGATTTCTCTTCTTCTGAGGGTTTCCACGCTTAACCATACTGTACTTGATCATAGCTATTACGTTTTAGAGATTATTTCACTACAAATATAGTGATTATTTATTAATAAAGCAAATTTTTCCGACAAAAAATAACTATCAGGTTTCATATATGTTTGTCATTGCCACGAAATACCTGTCAAAAGTACTGCTTCGACCGCACGAAACATCAGGTTTGAACTCTCTGTCATTCAGATTTGTACAGACGCTTGCTCCCACTTGAATTGAGGCACGTACTGAAAGATAACTATCTTCACGCCGTAAGATAACTATCTTTCGCCTGTAAGATAA
>CALELI010000135.1 GCA_937902455.1 uncultured Prevotellaceae bacterium | reverse complement strand
ATCCGAAATTAACAGCAACTCGTAATTCGTAATTCGTAATTCGTAATTAACAACAAAATCCTTGGACATCAAGATAAGTGGTGCGAAGGAGAACAACCTGAAGAATCTGTCTCTTTCCATCCCAAAATACAAGATTACCGTATTTACCGGAGTTTCTGGCTCCGGTAAATCGTCTCTGGTGCTCGACACGATTGCTGCAAAGTCCCGTCGAGACCTCAACGACACCTTTCCCACATTCGTTCAGCAATATCTGCCCAAGTACGGCCGGCCACATGTCGACAGCATCGAGAACCTGCCCGTGGCGATAGTGATCGACCAGAAGAAGCCGGCACAGAACAGCCGGTCGACTGTCGGCACCTACACCGACATCTATTCCCTCATGCGCCTCCTTTTCTCGAGGATAGGCCATCCGTTCGTAGGCTATTCCGATTCCTTCTCCTTCAATCATCCCCAGGGAAGCTGTCCGCGATGTTCCGGGCTGGGCGAAATCAGGGAACTCGACATCCACAAGCTCGTGGACTTCGACAAGAGTCTCAACGACGAGGACACTATCCATTACATTGCCTTCCACAAAGGAGGATGGCGATGGATAAGATATGCCCACAGCGGGCTGTTCGACCTCGACAAGAAGATAAGGGACTATTCTCCCCAGGAACTCGACCTCTTCCTCAACTCGCCGCAGATCCGTCTGAAGAACCCACCGTCCAACTGGCCTCGTACCGCCAAGTACGAAGGACTGATTCCGAGGATGTACCGTAGCATCATCAACAGCGAAGAGGGCTTGCTGCACAGTGCCGTACTCAATCCGATGCTCACCATGGGCACCTGTCCCGACTGCGGTGGAACCCGCCTGAATCCGAAGGTGCTGACATGCAGGATTGACTCCCTGGTGGAAGGAACCGTCGTCACGAAGAACATTGCCGAGGCCTGTGCCCTGTCTGTCCGGCGACTCAACCAGTGGATTGCAGGAATCCAGGACCCTCTGGCCGACGACATGAAGAAATCCATCTCTCAGCGACTGACCGCCCTCGAGGAAATCGGACTGGGCTATCTCTCCCTCGACCGTCCCGTGGGCACACTCTCCGGAGGTGAGGCACAGCGATGCAAGATTGCGAAATATATCAACTCGTCGCTGAGCGACGTACTCTATATCCTCGACGAGCCAAGCGTAGGACTCCACAACCACGACATCGCCCTGATGAAGGACTCCGTAGGCAAGTTGCGCGATCATGGCAACACGGTCATCCTCGTGGAGCACCATCCCGAGATGATACGCATTGCCGACCATATAGTCGACATGGGCCCAGGCGCGGGAAGCGAAGGCGGACAGATCATGTTCCAGGGGTCGTACGAGGAACTGCTGAGGAGCGATACCGACACCGGCAAGATGCTGTCTGATGCGGAGTCAAGGATTCTGGGTTTGCAGATTTCCGGATTTCCGGAGTTCCAGAGTTCCGTAACTCCTTGCGCCGTCACATTCCATCTCGGCAACGCCTCCCTGCACAACCTGAAGGACATATCGCTTGATTTACCACTCGGCAGGTTCGTGGTGGTTTGCGGTGTGGCAGGTTCGGGCAAGTCATCGCTGATGGACGTGTTCCGCAAGGAATATGAACGCCAGACGGGACGTGCCCCCGTCTATATCTCCCAGAGGAGCATCGGTTCGTCACTCCGTTCCACTCCTGCCACCTACATGGACATGGCAGGCCATATCCGTAAGGCATTTGCCAAGGCAAACAAGGTGAAGGAAGACTATTTCTCCTTCAACGGCAAGGGCGCATGTCCGGAATGTGGCGGAAAGGGGATAATCGTGTCCGAGATGGCATTCATGGACAGCATAGAGACCGTCTGCGAAGCCTGCCACGGCCTGCGCTATTCGCCCGAGGCACTCCAGTACACCCTCTGCGGAAAGAACATAGCACAGGTGATGAACCTCAGTGTCAGCGAGGCAACCAGGTTCTTCACCCTCTGCGACCAGAAGAATCTGAACGCCGACCTCATGAACCGTCTCGGCTACCTCAGTTCGGTAGGACTGGGCTATCTGCACCTCAACCAGTCGCTCTCCACCCTCTCGGGAGGAGAACTCCAGAGGATAAAGCTGGCATATCATCTTGCCTCAGCCCCTTCGGACGGTACGAGTCAGCTGTTCATCATCGACGAACCGACCGACGGACTCCACATGAAGGACGTCAGCCATCTGCTCAGCCTCTTCCACACGATGGTGCACGAAGGCCACAGCGTGTATGTGATTGAGCACAACATCGACGTGATCCATTCCGCCCAGTGGCTCGTCGAGCTCGGACCCTCAGCCGGCGAGGACGGCGGACAGATACTCTTCCAGGGATGCCCACAGTCAATGAAGGACTCTGCCCAGTCGGTTACGGCAAGATACATGTAACGTCACAGAATACGGAGAGCAGAACCGTCCCTGAGATTCCGTTATTGACGTTACCAGTGGGCTACCAGTGGGCTATGCTGTGAAGCGGAAAATCGTTACTGCCCATTTGATGCTCTGCCATGTGGCTTAGGCACGACAGGGCGGACGGGAGCAGAGGAAACATCACTCACGAACGGACGATATTTCACTGTACATTGGAGAAAATTAGCGGAAATAGTTGAGAAAACTATCTATGTGTTATTAACAAGTAGTATATATCTGTTAATAACAGGTGGTATATAGTTGTTAATAACAGATATCATATAGCTGTTAATAACAGATAGTATATAGCTGTTAATAACACGAAGGTAGTTTTCTCAGTAAGATTGGATAATGTTGTGCGTAGTAACTGGATGCTTCTGCCGTTCTGATGGGCATAGGCGTGCGGTAGGTGCGGGGCATAAGAAAGGTATCCGAGGGTATGTAAATCGCGGAAGTTCCCCATTTTGTCCGTTTTTTCATCCTTCGTTCTTTGTTTTTCAAATTTTTTTTGTAAGTTTGCAAGTCGTAATTCAGAAATGGAATGGTACGTAAGTTTGATTTTCTCATCATTGGTTCCGGTGTGGCCGGGATGAGTTATGCCCTTAAGGTTGCGAGAGCTAGGAAAGGAAAGATAGCAATCCTGTGTAAGACAACAATCGAGGAGGCCAACACGGCGAAGGCTCAGGGGGGAATCGCCTCGGTGACGAACCTGCTGGTGGACAACTTCGACAAGCACATAGAGGACACGATGGTTGCGGGCGACTACATCAGTGACCCCGAGGCCGTGGAGCAGGTGGTGAGGAATGCTCCGGCACAGATAAGGGAGCTGCTGGAGTGGGGCGTGAACTTCGACAGGAACGAGCAGGGCGACTTCGACCTCCACAAGGAGGGCGGGCACTCGGAGTTCAGGATCCTCCATCATGCCGACGACACTGGTGCGGAGATTCAGCGTGGACTGATAGCCGCCGTGCGCCAGCATCCGGACATAGAGGTGCTCGACCATCACTTCGCTGTGGAGATCATCACCCAGCATCATCTGGGTGTCAGGGTGACACGCCGTACTCCCGACAAGGTGTGCTATGGTGCGTATGTGCTCAACCCGGAGACTCAGAAGATCGACACCTATCTTGCAAAGGTGACGGTGATGGCCACGGGAGGTACGGGGGCTGTCTACAAGACTACCACGAATCCTGACATCGCCACGGGCGACGGCATCGCCATGGTCTACAGGGCCAAGGGCATGGTGAAGGACATGGAGTTCGTGCAGTTCCATCCCACTGCCCTGTACAATCCGAAGGAGACCCATCCTGCCTACCTCATAACGGAGGCGATGAGGGGATATGGCGGCATCCTGCGTCTGCCTGACGGCGAGGAGTTCATGCAGAAGTACGACGAGAGACTGTCGCTGGCTCCACGCGACATCGTGGCTCGTGCCATCGACAAGGAGATGAAGATTCACGGACTCGACCATGTGTGCCTGGACGTGACTCACAAGGACCCGGAGGAGACGAAGCATCACTTCCCGAACATCTATCAGAAGTGTCTGAGTATCGGAATCGACATCACGAAGGAGTATATCCCTGTCGTTCCGTGTGCACACTATATGTGTGGAGGCATCAAGGTGAACCTGAATGCCGAATCGACCATCCACCGCCTGTATGCCATCGGCGAATGCAGCTGCACGGGACTTCATGGCGGAAACCGTCTGGCGAGCAACTCGCTCATAGAGGCTGTGGTCTATGCCGATGCGGCGGCAAGACACTCACTCGAGGTGATCGACGACTATGACTTCAACGAGAACGTACCTGAATGGAACGACGAGGGCACCCTCACGAATGAGGAGAAGGTGCTCATTGCCCAGGACGCCAACGAGGTGGAACAGATCATGAGTACCTATGTGGGAATCGTGCGCAGTGACCTGCGTCTGCATCGTGCATGGGAACGGCTCGACCTGCTGTACGAGGAGACGGAACATCTCTTCAAGCGTGTGAAGGCCACGAAGGACATCTGCGAGCTCCGCAACATGATAAACGTGGGGTATCTCATCACGCGTCAGGCTCTGGAAAGGAAGGAGAGCCGGGGACTGCACTTCACCATCGACTACGAGAAGCACGCCCTCGACAACCAGAAGAAATCGCACATCCCGCAGAGCTTTAAGAATTACTACTAATTTAGTTATCAGTTAACAGTTAACAGTTAACAATGAATTAATAGTTAACAATGAATTAATAGTTAACAATTATCAGGTTAAAGAAAGGCTAACAGCCAATGGCGGTTCCTGAGCCAGTCGAAGGAAATGGCTAACGGCCAAATTATGAATTATGAATTATGAATTAAATTAAATGAGGCGGTCAAGACAGCAACAGCAGAAGAAGGAACGGACAAGATTGCTTCTCTTTAAGTCATTGCTCGTGGCAGTGGCTACGGTTGTAGTGGTCTATTTCATGCCGAGGTTCAACAGTTTCAACTACACTTACGAACTGAACCAGCCGTGGAGGTATGGTGCGCTTATTTCGGCACATAAGTTCAACATCATGATGAGCGACTCTGCCCAGATTCAGCGGAGAGACAGCATGACAAGCCATTTCGTGCCATACTACAACAATGATGCCTCATTGCATAAGAACGTACAGCTGGCCCTGAACTCGCTGGCAAGCAAGAATGCCGTAGAACCACGAATCACCCGTCTGTTCCTGGCCCTCATCGACTCCATCTATGCTCATGGGGTTATCTCGTCCGTACAGTACGACAGCCTCAACAGCCACCACACGACTCGTATCCGTGTCATCAACGGAAACACGGCGTCCGAGGTGCCGGTGTCAAGACTCTTCACAGCCAAGTCGGCATACGAATTCATAAGCGAGCATCTCCCGGCAACCGACGCATACAGGGAGGCATTCGGAAAGATTAACTTCAACACCGTCATTGCCATCAACCTGACTCCCGATGAGAACAAGACCCGCACGGCACTGGAGGAAGAACTCAATGCATTGTCGTTCAGTCTCGGATTTGTCAGGGCGAACGAGAAGATTGTAGACAGGGGAGAAATCATCACAGAGGAGATTTACCAGAAACTGAAATCATACGAACAGATAGTCACCCGTCCTCTCCTTCAGCAGGATCAGGAATCCACCTCGACTCTCTCCTTCGACGGGCTCAGGAACCACTTTCAGCTCTCAACCCTCCTCGGCCAGATATTCCTCGTCCTGACCATAATGGTGCTGCTGGTGATCTACCTGTCAGTATATCGCAAGGACTACCTCACGAACCGCCGGAGCTCCATCCTTCTCTTCTCGCTCGTGACGTTATTCCCGGTCATAGCATCGGTGATGGTGGCTCATCATATCTTCCATGTGTTTATCATCCCATGCTGCATGGTGCCAATCATCATACGAGTGTTCCTCGACTCGAGAACGGCATTCACCTTCCACTGCGGAATGGTGATGCTCATATCGCTCACCCTGTCGCAGCCATACGAGTTCATCATAATACAGATTGTGGCAGGACTGGTTGCAATCCTCGACCTGCGTGAACTCACACAGCGCTCACAGATCATCCATGCCGCGCTCACCATCACTCTGGTAACCATCTTCTTCTACTGTGCATACCAGCTGGCTACAGGAGCCGAGTTCAAGGACATCGAATACCGCACACTGATTTATTTCGCAGTCAACGGAGTCCTGCTGCTCTTTACCTATCCGCTGTTCTGGATGATGGAGAAGCTGTTCGGGTTTGTATCTGACGTCACCCTCGTGGAACTCTCGAACATCAACCACCCACTCCTCCGTCAGCTCTCCGAGGATGCACCGGGAACATTCCAGCACTCCATGCAGGTGGCAAACCTCGCAGCCGAGGTGGCAAAGAAAATCGACGCCAAGGTGCTGCTTGTCAGGACAGGAGCACTCTATCATGACATCGGCAAGATGGACCGTCCGGTGTTCTTCACGGAGAACCAGGCTGGCGGAAATCCTCACAAGCACCTCTCCAGCATCAAGAGCGCGGAAGTCATCATTGCCCATGTCGCGAAGGGACTCGCGCTTGCCGACAAGTACGACATTCCGAAGGTCATCAGGAACTTCATATCAAGTCATCACGGCACGGGCAAGACTCAGTATTTCCTCGTGACATACAAGAACGAGCACCCGGACGAGGAAGTGGACGAAAGCCTGTTCACCTATCCTGGACCTAACCCGCAGACAACGGAAGAGGCAATCCTCATGATGTCGGACGCTGTTGAGGCTTCTTCAAGAAGTCTTAACGAATACACAGAGACAAATATAAGCGACTTGGTTGACAGAATAGTTGACAACCAAGTCGACTCAGGCTTCTTCAGGGAATGCCCTATCACATTCCGCGATATCAGCGAAGCCAAGGAGGTGTTCAAGAATCGTCTGACGACTATCTATCACACCCGTATTTCATATCCCGAACTCAGCCAACCTGGCTCCCAGGCTTGACAGGTCGCTGCACGGTAGTCACTACAAGACTCTCGTCGGCATCCACTGCACTCAGGATCATTCCGTTGCTGACAAGACCGTTCTTGAACTCCTTTGGAGCAAAGTTGGCAATGAAGAGCACCTGCTGACCTACAAGTTTTTCCGGTTCGGTGTAGTATTGTGCAATGCCACTTACTATGGTACGCTTCTCCATTCCGTCATCGATAAGGAAACGGAGCAGTTTCTTCATCTTAGGCACTTTCTCACATTCGAGGATGGTTCCTACGCGGATATCCAGTTTCTCGAAATCATCGAATGAGCAGACTGGCTTTACGGGGGCAGCCTGTACGCTTGCCATTTCGTTTGCCTTCTTGGTAGCCTCCAGCTTGTCGAGCTGAGCCTGGATGACCTCGTCCTCGATCTTCTCGAAGAGCAGTGACGGCTCACCGAGTTGCTTGCCTGCAGGGAGCAGGTCCATAGAACCTAATTCCTCCCATCTGAACGAGTCGAGGTTTATCATCTCTCTCAGCTTCTTGCTTGATGAAGGCAAGAACGGCTCGAAGGCAATGGCAAGGTTGGCTGTGAGCTGGAGTGAGAGGAAGATGATGGTCTTCACTCTTTCTGGGTCGGTCTTGATGACCTTCCACGGCTCCTCGTCAGCGATGTACTTGTTTCCGATACGGGCGAGATTCATGGCCTCCTTCTGTGCATCACGGAACTTGAACTGGTCGAGCAGTGCCTCTGTCCGCTGCTTTACGTCGCAGAACTCTGCAATGACCTGCTTGTCGTGCTCGGTCAGTTCACCGCACTGCGGAACGATGCTGTCGTAGTATTTCTTCGTGAGCTGCAATGCCCTGTTCACGAAGTTGCCGTAGACGGCCACCAGCTCGTTGTTGTTCCTTGCCTGATAGTCCTTCCATGTGAAGTCGTTGTCCTTGGTCTCAGGAGCATTGGCTGTAAGCACGTAGCGGAGGACATCCTGCTTGCCAGGCATGTCTACGAGATATTCGTTGAGCCATATTGCCCAGTTTCTCGAAGTGCTTATCTTGCCTCCCTCGAGGTTCAGGAATTCGTTCGACGGCACATTGTCCGGAAGAATGAAGTCGCCGTGAGCCTTGAGCATGGTAGGGAACACGATGCAATGGAACACGATGTTGTCCTTGCCGATGAAGTGCACAAGTCTCGTGTCCTCGTCCTGCCACCACTTCTGCCAAGGTCCGTATTTCTCCGGATTGTTGTCACACAGTTCCTTTGTGTTGCTGATATAGCCGATTGGAGCATCAAACCACACATAGAGCACCTTTCCTTCTGCACCTTCCACCGGTACAGGTATGCCCCAGTTGAGGTCTCTTGTCACGGCACGCGGATGGAGTCCTCCGTCCAGCCAGCTCTTGCACTGGCCATACACATTAGGTCTCCACTCAGTATGGTCGCGCAGGATCCACTGCTCCAGCCAATCCTGGTACTTGTCGAGAGGCAGATACCAGTGTTCCGTCATCTTCTTCACCAGCGGATTTCCAGTCACGGCATTATAAGGGTTGATCAGTTCCTCGGGAGAGAGGTCGCGGCCACATTTCTCGCACTGGTCACCATAAGCCTCTTCGTTGCCACAGTGAGGACAGGTGCCACGAATGTTCCGGTCAGTAAGGAACTCGCCTTCCTGCTCGTCGTAGTACTGTTCGCTCGACTGCTTTATGAACTTGCCCTCGTCATAGAGCTTGCTGAAGAAGTCGGATGCAAACTGATGGTGGATGGCAGATGTGGTACGCGAGTAGACATCGAAACTGATGCCGAAGTCCTCAAACGATTTCTTTATGATGTTGTGATATCTGTCCACGACATCCTGAGGGGCGCATCCTTCCTTCCTTGCACGGATAGTGACAGGAACTCCATGTTCGTCACTACCACCTACAAAAAGCACTTCCTCGCCCTTCAGACGAAGGTATCTTGCATAGATATCGGCAGGGATATAGACCCCGGCCATGTGTCCGATATGCACCGGCCCGTTTGCATAAGGCAGTGCCGACGTAATCAATGTCCTCTTAAAGTTCTTCATATTCTGTTTTTGAAATTACGTGCAAAGGTAGTAATTTTGTCGGATATTACAAAAATAAGGTGTGTTTATTACAATAATGTAGATATTTTTTCGTTATTGTAACTGAGATGAAGTGTAAGAATGATATAGTAATGCACAGTGCTGACCGCATGGTGCATTGTGTAGATTGCAGGGATACAAGGCGTTGTGTCTCGGCTCTCGTCGTATATGTCATCCTCACCGTCTCGATGTTCTTCGTGAATGACTTGCATGTCATGGCTCAGTGGGATGTCCAGTGGACCGACTTCTCTCGCATGAAGTCCTTCTTCAACCCTGCCGTGTCGGGTACTGACGGCAACCTGAGTGTTGCAGCAGCCTACAGCATGCAGTTTGCTGGTTTTGACAATGCGCCACGCACAATGTATATCGGAGCCGACATGCCTGTATATTTCATCGGCCCGAGACATGGAGGAGGCGTAAGTTTCATGAACGACGAGATTGGTATCTTCAGCACTAAGAAGATTTCTGTGCAATATGCGTATAACTATGCCATTGGCAAGAAGAAGCGCACCCGTCTGGCCATCGGTGTCCAGGGCGCAATGCTGAGCGAGAACATCAATCCTGACCTGGAACTGGAAGACCCGAGCGACCAGGCTTTCCCGACCTCGCAGGTTGACGGAAGCGGAGTGGACTTAGGTGCAGGCATCTACATCTACAACCCGAAATACTGGGCAAGTCTCTCTGCCCAGCATCTCACGGCTCCCCTGCTGGAAATGGGTGAGACCTATGAGGTGCAGCTGGATAGAGTGTATTATTTAATGGGAGGATGCAATATCCGACTGAAAAATTCGTTATTGACTTTACAGCCTTCTGTATTGGTCCAGACCGACCTCCAGTCGTGGAGAGAGGATATCCAGTGCAAGGTGGCTTACGAATTTGAGGAGAAGAAGTTCTATGTCGGTCTTGGATATAGTCCCAAGACATCGGCATCGGTGTTGCTGGGAGGAGTGTTCCACGGCATTGGCCTGGGTTATTCCTATCAGATGTACACTCAGGGAATCTCGATGGTAAACGGCAGCCACGAACTGGTGATGAATTATCAGACCGACCTCGACCTCTTCAAGAAAGGCCGTAACAAGCATAAGAGTGTGAGGTTTCTGTAAGGAGATGAAGAATGAACAATGAAGAATGAACAATGAACAATGAAAAAAATAAAATAGAGAAAATGAAAAGATTTATCCAAAAACAGTTATCAGTTGTCAGTTTCATAGTACTGACGGGTTCTGTGGTGGCATTGGTGGTTTCCTGCATGGGAAGTAAGAATGCTGGTGCAAATGCCGTTGGCGGTGAACTGACTGGTGTGAGTGGGGCTGCTGTATCCGAGCCCGCTCCTTATGGTATGGTATTAGTCAAGAGAGGTTCCCTGAAAATGGGTTCGGAGACCACGGACAGCCTGTGGGGCAAGGACATGCCTCAGAGAGATATCTCAATCGATGCTTTCTGGATGGACGAGACAGAAATCACAAATGCGAAATATCGTCAGTTCGTCAACTGGGTGAGAGACAGTATCATCCGCGAGCGACTGGCTGACCCAGCATTCGGTGGTGACGAGTCCTACAAGATTGAAGAGGATAAGAATGGTGACCCAATCACTCCACACCTCAACTGGGCAAAGGCAATTCCTTGGAAGAACCCCGACGAAGACCAGGAGAGAGCCATCGAGAGCGTGTTCATCACTCATCCATTTGACGGCACGAAGATGCTCGATGCAAGTCAGATGAACTATCGTTACGAAGTGTTCGACTATGCCATGGCAGCTCAGAGAAAGTATCGTCTGAACCCATCAGAGAGAAACCTCAACACCGACATCAAGGTCGACGAGAGCGATGTGGTGATGATTTCCAAGGACACAGCATACATTGACGAAGAGGGACGAATCGTGAGAAAGACCATCACTCGTCCTCTGAGCAGCATGTGGGACTTTGTCAACACATACATTATTAATATATATCCCGACACTACTTGCTGGATCAATGACTTCCAGAATGCAGAGAACGAATCCTACATGCGTCTGTACTTCAGTCATCCTAACTACAGCAACTACCCGGTAGTGGGTGTGAACTGGGAACAGGCAACTGCCTTCTGCAACTGGCGTACCGACTTCCTGCTGAAGGGTCTCGGTGCAAATGCCAAGTACATCCAGAGGTATCGTCTCCCTACCGAGGCAGAATGGGAGTTTGCAGCCCGTGGCAAGGATGGCAACGAACTGCCGTGGAACCAGATGGGAGTAAAGAGCGAAGATGGCTGCTTCTTTGCTAACTTCAAGCCCGACAGAGGAAACTACACTAAGGACGGCAACCTGATTACGAGCAAGGTGGGCATCTATTCCGCAAACAGTAACGGACTGTACGACATGGCAGGAAATGTGGCAGAGTGGACAAGCACTATTTACACCGATGCCGGTGTCCTGTCGATGAGCGACATCAACCCTCAGCTGTCATACAATGCAGCAATCGAAGACCCTTATGCCCTCAAAAAGAAGAGTGTGAGAGGTGGTTCATGGAAGGACCCTGAGAGTTTCATCAAGTCGGCATGGAGAACAAGTGAGTACCAGAATGTAGGCCGTTCGTTCATCGGTTTCCGCTGCGTACGCACTCAGGTTGGTACTGCCGGAAAAATGAAGAAAGTAAAATAACTGAAAAGATAAAATAGAAAATAGTCAAATAAATAATATTATGGGTGCAAGTAGTTTTAACATCATCGCAAAGATTCAGCATTGGATGGACAGCAATCGTGGACAGATGTTCATGAATTATGCATATAGCTGGGGAGCATCAGTCGTCATTCTTGGTGCGCTCTTCAAACTGACCCACATGGCAGGTGCAGACATCATGCTCTTCCTGGGTATGGGTACCGAGGTGCTGGTGTTCTTCATTTCAGGTTTCGAGCGTCAGTATGAGGAAGTACCGGAAAATGATGCAGCAGTTCCTGCTGGCAATGCCGGCGGTGGAGTGACCATCGTGGGCAATGTCGGTGGAGGCAATGCTGGAATCAGTTCGGAAGAGCTGGCAGGACTGACAGGCAATGTCGGCGGCGGAAATATCGGCGGCGGCAGTGTAGTCATCGGTGGAATGGGCGGCAGCGACCTGCCTGAAGTAGTGGGAATGAACTCTGACATGGAAGACGCTACTCACAACTACATCGAGCAGCTGAATGAGCTGACTGCCACACTGAAGGCAGTGGCAGAGCAGAGTGCACGCCTCACCCGCGATTCAGAAGAGATGGAGACCATGAACAGGACTCTCACTGGTATCAACCGCTTCTACGAAATGCAGTTGCGTAGCGTCAGCAACCAGAGCACCACTATCGACGAGGTCAACAACCAGACCAAGTTGCTTGCCTCTAAACTCGAAGAGCTTAACAATGTATATGCCCGTATGGTTGAAGCCATGCAGGCACACATGGGAGGAAATAAGGAATAGTTAACAGTTAACAGTTAACAGTTAACAGTTATCAGTTAACAGTTATCAGTTAACAATTATCAGGCTAACGGCCGAATAAAGATTAGTGATCAATCATGGCAATAAAGAAAAAGAAGATAACGCCACGTCAGAAGATGATAAATCTGATGTATGTCGTTCTGATGGCAATGCTTGCCTTGAACGTAAGCTCAGATGTGCTTGATGCGTTCAACATGGTAGACGACAGTCTCACTCGCTCTACTCACAACTCCACCGAACTCAACAAGAATATCTATTCTGCACTCGACGAAGAACTCCATAAAGACCCTGCAAAGGCCAAGACCATCCACAGCAAGGCCAACAAGATAAGTGTACTGGCAAATGCACTCTACGATTTCATCGACTCGCTCAAGGTACAGATTGCCCTTGAGGCTGATGGTAAGGACGCAGACGTGCACAACCTGCGCAACAGGGACGGCCTCGAGCCAGCCAATCAGGTCATGCTTGCTCCTGCAAGAGGAAAGGGCGACGAACTGAAGGCATCAATCGACCGATACAGAGAGAAAATCCTTGAGGTAGTCGTTTCGCCTACCCAGAAGAAACTCATTGCCGACAACCTTACGACTGAGGTTCCCAAGAACACACGTGGCGTCGGTAAGGGCTGGAAGGAATATCTCTTCGAGAACACCCCTTCGAGTGCTGCCATCACCATCCTCTCCAAGTTGCAGAGCGATGTCAGATACTCAGAGACACAGGTTCTCCATGAGCTTATCAACAACTCCGACCTCGACATCGATGTCACCGGCAAGAAACTCCATGTCAATGCCATCGATGCCTACGTGATACCGAGTGCCACCACCATCGTCCGTGGCAGTAAGTTCAAGGCAAGGGTAGTCGTCGGCTCCATCGACACCACCCAGCACCCGAGCATCTATGTCGGCAACAGCCTCCTGAAGGCAACCGACGGAATGTACGAGACTCTCTGTTCGTCAACTGGCACCCACACATTCAGCGGCTATGTACTTGCTGTTGATGGCGACGGAAAGGTAGTCAGGAAAGAGTTCTCGCAGGAATACACAGTAGTGGAACCGGCAGCGACAGTTTCGGCAACTCTCATGAATGTGCTGTATGCAGGCTATCAGAACCCTATCAGCGTGTCTGTACCAGGCGTTCCAGCTGGTCAGGTCAACCTCACCATGACCGGCGGAACCCTCACCCGCAATGGTGACGGCAAGTACACCGCCGTACCGGCAAAGGTGGGCGAAGACGTTACCTTCACCGTCACAGCCAATCAGGAAGGCCATGCCACTACCGTCGGCACCTTCCCGTTCAAGGTACGCAAACTGCCTGATCCAGCAGCCTACATAGAGTACAAGGATGCCAACGGCAATCCTATAAGATACAAAGGCGGTGGCAAGGCCATACCAAAGAAGGCACTCCTCAATGCCACTGGCATCTCTGCGGCCATCGACGACGGACTGCTCGACATTCCGTTCAAGGTGACAGGCTTCACCATCTACTTCACGACCCGTCTGGGAGAGTTCGTGCCGAGAGCCTCCCTCGGAGCAGACTTCACCGACCAGCAGAAGGCACTCATGCGCCAGCTGACAAAGGGAAAGCACTTCTTCATCAGCGAAATCCAGGTAGTAGGTCCCGATGGCATCAAGCGTACCCTCGACGCCGCAATGGATGGAAGAGTGAATTAAATCAGTTAACAGTTAACAGGACTCCGAGCTTGCTCGCCTGAACTTGTGAAGAAACAGTTAACAATGAATAATGAATAATGAATAATAAAAATGAAGCAATGAAAGCAATAATCAAGCAAATGGCTAATGGCCAATGGCTAATAGCCCTGTCAATACTCTTCTTTTCCCTTTCCACTCGCGAAGCGTATTCACAGCCTCAGAAGTCAAGGGTAAATGCTGCAACCACTCAGCAGGCAGCTCCGCGCGACGCCAGGAAGACAGTTACCGCCAATCCCGTAAAGGTCAGTGCCAGCAAGGCCGCAAAGCCACAGACTACGGATGCACCGACAGTCGACCGCGCAAGCATCATGTTCCCTACCGCAGTCGATGTGCCTCAGGACGTAAGCTGGCGACGCGACATCTACCGTGCACTCGACCTCAGTCTCGACGAGAACGCACCCCTCTATTTCCCCGTGGAGGCCCAGGGCGATGACGTCAACCTCTTCACACTCCTCTTCCAGCTCCTCAATCAGGGAAAGATTCCTGCCTACAAGTGCAGTCTCGACGGACTTGAGAACTTCTCCAAGGAAAACCGCATGCACTTCAAGGAATTCCTCGACGACAACGGCATCGACTACGAAGTGCAGGGCAACACCATCAAGGTAGAGTCCTCCGACATACCGTCTGCAAGCGTCACATGCTTCAAGATAAAGGAGACCACCTACTACGACCAGAACACAGCCACCTTCCACAGCCGCGTGATTGCCATCTGCCCCGTCATCCAGAAAGCCGACGACTTCGACTTCGGTGACGACACCTTCGGATTCGACGACGAAGAAGAATCCACCGGCGAGGAAGCCGGCACAGCCGACTCCATCGAGAACGAGCCACTGCCGAAGCGCGACATACCACTCTTCTGGGTGCGCATGGAAGACATATCCCCATACCTCTCGCAGCACATGATCATGACCAGCAACTACAACAACGCCGCACGCTGCTCCATGGCCGACTTCTTCGACACCAACAAGTACAAGGGAACCATCTACATGACCACCAACATGCAGAACAAGATCCTCCAGGAGCAGTACGCCAACCCTAAGGACCTCAAGAAGGAACAGGACCGCATCGAGAAACAGCTCACCGACTTCGAGAAGAACATCTGGGCCAACCCAGTCGACTCAGCCAGGCAGGCACGCCTCGACTCCATAGCAGCCCTCCAGAAGTCATCGAAGAAAGTCAGGACCCCACGTCAGAAGACCGAGAAAGTCAAGGCCGAGAAAACCAAATCCGAGAAGGCCCCGGCATCCTCAACCCCAAGAGTGACCGCCCGCCGACAGAGACACTGACACAACTGGCTTCGCCAGAGTGAAAAGTGAATAGTGAAAAGTGAAAAGTAGTGCAAAGCAAAGGCAGTCGAAAGGCTGCCTTTGGTGTGTTATTTTGTTACTTTGTTATTTTCAATAGAATCTAGATTTTGTAGTAGTTGTGTATATTCCTGGATGTATCTTTCTGCTATTGCCTCGGGGGAGTAGGTGCTGAGGACTTTCTGGCGGGCGGGCTGGCTGAGGTCGTGGCTGAGGGCCCAGACGATTCCTTCCTTGAGGTCCTGGGAGTCGGACTGACGGGCGACGTAGCCGTTGACCTTGTGGTCGATCATCTCGGGGATGCCTCCTGTGCGGAATCCTACGCATGGCACTCCGCATGAGAGTGCCTCCATGACGGTGTTGGGGAGGTTGTCCTGGAGTGAGGGTATGAGGAAGAGGTCGGTTGAGTTGTAGATCTGTGCCATCTCTCTCGCGGACGAGGTGTAGGGCAGTGGGTAGGAGTTGTGGCGCAGGAACCGGGCTGTGGCTGGGTCGACGGGGAGGTCGGCGTCGGTCGCTCCGGACTTGCCTCCGAGGATGATGAGTGCTGTCTGGTCTGCCAGCTGGGGATTCTGGTGGAGGAGGAGCTGGATGGCCTCGTAGAGGAAGCGGATGCCCTTGCGTGGGTCGGTGACTTTCTGGGAGGTGAAGAGGATGAGTTTCCTGTCGGGTGGGAGCAGGAATGCTTTCCGGCACTGCTGTCGGTCCATTGGGGCGAAGAGGCTGGTGTCGATGGTGTTGGGAATGTGGACTATGGTCTTTCCTGCGAGCAGGGCGCTCTGCCGTGCCTGGTCGGCTATCCACTTGCTGCAGCCTACGAAGGTGATGGGGGCTGGGGCATAGATCCGGGCTTTCCTGCTGAATGTCTGCCTTACGAGGGTGTCCCGGCATGGAGAGGACTGGAGCAGCGGGCACTGGGAGCACTGGGAGTGGTACTGGCGGCATGTGCCTGAATAGTGGCACACTGAGGTGAAGGGCCACATGTCGTGCATGGTCCAGACGACTGGCTTTCCGCTGGAGAGTATCCTGCCGAGTTCGCTGAGGGATATGAATCCCTGGTTCACCCAGTGGAGGTGGATGATGTCGGCTTCGCGGAACTGGGGCGAGTGGGTTATGTGCTGGCCTGAGTTGGCTATGTCGACTGCGAAGATGTTCTTCCTGCTGAAGAGGTTGCTGACCCAGATGACGAGTCTCTCCCAGTAGAATGCGGGGAATTTCTTCTTTCTCGACAGCATGTCTGCCTCCACGCCCTGACTTCTCAGGGCATGCATGAGCCGGCTGGCTGCTATTGCCGCACCGCCTACATTGCCGGATGTGTTAACGATTAATACTTTCACTTTCACTTTATTGCCGTTAGCCATTGGCCGTTGGCCATTTGCCATTTGCCATTAGCCGTTCTTTATTCTATCAACTCTAAACTTCCAACTGACTCTTCCTTCGACTGGCTCAGGAACCAACACTAAACTTTATATTTTCGTATATCTCTGCCATCTGGTCTTTATAGGTGGCATAGAGCTGCCTGCCGTTTCGCTGGTACTGTTCCTGGGTGAAGGCGTTGTTCCACAGGCGCATGCCTCCTACGCTGAGTGAATGGAAGTGGGCATCGTACCATCCCACTTTCAGCCCTTTCTGCCAGGCTCTCAGACAGAGCTCGTAATCGTCCATCTGGAACGGTGCGTAGCTGAAGTCTATGTCGTGGAGATGTTCGGTGAAGAGGCTCTTGTTGATCCACATCGGTGCACGGTTGACGGTGGGCACGAAGCAGAAATGGTCGGGATGGGTGTATGGAGCGCCATGGGCAATGCCTTTCTCGTGGTCGAAGGTCACGTCCACTCCCTCGCAGCCACCGAGGATCACCATCTCCGGATTCTCCCTGAAGAGGCGTACTGCCTCGTCCACCCAGTCGAGGCTGTCGAAGTCGTCGTCATCCTGAAGGAGTGCTATGATGTTGGCATTAGCGAAGCGGATGGACTTGTTGTACATGACATTCTCATAAAGGTCGTTGGCCCTGATGAGGAACTCGCTTCCTCCTGTCAGCCCTTCTGTCAGACGATGGGTATGTTCCTTGTCGGAACCGTCGTCTATCACTATGATTTCTGCCGACGGGTATTTGCGGAGTTTCTCGACTATGTGCATCACTTGCAGACTCTTGTTGTGGGACTCGATGATGAAGCTGACGGATGGATCATTGCAGTATCCCCGTGAAAGCCAGCCTGCATAGGATTTCTTGTTCTGCGTCATCTTGCTCCTCTTCTGCAAGGCAAGACGAATCTTGTCGATGAATAATTTATAATTCATAATTCATAATTTGGCTATTAGCCATTAGCCATTAGCCGTTGGCCTTTGGCCTTTCAGTTCCTGCAAAGTAGGCTGCGGCTCAGCATAACTTAAGTAAACTTAGTTCTGCATTCACCTTGCACTACTTTTCACTATTCACTATTCACTATTCACTCTGGCGAAGCCAGTTGTCGTATAAGAATTCTCGCTCTGTTTGCCATTGCATCCTTTATGAACCTGAAATTACCATACCTGAGGTTGAGCATCAGTTCTTCAAGGGAGTGCATCACTTTTATCCACGGATGTCCCCAGGCATTTCTCCGATACAGCCTGTCCTTATATCCGGTGTCTTCCTTCACTTCTGTGGGATGACGGAGAGGGAAGTCAATCTCGAATCGTCGCATGGTGAACTGCCTTCTCAGGTCTCTCGGCATGCATTTCAGCGTACCGGCATAGTGGGTGGATTCCTCTGCCTCGTTGCCCAGGTTGTTCACCATATTCCTTGCGGGCATGATGGCCAGTCCCTCGTGAAGGGTCTTGTAGGCCCAGAATATGGTTTCGTAGAATGCCTTGCCTTGTGCCTTGTGGGCTCTGCACATCGGCAACATATCCTTTCTCAGATGGTGCTTCTCCACCATTCTCTCTATCTTCTCCACATCTGAGGGATTGTCGAGCCAGTCGTAGTGCTCATCCCAGTTGTTCACCACTCTTGCCCATGATGCCCATCCCCAGATGGAGAAGGCCTGGGTGAAGAAGTAGTCGTGAGGGGTGTCGGTGCTCACTTCGTCGGTGTTGAATCCCGATATCATGACGACTCTCTCGTCGTTCTCGTATTTGTCGAGCATCTCCTTGCAGAAACTGAAGAAGCTGACAGCGGGAACATCGTCGTCCTCGAGCACTACACACTTGTCGGTCATCGAGAACGCCCACCTTTGCGATATGAATTCCGAAGGGTCGCAGCCGTAGTTCTTCTCCTGATAGAGTCGGTGGACTTCGCAGTCCCAGTCTATGTCGGCCACTACTTCCCTGCACTCCATTATCCCCTTCATGTCTCTCTCGCCACGAGGACCATCCTGATACAGGAACAACCGGGCAGGACGGGCTTTCTTCACCTCTGCAAACACTTTCTTCAACTGTTTTGGACGGTTGAAGAAGAGCATCAGTACGGATATGTCGACTTCGGGTTTATGCATAATGTTAATTTATAATTTGGCCGTTAGCCATTAGCTATTAGCCGTTAGCCGTTAGCCATTGGCCTTTCTTTATTCTATCAACTCTAAACTATATTGCCATTTGCCATTTGCCTTTAGCCTTCTCTAAACTCTAAACTTCCAACTGACTCTTCCTTCGACTGGCTCAGGAACCAACTCTAAACTCTAAACTTTAATAACTATTAATATCGTCCGAACAGGTATTTCTTCAGGAACGGACTTATCCTTAACGTGCTCGACACAGCCAGAGTAAACATGAGCACCACTATTCCCACAAGGAACGATGCTGCCACTTCCATCACGAAATTGCCATGATGGGCGTTGAAGTAATGTCCCACTTCCGGAAGGTGTGGGATGAAGAAGAAATGAATAAGATAGACATCGAGTGTCCTCGTACCCACGAACTGCAGGCTCCTTCCCACCCAGTGCTGCCTGGAGAAACTGTCTTGATAATACCTGAACACCAGGAACACCAGGGTGAGCAGTGAATATCGTGCAAAAGTCTGTGAAAGGTTAGCCCACGGGCCCTTCAGGCAATGGAACCTCAGGTAGTCGCCAGTGGAGAAGAATGCTATCACGATTATGAGCAGGATGAATCCCGGACTGTCGTAAATCCGTTCGATCTTGTGCCAGTATCTGTGTACGATGTTTCCAAACACGAAGAAATGGAAGAACAGGAACATCTGGAACACACTCGAATCATAGAGCCATCCGGTCTGCAATGATTTCTTCGCACCATAGGCCCAATAGAATTCCTTCGGAAGGTAGCAGGTCTCATACAGGCACATGGCCAGCACCCACAGAAGGATGATGGGAATGCAACTGCGACGTTTTATCTTCTGCTCGAAGAACTCGAAGATGTAGTACACGATAAACATATAGAGCAGTACGAGCGTGAACCAGTATCCTCCCTTTGTAGGAGAATGGAAGTTGGTCACCACCTGATCGCCGAATTTGCTCGGAGATGTAATGGCCACGAAGGCAAAGAAGAATACTACGGTAGGTATGATCTGTATCCGTATCTTCTTCAGCATCATGTTCCTGAATCCTGAGAAACTCCAGTCAGCGTTTGCCTTATAGGAAAGGAATCCGCTGATGAAGAAGAAGAGTGGCATCCTGAACAGTACCAGGAAAGGCATGGAGGCCGACTGCTTGAAACTCTCGTCGAAGCCTTGCAGGCCCACATGGTACATCACGACCATTATCATCGTGAATCCCCTCATGGCGTCGAGCCACTCAAGACGTGATTTCGGTTTTGGTGCACAATCCATATTATAGCTCTTCTATTTTCCTGACACCTCTGTCGAGGTCAACATAATGATGCTTATGGTCCGAGCATCGCCTTTCCTCTGGAGGCATCTGCATATAGTTACCGTACAAGAGGGTGAGGTATTCGTCGTACTGACGCGGAACCTTAATGGTAGTATCCTCGAACGGCATGTCAATACAGTCCTCGAACCATTTCCTCAGAAATATCTTGCCTTGCCACTGAGTGAGACAGACACATTTCTCTCTACTCTCATCAGCGCAGAGATAGTCCGTGGCATTCATCCATCGGTCGTACATCTGCCTGCGACGAGGCTTGAATGACATCTGAAAATAAATGTTCTTCACGAAACCGACTATATCACCACCTTTCAGCAACTTCATGTAGTCGGCGAAGGAATATGTCTTCAGCGACTTCTGGTAGTCAACGAACAAATCGGAATATTTCCACTGCAACGAGGTTATCTGCCCGTCGGGCATGTCATAATAGTCGAGCGGGAATATGTCGACATAGGCTCCAAGCAGGTAGGGATAATACTTGAATTCCCAGATTGTAGTGTCGTCCTTCTGGATCTTGGCAAACGGACAATAGTAGCCGTAGTCAGTCTGTGCTGATACAAGGCTGAACCCCGTGCCATTCATTTCTCCACGCAACTGTATCAACTTCTCATAGTCCTTGCGAGGCATGTAGATGTCGATGTCGTCATCCCAGGGAATGAAACCCTTGTGCCTGACAGCGCCCAGCATGGTTCCTCCACAGGCATAGTACCTCAGCCCATGCTTCTCAAAAAACGATACGGAGAATTTCAGGGTGTCAAGTAATATTTTCTGAAGCCTGTTTTCGTTATTCATAATTAAGCCATTAGCCGTTAGCCATTAGCCGTTAGCCATTAGCCGTTAGCCGTTAGCCATTTGCCATTAGCCATTTGCTTTTTCACTTTTCACTCTTCACTATTCACTCTGGCGCAGCCAGTTCCAGGAACTTCTCCAGGCAGTACATTTGCCACTTCTGATTGCCTGTGAACTTGCTCATGTCGAGATTCTTCCTGAATTCAGGACGCTTCGGACCTTCCCACTTCTCGAAGTACTCGTCGACCGGACGCGGCATGGCAACCTTGAAAGGAATAGGGATCTCGGGATATTTCATTGCGAACAATTCCCTGACAAGATATTTCGGTTCACCGTTCCTCACCCTGTTCAGATCGAGAGGGTCAGCCATCATCAGTCTTGCGTAAGGGTCATGGTAAGGCATTCCTGCTACTCCAAAGGCGTTCATGTAGGAACTGGATGATTCAATGGAGAACACGTTGTCCATGAAACTGAGGAAGTCAATCTTGTCCCCCTTGCGGAATCTCTCGAACAGATAGTACACATCAACAGGCTCTTCAAGTACGTCCTCTGGCTTGGTGAAGGTATATCTTGCCTTGAACTCGTCGAAAGTCCAGTCCTTGGCCAGCAACTGGTCCATGCCACCGAAGATAAGGTCGCTGCTCTCGCCGATGATAAGCCTCTCCACTCCGTCGGCCTTGGCCTGCAATGCACCTTGAAGCAACTGAGGCTCGATGGAATGTACAGGAGCATTCTTTGCTTCCATACAGGCATCGAGATAGTTCTCTACTGTGTTCCAGTCGATTTCTACGTAGTGGAGTTTCATGTTCCACTTCCTGGCATAATATTCTGCCCTCTGCAGTTCCTGGTTGAAACGTTCTGCCCCTCCGATGAAACGGAAAGTATAGGCATCGCATCCTGGCATATAAGCTGCCAGATTGGCAGAATCCATACCGCCGGAAAGCATTATGCCCAGCTTCTCGCCCTTTGCCTTCAGTTCGTCAAACTGCTTCTGGATGTCACGGTCGATTTCTTCCGCTGTATGTACCAGCACCCTCTTCTCCTCGGGAATGGGCTGGATATTCTCATGGTGCATTCCTTCATAGAAATCTACATCTGGTCTTTCCACATATCTGTAAGCCAGATAGGAACTCATGCAAAAATTCTTGTCAGTCATTGGTTTGTTTGTTATTGTTACTATTCATTTTTCACTCGTGCCCTGTGCACTTGGCTGCAGACCTGCCAGTGCCTCGTTTATCTTAGTGGAGGATATGCCCTTGGTGTAAGGAAAATAGACAATCCTGATACCGGCATCGTTGAAGTTCTTCTCGTATTCCTTCCATTTGTCCGTGCCGTACCAGTCATCGCCTACGAAAAGGATGGTTGCACCCAGTTTCTTGCACATAGTCAGTTTGTCCATGTCATACTGAGGCACAGCGGCATCAACGTATTTAATACTTCTCACGATTTCAATCCTGTCCTCAAACGGGATGAATGCGTGCTTGCCCTTGTATGTCACCAGATCGTCAGTAGTCACACCGACAATCAACTTGTCACACATACCTTTTGCATTCTTCAGCAAGTTAAGGTGACCCACATGAAAAAGGTCATAGACCCCAGCCGTATAACCGATAACCATAAAAATTTATTTTTATTCTGCAAACTTACACATTTTTTTGAAAATAACAAAGAATAATGAAAACATTCTCATTCTTCATTCTTCATTTTTCATCTGGCACTCTTGGTTCTCAGACTTTTGTCTGCAGTTTTCCCGTATTGCGTTGTACAAGTATCACACCAATGAAAATAAGAGCAGTGGCAATGATGTTGTAGACAGTAATTACTGCCATACCGATAATAATGGATGCTATTGCAGCAGTCAGTGGCTGAATGTAGTTGCCCATTGCGATGAGGGTCGGTGTAACTGAATGCTGTGCAAGGGAGATCAGCAGATAACAAACGAAGGATGCAAGGATTACTATATATGTAAGGTCGAATACTGCTTCACCGCTGAGAGTTGCCCACGGTACAGCCATTACGTCGGTAATAGTGAACGGAAGTATTGCCACACAGGCAAAGGTAAACATCCATTTCATCATAGTGAAAGCTGTGTAGCGGGAAGTTATCTCAACAAAGAACACCAGATACACGGCATTGCAGATTTGCGATATTACACAGAGGATATCGCCGATGAACGGATTGGAGACATGCATTGCAGGATTGTCCTCTGTGGTAAAGATGAAGATCAGTACGCCGAACAGTCCTAACAGCACTCCAAGTATTTTCGTGAATGCAGGAAACTTATGGTAATAGAAAATTGCTCCGCACGCAAGGGCAAACAGAGGAGCCGTACTGCAGCACACTACTGCATCAACAGGATAGGTGTATTCGGCACCGATGTTTGTTAAGGCCATTGTGCCCACTATATATACGATTCCGCCAAACACAAGCATCAGCCAGTCCTTTTTCTGAACCTTTTCACGCTTGACCATCTTTGCAGGAGCAAGAAAGTTAATGAGCCAAAAAAGTATTGTCCCACCCATTATTCTCAATGCAGACACGGTCATACCACTCATTACCTCCATATTGAGCAACCCTTTGATGATTGGAGCCATAAGTCCCCAGATGACGTTCGCTACGACAAGTGCTATGAGTCCTATTACGAATTTCCTGTTTTTCATTGTCCCAAATAGTTCGCTTGAGAAAGTAATTCTATGGTTATAAGTTTCCGTAAGCCTTATCTTACTCTATCCAGCTTTCTCTGTCAAGGTTTCTGTACCCAATGGCCTCGGCTATGTGAGTGGACTGGATGGACTCGCTGCCATCAAGGTCGGCAATAGTTCGTGCAACCTTGAGGATGCGGTCGTAGGCACGGGCTGAGAGGTCAAGACGTTTCATGGCAGTACGGAGGAGTTCGGTGCTTGTCTCATCGATGGAGGCGTACTTATGAAGCATGGATGTGGTCATCTGAGCATTGCAGTGGATTCCCTTCACTCCGGCAAAACGCTGTTCCTGAATCTTACGGGCTCTTATGACTCTCTCGCGGATCAATGCACTCGGCTCACCCTTCGGTGCCTTGGTCATTTCTTCCACAGGCAGGGCTTCCACCTCGACTTGCAGGTCGATACGATCCATCAGAGGACCGCTTATCTTACCTATGTAGCGCTGAATCTGAGCTGGGGTGCATGTACAGGAATGGGTAGGGTGATGATGATAGCCACAAGGGCATGGATTCATACTTGCCACGAGCATGAACGAACATGGCATGGTGACTGAATATTTTGCCCGGGCAATGGTGATTTCCCTGTCTTCGAGTGGCTGGCGAAGGGTCTCAAGGACTTTCTTCGAGAATTCCGGCAGTTCATCGAGGAAGAGAATTCCATTGTGAGCCATGCATATCTCTCCAGGGGTGAAGGTGTTGTTGCCACCAACCAGGCCGACATCGGATATGGTGTGATGAGGAGCCCTGAACGGGCGCTGACTTATGAGGGAGGTCTCGCTGGAGAGTTGTCCTGCAATGCTGTGAATCTGTGTGGTCTCAAGACTTTCCGACAACGAGAGTGGAGGAAGGATGGAAGGGAGGCGTTTTGCCATCATGCTCTTACCGCATCCAGGACTGCCTACAAGAATGATGTTGTGACCGCCAGCGGCAGCTATCTCAAATGCCCGCTTCACTTGTTCCTGACCTTTCACTTCAGCAAAGTCGTAGTCGAAGTGGTCTTGTTGTTGCTGAAACTCTCTACGGGTATCTACGATTGTCTGTTCAAGTATTGTCTTTCCTTCAAGGAAACTGACTATCTCCTGAAGGTGAGTGACACCATATATTTCCAGTGTATCGACCACGGCTGCCTCACGGGCGTTGCTCTTAGGAACAAACAGTGCCTTGTAGCCTAGTTCGCGTGCCTTGATGGCTATCGGGAGTGCACCCTTGACGGGCTGGATAGTACCGTCGAGTCCCAGTTCACCGATAAACATATACTTGTCGAGATTTTCGGTGTTGGTGATGAACCCTAACGATGCAAGTACTCCGACTGCAATAGGGAGGTCAAATCCAGAACCTTCCTTCTTGATGTCTGCCGGAGCAAGATTGATGACAATCTGCTTCATCGGAACCCGGAAGTTATTGACAGCCAATGACGACAATATGCGCTCCTGACTTTCCCGGACTGCTGTATCTGGCATTCCGACTATTATGAATCTTGGCTGCGGGTTATTGCAGGCATTGACTTCTATGGTTACAGGAATGGCCTGTAATCCATGAAGGGTAGCTGTATAGACTTTAGATATCATAGTTGCTGCATGTCGTTGAGACGTTTGTAGTAGCCTCCGAGAGCGATGAGCTGGTCGTGGGTACCTTGTTCTACTATCTTGCCCTCGTGGAGGACATATATGAGATTAGCATTGCGGATTGTAGATAATCGGTGAGCGATGGCAATAGTGGTGCGTGAGTGCATGAGGCGTTCGAGAGCATCCTGTACGAGTCGTTCTGACTCGGTATCGAGGGCGCTGGTGGCTTCGTCAAGAATGAGGATTGGCGGGTTCTTCAATATGGCTCTGGCTATGCTGATACGCTGACGCTGACCTCCTGAGAGTCGGCAACCTCTGTCGCCTACATTGGTCTGATAGCCATTCTCCATTTCCATGATGAAGTCGTGGGCATTGGCAATGCGTGCTGCATCTTCCACTTGCTGCTGAGTGACTCCTTCTGTACCGAAGGCTATGTTGTTGAAGACGGTGTCGTTGAAAAGGATGGCTTCCTGATTGACATTGCCTATAAGGCTACGGAGGGAATGGATGCTGAGTGAACGGATGTCTGTACCGTCGATGAGTATCTGCCCCGTCTGAATATCATGGAAGCGTGGGAGGAGGTCGACGAGGGTAGACTTTCCTGACCCTGACTGTCCTACGAGAGCTATGGTCTGACCTTTCTGTATGGTGATGTTGATGTCGTGGAGTACTTCGCGTCCCGGGGTGTATGAAAATCCCACTCCATTGAACTGTATGTCAGTATTAAGAGAGTTGATTGTTAGTGGGTTGCTTACTTCTCGGATGTTGTTCTCTGCACCGAGTATCTTGTTGATTCTCTCCATAGATGCAAGTCCTTTCTGGATGTTGTAGCCTGCCTTCGAGAGGTCCTTGAGAGGCTGGAGGGTGGTATAGAGGATGACGAGGTAGTAGATGAACATACTGGCATCGAGATAGGAGTTGCCTGAGAAGATGAGCATACCGCCGTACCAGAGGACTATGACTATCATCACCGTACCCAGGAACTCGCTGACTGGATGGGCAGCAGACTGGCGTACTGCCACTCTGGTGGCTATCTTGCGATGGAGGTTGTTGACGGCTGTGAATCTGTCTGCCATCTTCTTCTCTGCTATGAAAGCCTTGATGATGCGTAGTCCGCCAAGGGTTTCCTCTATCTGGCTGAATCCTTCGCTCCATTTCTGCTGGAGGAGGAGTGACTTGGCCTTGAGTGACTTACCTATACGCCCTATTCCGAGAGCCAGTAGCGGCACGATAAGTAGTGTGAAGATGGTGAGCTGCCAACTAATGAAGATGAGGGTGGCGATATAGACCACAATGAGGATTGGGTTCTTGATGATGGACTCGAGGGAACTGGTGATGGACGCATCGACTTCGTTGACATCGGTGCTGACGCGGGCAAGTATGTCGCCTTTCTTCTCTTCTGTGAAGAAGGAAAGTGGAAGTCCAAGAATCTTGCGATATATTTTTTCACGGATGTCGCGGACTATACCTGTACGGATTGGCATGAGGGTGGCTGCACCTCCGAAATCGGCTGCCGTCTTGAGGAGTGTGAGACATGAGAGCGCACCTCCGAAGAGCAACAGGGCTGTAGCTGGAGAGAACTGCTCCACCATGGACTGGGAGAAATAGTAGAAGTTGTTGAGGAGGATTTTGTCGATATGCTCCATCTGCCACGGCATGAACTCATAGTGTTCCTGATTGACATTGAAAAGGATACGGAGTATTGGCAGAAGCATTGTGAACGAGAACACATTCATTATGGCTGCAAAGATGTTGAGCAGCAACGTAAACGTGATGTACTTCTTGTACGGGGCAAAATAAGTGCCCATTATCTTGAAAAATTCCTTCATTTCCTATTTTTCCTATACCTTTAACCTATAATATATTCACTTCTTCCTTCCGAAGTCTGCAGGGATTTCGCCCCATTCGTCGGTATTCCATTTCTCTACAGGACAATGGTCGGGGTTGTTCCTCAGCCAGAGTTCTGCACGGGTTATGAGCTGGTGGAGTTCCTCGGTCTTCTCGTCGCGAGGAAGGGTGGTCTTACAGTGGCGGTTGCGTACCCATGTCTGGGCCGTATTGCTGTCGGAATAGACGGTCATCGACTTGCCTTGCTGCTTGAGAAGGGCAAGGGCATGAACGATGGCAAGGAACTCACCGATGTTGTTGGTTCCCCACACAGGTCCGTAATGGAATATCC
>CALELI010000134.1 GCA_937902455.1 uncultured Prevotellaceae bacterium | reverse complement strand
CAAATGACTATGTTTTATGCCTACGGCATTGTTCTTTTTAACGCGAATTACCGTGCTCCGAGCTCTGCTCGCCTGAACTCCTTTAAGAGACAGACAATGTGTGAAGAATTTAACGCGAATTTTCGAAAATTATTATTTGAACACGGATTAAGCGGATTGAACGGATGCACCAGCAAACAAGTAATAATTCACGATAAAATTTACGGGTAATTCACGATAATTTACGTTTAAAAAAATGAAGAATGAATAATGAAAATGGCAAACAGGAGAGACAACGAATCGGCTTTCGCACAGATGGTGAGGGAACAGAAGAGTACCATCTACACGGTGTGCTACATGTTCTCGAAGGACGAGGATGAGGTGAATGACCTCTTCCAGGAGGTGCTCATCAATCTGTGGAAGGGCTTCGAGAAGTTCCGTGGCGAGAGCAGCATGAGTTCGTGGGTGTACAAGGTGGCACTGAACACGTGTATATCCATGGACAGGAAGAAAAAGAAGGACGGCAAGAAGGTGGCGCTGGACATGAACATCAACCTGTTCGAGGACAACGACAATGACACGAAGCAGATCCGCCAGCTTTATGACCGCATCCACCGTCTGGGTCCTATCGACAGGGCCATCGTGCTTCTGTGGCTCGACAACCAGAGTTACGAGGACATCGGTGCCATCATCGGAATCTCGGCGAAGAACGTGTCGGTGAAATTAGTAAGGATTAAGGAACAACTCATGAAAATGCAATAAGATAACTTAACTTTAGCACATGCATAAATATTTGATTTTTAACATTAATCAAACATTAATTTGAACATTAATCAAACATATAATAAATATTTTTCCTATGATATGTATAAACATTCTTCGGGTGCTTCGACCACTCAGACGAGCAGAGCTCGGAGGTCCATCAGCCATAAATAATAATATTAATGTCTGATTAATGTTTAGATTAATGGTCATTAATGTTTTAAAATACATGCGAAAGTTGAATTAATAATTTGCTAATGATTTCCAAATACAAAGATAGTGATTTCAGTCGAAACTACAAAGCATTACTGACGTTTTCTCAAGATTTTACTGACATTTACTCAGGATTGTACTGAGGACCACTCGGGGTACAACGGAGGCGCACTCGTGAAGATAAGTTATCTTAACACGTGAAGATAAGTTATCTTAAAATGTGAAGATAAGTTATCTTAACACGTGAAGATAAGTTATCTTTAAGATTGAAGATAAGTTATCTTCATGATTGAATATAAGTTATATCGACGTGTTAAGATAACTTATGTCGACGTGTGTACCTGCGTTCAAGGGCGAGTGCGAGACAGTTCAAAGACGAATGCGCGTGCAGTCGACTCTGAGTACACGAGCATACACACCTATAGACCTAAACTTCTTTTAGAAAGGTGTACGCCTGTGTATAGTTGTGTATAGTTAGTGTATAGTTTTATGACCAACTATACACTACTTAAATATTTAATTGACAGAAAATTATAATAGGTAGTGTATAGTGTGTATAGTTTTTATCACTTTTTTGAAAATTTTTCTGAAATATGTTTGCCTGGATGATGTGGCTCACCGCTAAGACCCTCTACCCGCGAATGATTCGACCCCAAAAGTGGGAAGATAAGGAAGAATGAAAAATGAACAATGAAAAATGAAAATTTACTCTCAGATTTACGTTAAATTTATGGAAAGATTCAAGCGAAGCGCCTCTCTCAGAATGCTCCCAGAATATTTCTGCGAGATTTAAGGAAAGATGTGTTCGTGAGATTTAAATCCTGTCATAAATCTTATGATAAATTTCGCATAAAAGATAAGGACGATTTAGATTAAGGTGTCACTACGTTCCTTGAATCTTACTTAAATCCAACATAAATCGGGGTGTAAATCATCAAAACATAACTTCCCACTTTACCCCGCGAAAGTGGTAAGTTCACAGACACGGGGGTTACTGGTGACCCGTGAAAGTAATCATTTTTTTCCGAACTGGGATAAAAAATTGTCAGTGCATTGGAAATTTTGTATATTTGCATCCGAAACGGAATTAGGAATCATCTGAAAAAACAGGAATAATGAAGAAAATATTGATTACATGCCTGGCAGTTATGTGCTGCACAATGTCTTTTGCCGAGGAAATAAATATTGAAGAAGATGGCATCTGTTATATCCTTGACGATACTGACAATACGGCTACTGTCACGAAGAGTGATAATAAAGACTTTTTGGGTATACCTTCAGAAGTCATATATAATGAAACGACATATAAGGTTACGAGTATAGGCGATAATGCATTCACTGATTGCAAATCATTAGAATCTGTAGATATTCCAGGCACTGTCATGAGTATTGGGTATCAAGCATTCGCAGGCTGTTCCTCCTTGGTAAGTTTAAATATTAATGAAGGAGTAAAAAATATTGGTGAAAGTGCTTTCCAAGGTTGTTCTGAATTAACTTCTATAAAAATCCCTGAAAGTGTCGGGAGTATCGGGGACTTTGCATTCTATAAGTGTTATGGTCAGACTTCTGTATCTCTACAATCCGAAGAAGGTGGAGTTTATAAGAGTGAAAAATGAATAATGAAAGCCTATAGCACGCTTCGCTGTAGTATTTAGGATTTTTCACTTTTCACTATTCACTTTTCTCTCTGGCGAAGCCAGTTGATATGTAGTTGTCGAAGCTCTGGCATACTTCTGATGAGAACTGGATGGCGTGGTGGATAATCCTGTTCCATTGGTCGGGGGTGATGTTGGGGAGGTCTTCACGGTGGATGTCTTCGGTGATGAGTCCGTAGACTATTCCGGCATTGAAGTTATCGCCTGCCCCTATGGTGCTTACTGTCTGAATCTGCGGTACTGGGAAGGACAGGGTGGAATGGCTGGTGAAGAGCCGTACTTCCTTTCCTCCGTCGGTGCAGATCATGTTCTGGCAGTTAGGACTTATGTATTTGGAATAGATGTCCTCGGGCGATGTGTTGCCGGCAAGCGGACGGAATATGTTGTCGAGATCTTCCGTGGAGCCTCTTACTATGTCGGCATATCCTACATTCTCCATTATGTCGGGATAGAGCTGGCTGACTTCGTGGGAGTGGGACTTGCGGAAGTTGAAGTCGTAGTATATGATGGCTCCTCTCTCGTGTGCCAGGGTGATGAATTCCCTGGTCTTCTTCCGGAGGACGGGATTGAGGACGAAGTAGGAGCCCATCATGACTATGTCGTCCTTGCTGATTTCGGGCCATACGACGTCGAGGCGTGCCTTGGGATAGTCCTTGAAGAACTCGTATTCGGCATCGTTGTTCTGGTTGAGCCATGCAAGGGAGATAGGTGTACGGCCGTCTTTGTAGACACATACGTTGGTGTTGTCGACTCCGTTCTCGCTGAGGAAGTTCATTATGATGTTGCCTGGGCGGTCGTTTCCCGTCTCGCTGATGAGGGTGGCGTTCATTCCGAGTCGTCCTAACGATATGAGTGAATTGAACACAGATCCTCCTGGAACGGCAGCCGTGGGCTGGAGGTTCTTGAATATGATGTCGAGTATGGTCTCTCCTATTCCTATTATCTTGCGCAGTTTGTTTAATTCACAATTCATAATTCATAATTTACGATTAAATTCACGGTTAATTCACGGCAAATTTACGTTATGCCGTAGGCAAAATGACGCTCCATAAATGTTAGTGACTGAATGTCACTAAGGCGGCATTTTGGGGAGCAGACCCTCTCTGCGACGGAGGTCAATTGCGCATAAGGCGCTTATTTCTTTAACGTAAATGCCCGTAAATGATTCGCGAATTTTTCGTAAATATTTTTATGCCAATTGTATATATGTTTCCCTATATCATTGCGCATACGACAGTTCCTTACTTCTGTTCCTCGCACCGGCACCTGCTGACGTGACATTCACTTACTGTTGTTCCGGTGTCCGAATACTATTGGCGTGAGCCTCAATTCCTATTGGTGTTTGCCTCAATTCCTATTGGCGTTTTCATCGAAACACCAATACTTTTTGCCCTTGACGCCAATAGTAATTGAGTGCCATGCCAGCCATAGTCACACGTTGCCACTGGAGTCGCTGCTGCCGCCGTCCGCAGCAGGGGCAATCTGCATCAGTGCGTAATCACTCGCACAACCGATGATGGCACCTTCTCCGGCTGCAAATATACAATTCTGACCCCATCCCCCTCCAAATTTTCCGGCAACTTTTTTCAGACTTTTTTCTTACCCCCGTCAGAAGTAGCTGTGAAGGGGCGTGTTGAAAGTGTTGAAGGTGTTGAAGGTACTTTCTATAACTTTCGCGAGATGTGATGTGTTACATATGTATATTACGTGTATATAAATGTTACATATTCTACCTTCAACACCTTCAACACCTTCAACATTTTCATTGTCCATGCTCCATTTATGGTTAATAGTGATTAATGATTAAACGATTAATGATATAGCAAGGGCAGTCGAGTTTTTTCGGCTGCCCTTGGTGTTGTTTGTATGTTTGTTTTGCACTATTCACTTTTCACTTTTCACTATTCACTATTCACTCTGGCGAAGCCAGTTATTTCTTCAGGAGCTTGAGCTCCTTGAAGCAGTCGACGAGGGCTGAGACGCAGGTGTCGACTTGTTCCTTGGTGTGGGTTGCCATGAGGGCTACGCGGATGAGTGTGTCCTGCGGTGCGCATGCTGGTGGAACGACCGGGTTGACGAAGATGCCTTTCTGGAATGCCAGCTTGGTGACTTCGAAGGTCTTCATGTTGTCTCTCACGTAGAGTGGGATGATTGGGCTCTCGGTGTCGCCGATCTCGAATCCTGCCTGGCGGAACTGGGTGAGTGCGTAGTCGGTTATCTTCCAGAGGTTCTCGATGCGTTCGGGTTCTTCCTGGAGGATGTGGAGTGCGGTCATTGCTGCTGCAGTGGCTGCCGGGGTGTTGCTGGCTGAGAAGATGTAGGTCCTTGAGTTGTGGCGCAGCCAGTTGATGGTGTCCTTGTCGGCTGCTATGAATCCTCCGATGGATGCGAGTGACTTGGAGAAGGTGCCCATGATGAGGTCGACGTCCTTTGTCACTCCGAAGTGGTTGCATGTTCCTCGTCCGTTCTTTCCGAATACTCCGAGTCCGTGGGCTTCGTCGACCATGAGGCTTGCCTTGTACTTCTTCTTGAGCTGTACTATCTGCGGGAGTTTGGCGAGGTCGCCTTCCATGGAGAAGAGTCCGTCGGTCACGATGAGCTTGATGGCCTGTGGGTTGCAGCGCTTGAGCTGTTTCTCAAGGTCGTCCATGTCGTTGTGCTTGTAGTGGTAGAATGTGGAGAAGGAGAGTCGGCGTCCGTCGACTATCGATGCGTGGTCGCGGTCGTCGCCGAGTATGTAGTCGTTGCGTGTCGTGAGTGCTGACACGACTCCTGCGTTGACGGAGAATCCTGTGGAATAGACGAGGGCTTCTTCCTTGCCTACGAATTCCGCCAGTTCCTTCTCGAGCTGGATGTGGAGGTCGAGTGTCCCGTTGAGGAAACGTGATCCGGCACAGCCTGTGCCATACTTCTTTGTGGCAGCGATGGCTGCATCGATGATTCTCTGGTCGTATGTAAGTCCCATATAGGAGTTGGAACCGAACATGAGGACTTTCTTGCCGTCCATGACTACTTCTGTGTCCTGGTGGCTGTCGATTTCTCTGAAGTAAGGATAGACGCCGGCATTGATGTATTTCTGCGGCTCGCGGTATTCCTTAAATCTTTCCTGTAATAAACCCATATCTGTTTTTTTAGTTATCAGTTATCTGTTAACAGGACTCCGAGCTATGCTCGCCTGAACTTGTGAAGAAACAATGAATGAATAATTCAATCAATCATCAACCATCAACTTTCAGCCCCTCAATCATCAGTTCCAATCATCATTTTGCTGTTTCTGAGCATGGCTCTGAGTGATGATTTAGGCTTGCTTTTGCATTTTTAGTCCATATCAGGGTGCAAAGTTACAACTTTTTTCTTAACTTTGCAGTATGTTTACTAAGAAAAAAATAATTTTCATATATAACCCACGCTCAGGCATGGGTGGTAAGCATTTGATATTGCATGAGATAGAGCGGTTGATTGATAGGGAAAAGTATGACTATTCGATAGAGAAGATTTCGCGGATGGGGCATGCCCAGAGCCTTGCGATGGAGGCCGTGAGGAACGGAGCGGACATTGTCTGTGCCATCGGCGGTGATGGTACGGTGAACATGATAGCAAGCGAGCTGAAGGATTCGGAGACGGCACTGGCGATAATCCCGTCGGGGTCGGGGAACGGTCTGGCCAGGCACTTGCATATTCCCCTCGACACGGAGAAGGCTATAAACCTTATTAATAAGGGTGAGGTGAGGCGGATGGACTATGGGGTGGTGAACCTGATTCCTTTCTTCTGCACGTGCGGTGTAGGTTTCGATGCGTTCATCTCGAAGAAGTTCGCGTCGACGAGGGTGCGCGGTCCGCTGGCTTATCTTGAGAAGATGCTGATGAACGGTCTGGCTTTCCGGCCGGAGACGTACGACATAGACGTGGTGGGGGAGAAGGAGGAACACACGGTGAGGAAGGCGTTCGTAATCACTTGCGCCAATGCCTCGCAGTACGGCAACAATGTGTATATCGCTCCCCAGGCTTCCGTGTTCGACGGAATGCTCAATGTCACTATCATTAAGCCTTTCACTGCACTGGAGGTTCCCCAGCTGGCTATGCAGCTGTTCACGGGGAAAATAGAGCACAACAGTCGCATAGAGACTTTCAGGTGCAAGAGCTTGTCAATCCACAGGACGAAGCCGGGGGTGATACACTTCGACGGTGACCCTGTCGATACGACTGCCGATGTGGAGGTAGCCGTGGTTCCTGGCGGGCTGAAGTGCATCTGTCCGTCGGACGAGGGTGTGACGGACATGGCTGAGACCATACATAACGAGATATTAGACCAGATAAATAAAATAAAGACAACATGGCAAATCCAGACAATGAAGAAAAGAAGAACGAATCGGTAAGTTTCGTTGAGGAAGTGATCATAAAGGACCTTGAAGAGGGCAAGAACGGTGGACGTCTGCAGACTCGTTTCCCGCCGGAACCTAACGGCTATCTGCACATTGGTCATGCCAAGGCCATCTGCATGGACTTCGGAATGGCAGAGAAATATAACGGTGTGTGCAACCTCAGGTTCGATGACACTAACCCTGCAAAGGAGGACGTGGAGTATGTCGATTCCATCAAGGAGGACATCCAGTGGCTCGGATTCCACTGGGGTAACGAATTCTATGCATCGGACTATTTCCAGCAGCTGTATGACTTTGCCATCGAACTGATAAGACGCGGCAAGGCCTATATCGACGAACAGTCTTCGGAGGAAATCGCAGCCCAGAAGGGTACTCCGACCCAGCCGGGACAGGCAAGCCCATACCGTGACAGACCGGCAGAGGAGAGTCTGGCCCTGTTCGAGAAGATGAACAAGGGCGAGATAGACGAGGGCGCAATGGTGCTCCGTGCAAAGATTGACATGGCAAACCCTAACATGCACTTCCGTGACCCTATCATCTACCGCGTGAAGAAAATCGCCCACCACAGGACGGGAACGAAGTGGAACGTATATCCGAACTATGACTTCGCTCACGGCCAGAGTGACTTCTTCGAGGGTGTGACTCATTCTCTCTGCACGCTGGAGTTCGTGGCTCACAGACCATTGTATGACCTGTTCGTGGACTGGCTGAAGGAGACTCGCGGCGAGACGGACAACATCGAGGATAACCGTCCGCGCCAGACGGAGTTCAACAAGCTGAACCTCTCGTATACGCTGATGTCGAAGCGTAATCTGCTTATCCTCACTCAGGAGGGTGTGGTAAACGGATGGGACGACCCTCGAATGCCTACGATATGCGGTATGAGAAGAAGGGGGTACAGTCCGGAATCAATCCGCAACTTCATAAAGATGATCGGTTACACGAAGTATGACGCGCTCAACGACTATGCCATGCTCGAATCTGCCGTAAGGGAGGACCTGAACAAGAAGGCTACGCGCGTGAGTGCCGTGCTCAATCCTGTGAAGTGCGTGATAACGAACTACCCGGAAGGACAGGTGGAGGTGCTCGACGCAGTGGATAACCCAGAGGACGAGAACAGCCGTCACCACACGATAGAGTTCAGCCGTAATCTGTGGATAGAGCGCGACGACTTCATGGAGGATGCTCCTAAGAAGTTCTTCCGTCTGTCGGTAGGCAGAGAGGTGCGCCTGAAGAACGCATATATAATAATGTGTACTGGAGTGAAGAAGAATGCAGACGGCAACATCGAGGAAATCTACTGCACGTACGACCCTCAGACGAGAAGCGGCATGCCAGAGGCCAACCGTAAGGTGAAGGCTACCATCCACTGGCTGAGCCAGGATCACTGCCTGACTGCTGAGGTCCGCAACTACGACCGCCTGTGGAAGGTAGAGAATCCGCGCGACGAGATAAGCAAGTATTCAGAGGAGAATGACGGCGTGCGTGGCATTGATGCCATGCGTCCGTTCCTCAATCCGGACAGCCTTGAGGTCACTACTGCCTACATTGAGAAATATGCAGCAGAGTTCAAGCCTCTCGACTATCTCCAGTTCCAGCGTACAGGCTACTATACTCCCGACAAGGACTCCACGAAGGAGAAGCCTGTGTTCAACCGTACGGTAGGTCTCAGGGACAGCTGGAAAGGAGGAAAGTAATGGACGGCTACTTTGAGTCGGAGGAATTCAGGAACATACTGAAATCCTATGAGGATAACAAGGCCGACGGGCTGCCTTGCTATATGGATTCGGATGACTTTATCGATGTGATTGACTATTACATGCGTGAGCGGAGGTTCAATGACGCCCTGCAATGCTCGGTCGAAGGCCTGACGATTCATCCTGCCGATTCAAGTCTGCTGGGAATGAAAATCAGTGCTCTCGTGAATCTTGGCAAGAGCCAGGAAGCACGGGAGGAACTGAAGGGACTGAATGCGGAGGATAATTACGACTATTATTACTTCCGCGCTCAGATTACATTAGATCTTGACGATGACTGTGAGACGGCTGACGTGCTGTTCCACAAGTGGATGGCATTGGAGAAACAGGACATTGCCGAGGACAGGTCGGCACAGGCTGATTCACAGTCGCGCCTGTCGGACGACTATATGCATATCATTGCCTGCTTCTCCGAACTGACGAACGCCGACGACTCGGTGGGCTACATAGAGAAGTGGGTGGGGGAGTACGAGAAGGATTGCGCTCCCATCGGCAATACTGATGCAGACATAGAGATAGCCCATATCTGCCATGAGGAAGGACTGATAGAACTGGAAGAACACCTATACACGGAATTTCTCGACACGAATCCATATCTTGACAGCGGATGGACCTACCTTGCGTCTATCCAGCACATGGACGGAAAGATTCAGGATGCAATCAACTCTGCCAACTTCGCCCTGGCAATCAATCCCGACGACACCTATACCATGCTGCTACGGGCTCACAGCTACTATATGCTCGATGACTACAAGCTCGCACTGAAGGACTATCTGAAGTATGAGAAACTCACGGGCGACAAGGAGAACGCGCATATTATAGGCCGCTGCTACATTATGCTCGGGATGACGGACCTGGGATACAAGGCCCTCGAACTTGCTTCTGCAATCAACATGAACAACCTGAAAAGCAGCGATGAATCCCGTGGAACGACATGGGCTTTCATTGCCCAGGCATTCATGGACGGCAAGTTCTATGACGAGGCCCTCAGTGCCATCGACAAGGCTCTGGCTCTGTCTCCGGGGACAACGGAATATTACCTGCAGAAAGCCAATGTGTTCCTGCAGATGAGGAACATGGATGAGGCCCATTACTGGTTTACCAAATCGCTGGAGACTACATCGCGCCAGGTCCTGGTACTCATGTGCATAGGCGGGGATTATGTCTATGCCGAGCAGTACGAGGCTGCGATAGAGTTCTTTGAGAAGGCTTCGCTGATGACTGATGACCCTACACACGTGAAGGCATACGCATATCTCGCATATCTCTACTGGAGACTGAAGGACGCAATAAAATTCCGGAGTAATCTCAGGATAGCCTGTGAGAAAACTCCGGAAACTGTGAAGTCTTTCTGGGGAGAGATACTGAATGATGTCCCCGAAAGTATGTATTACTATGTGCTTCAGGGATTAGCGGACTGATGAGTAATCCGCTAATCTGCTAAATACTGCTGTCTTAATTGAGTCCGAACAGGATTTTCAATCCTCCGTCGACACCGCTGAATCCCATGAAGGCCATTGAAAGAAGGCCTGCCGTGATGAGTGCGATAGGCATTCCCTGAACTGCTTTCGGCACTCTTGAAAATGCCAGCTGTTCACGAAGTCCTGCAAATACTATCATCGCAAGTGCAAAACCAAGTGCAGTGGAGAATGCGAATACGATTCCTTGCAACATGTTGTAGTCCTTCTGGATTACGAGGATTGCAACGCCGAGAATACAGCAGTTTGTGGTGATGAGCGGAAGGAACACACCGAGTGCCTTGTAAAGGGCAGGTGACACCTTCTTCAGAATGATTTCCACCATCTGTACCAATGCTGCTATGACAAGGATGAACGCAATTGTCTGCAGGTAACCCAGACCGCAAGGGTCGAGTACATAGTGCTGGATGAGATAGGTGACGATGGTTGCCAGTACAAGTACGAATGTGACGGCAGCACCCATACCGCCTGCTGTATCAAGTTTCTTTGAAACTCCGAGGAATGGACAGATTCCGAGGAACTGTGCCAGGACGATGTTGTTTACAAATATCGCTGTTATGAATATAAGTACGTATTCCATATTAATATTATTTACGATTTATTTGTTTCCTCTTATCTTGTTTACGATTGCAATAAGATAGCCAAGTACGATGAAGGCACCTGGAGCAAGTACAAACATCAGCATTCCGTAGTCTTCGCCCTGAAGTGAGAGTCCGAAGATTCCACCTGTGCCGAGGAATTCGCGGATGCCTCCGAGGAGTGTGAGGGCAAGAGTGAAACCGATTCCGATACCTATACCGTCGCATACGCTGTCGAGCTGTCCGTGCTTTGCTGCAAAGGCCTCTGCACGGCCAAGGATAATACAGTTGACGACAATAAGCGGAATGAACAAGCCAAGTGTTGCGTAGATGTCGGGCACGTAAGCCTGCATCAGCATCTGGAGAATGGTAACGAGTGTCGCAATGACAACTACATAGCATGGAATCCTGACTGCATCAGGAACATAGTCCTTTATCAGCGAGATAATCAGGTTGGAGAGAATGAGTACGAATGTGGTTGCAAGACCCATTGACATACCATTGATTGCTGATGATGTGGTTCCCAGGGTAGGGCACATACCGAGCAATAATACGAACGTAGGGTTCTCCTTAACTATTCCGTTCCAAATGTATTTTATACTGTTCATTGTTCGTCTCCTTTCTTTTCTTTTTTTGTTGCACCTGATTCTCCGTCTGTCTCTTCAGAAGCATGGAGCTTGTTGTAGGCATTCTGAACTGCGCCAAGAAAGGCACGGCTTGTGATGGTCGAGGCTGTGATGGCATCGATGTCGCCACCGTCCTTGCTTACTGTCATGTTGACCTCAGCCGGGTTCTTGCCTATGATGTCGCCCTTGTTGCCTTGTTGGAACCATTCTCCTGCCTTGGCTCCGAGTCCCGGAGTCTCTGAGTGGGAGAGTATCTTGTAGCCTTTGATGGAACCGTCTTCTGCAAAACCGACAAGTACCTCGATAGGACCTCCGAAACCATTGTTGGATGTCTTCACTGCTGTTCCCTGTTCGGTGATATAGTAGGTGAAGTTCTCGTCAAGGCTGTCGACTACAGTCTCTACGTCCAGGCTGTCTGTGACAGCGACTCCGAGTACTTCCTTGATACCATTGGCAAGATTCTGAGCATTGATTTTCTCAATCTGCCTGGAGGTGATGGCATTCACTACTGCAAGTGCAAGTGCTGCGGTAACGGCAATGATGGAAAGCACCATCACCATGTTCTTGAGTGTTGATTCAGTCTTTTTCATTTCTTTACCTCCTCCCCGAAGCGCTTTGGTTTACAATAGTTATTGATGAGTGGCGTGAAAGCATTCATGATGAGGATCGCAAACGACATTCCTTCCGGATATGCTCCCCAGGTACGAATGACTACTGTGAGGAAACCGATTGCAACACCATAGATGATCTGTCCTTTCTTTGTCATTGGTGAAGTCACGTAATCTGTTGCCATGAAGATGGCGCCGAGCATGAGACCTCCGGAAAGAAGGTGTGTGACAGGGTCGGCATACATTGGATTGGCTAGATTAAGTGCGCCAGTGAAGACTGCTACGGTCACGATTATTGAAACAGGTATGTGCCATGTGATAATCTTCTTGCAGAGCATGTAGATGAGTCCGAGGATGAGTGCTACAGCACAGACCTCTCCGATACATCCTCCTGTCTGACCCAGAAGCATATCGATGCTGCTTGGCAGTTCCTGGAGTTTGCCTGGGTCACCTGCCTTGATTGCAGCATTCATGACTGACAGTGGAGTTGCTCCTGTCATTGCGTCAATCGTAAAGAACGGCTGACCGGCAGATGGCCATGTGGTCATCTGCACAGGGAAGGATATGAGCATGAATGCACGTCCTGCGAGTGCCGGATTGAAGAGATTGCATCCAAGACCACCGAATGTCATCTTCACGATTCCGATTGCAAATAATGCACCGACGATGATCATCCAGAGTGGAATGTTTGACGGGACATTGAATGCAAGCAGTATACCAGTGAGAATTGCAGAGCCGTCAGTAACGGTCGGCTTATCCAGTTTCATGAGGTATTTTCCAATGAACCATTCAAAGAAAACACATGAAGCGACTGACAGAGCAGTCACCGTGATTGCACCGATGCCAAAGAAATAGAACGAGCAGAGTAGGGCAGGAATGAGGGCGATGGTAACGCCGTACATATTCTTCTGCACACTGTCGCCTCCGTGGACATGCGGTGAAAGTGATATTGTGAGATTATTCATGTTGCTATTCATTTTTCATTATTCATTCTTCTTTTCATTTAGCATTCCTTGCCCTGATAATTCCCATGACAGTTGACTTGCCGAGACGTATGAGGTCGAGCAGAGGACGATGTGCAGGACAGGTGAACTGGCAACTGCCACATTCAATACAACTGACCACATCTTCCTTTTCCAGCTTTTCCCAGTTATTCTGTTCTGCGCATGCGGAGAGGAGATATGGCTCAAGTCCCATAGGACAGGCACTCACGCATTTAGCACAGCGAATACATGGATCAACTGGCTGGCGGTGGGATTCTTCGTCTCTCATGATGAGTACGCCAGAAGAACCCTTGCAGATTGGTACGTCGATGTTTGCGAGGGCCTTTCCCATCATAGGACCACCACCGATGACTTTTCCTGTATCCTCTGGCAGTCCTCCGCAGGCATCAATGAGCTGACGCATTGGAGTGCCGAGTCGGGTGAGGAAATTGCTTGGAGTTGCAAGGCTCTTTCCTGTCACTGTCACGATTCGCTCAAACAGAGGCTTGTTCTTCATCACAGCCTCGTATACTGCATAGGCAGTTCCGACATTCTGGATGATGGCACCTACACTTACTGGCAGTGCTGGTGGTGCAGGGACCTGACGACGGATAACGGCGTCAATCAACTGCTTCTCACCACCCTGAGGATATTTCACCTGAAGCGGAACGACCTCGATGTTCTTTACGGTCATAGCCTTCAGCTGCATGAGCTGAATGGCATCGGGCTTGTTGTTTTCAATGGCAATGTATGCCTTTTCAACACCTGCAGCCTTCATGAGCAACTGTGTACCGACAACAATTTCTTCTGGATGCTCAAGCATCAGCCTGTGGTCAGCCGTCAGATATGGCTCACATTCTACTGCATTGATGATCACACATTCAGGCTTGCTGCCTGGAGGAGGCGATAATTTCACGTGGCATGGGAATGTAGCACCGCCAAGGCCTACGATTCCTGCATTCTTTACCTTTTCCACGATGTCCTTTGCTGTGAGTTCAGGACGTTCGTCGAATTTCACGATAGTGTCAGTCCTGTCGATACCTTCCATCCATTCGTCACCTTCTACGGTAATGTAGATGGCTGGCTTGTCATATCCACTGGCATCAACGCAAGTGTCAATTTTCAGAACTGTTCCTGATACGGATGAGAAGATTGATGCACTTACAAATCCACCAGCTTCCGCAATCATCTGTCCGACCTTCACCTTGTCGCCTTTGGCAACGACAGCCTTTGCCGGTGCACCGATATGCTGGCCTAACGGAAAGACCGCAATCTTAGGCAGTTCGGCAACCTTGATTGGCTGGTCGGCTGACAGTTTATTCTCTTTTGGATGAACTCCACCTATTCTAAATGTCTTCATAAGCCAAGCATGATTTGTTGTGATGGTAATAAAGGAGCGTCAAAGTTCCTGTCTTTGTCAGTAGCGCTCTCACTCTTTGTATCGGCAGGAGTGAGGTCGATAGTTCCGTGGAGCAGATACTGCTGACTTGGAAGCAATGGCGCATCGAAGTCAATCTCAAGAGGCTTATCGTAAGGCTTGATGTTTGTATTTGCTGCCACAGGAGCATTCTCTACCGGTGTCTCCGATGTCGTTGCCTGAGCTGTCACAGCTGGTTTTGCCTGCTGGCTTACAGCCTTTGGCTCAATTCTCTTTGGATTTGCCTCCATGTTAAGACCTATGATACTTCCCTGAGGACAGACCTCTTCACAGGCACGGCACTGAGTACATTTCACTGGGTCGATATAGGCCAGGAAGTTCTCAATCGTGATGGCATCACTACCACAAGCCTGCTGGCACTTCATACATCCGATACAAGCAGCTCCACATGCCTTTCTTGCCTGGGCACCTTTGTCCTTGTTCATGCACTGTACGAGCATTGTCGACTTCTGGTCATCAACCTGGCGGATTTCGATGATGTTCCTTGGACAAGCCTTGGCACATGCTCCGCAGGATGTACATTTGTCCTTGTCAACTTCCGGCAGTCCCGTTGCTGGGTTGATGTGGATAGCACCAAACTGGCAGGCTTCCACACAGTCGCCGCATCCGAGACATCCGTATGCGCAGAGCGTCTCACCTTTGCCCGTGGTGTTCGCAATCCTACAGTTAGTCACTCCGTCGTAATTCAGTACGTGTGGCCTCAGTGCACAGGTACCGTTACAGCGTACTACAGCAATCTTTGGAGCGGCAGCTTCTGCCTTAAGTCCAAGGAGGGTAGCAATCTTTACCATGCATTCGTTGCCGGCTACCGGACAGCAGAGTCCGTCGAGCGAGCCTTTGTCAGCAGCTTTCACACATGCTTCTGCCATTGCAGAGCAACCTGGGAAACCGCAACCGCCACAGTTTGCCTGTGGAAGAAGGGCGCCGACCTGACCGATGCGTGGATCTTCCTTGACTGCAAATTTCTTGGCAACAATCCACAGAATCAGTGCTGACACCAATCCGATGGCTCCAAGAACCAATACAGCAATAAGAATCATTGTCATAGTTTAATATTTATTGTTTAGTTTCAGTTTCAGTACGATGTAGTATATTGCAACTATCAACACGATAATGCCGAAGGCAACTGCCTCGTTGCATCCAGCAAGCCCCGATAACACGAAGAGACCACCACCTATTATAATAAGTGGTATCCAGAACATCAGCCATATTGCCTTACGTCTTAGACCGTTCGAACATTCTGCACTCTTCTGACTTTCAGTGGCTTGTCCTGCCTTGCAAAGACTTGATAGAACACATCCGCCACAGATTTCATCTTCGTGATTCATAGTGCGACTCTACAATTACTATGCAAAGTTACATTAAATTAATAATCTTAACAAATTTATTGGGATTATTTTGCGTTTTTATCTCCTTTTGTTGTCAGAGTCATACGAAATGTGTATATTTGCATCGCATTACTGCATAACAAGTCATAAAATAACAAATACATTGTCTCTGTCGAGTTTCATAGCACAGCGCATATATTCAAGTAGTGAAGAAAAGCGAAGGATATCACGGCCTGCAATCATTATAGCCATGCTGGGGGTGTGTATCGGTGTCGTTGTCATGATTGTCAGCATTGCTGTCGTCTTTGGTTTCAAGGAAGAAGTGACAGCGAAGGTTGTCGGGTTCGGTAACGATATTCAGATTCTCAGTCTGACTCAGAACCAGAAGGGTGAACTGTTGCCGGTCGTGACAAATGATAGTCTGAAAAAGGTTGTGCTGAGTGCTGGTGGAATCCGCCACATAGAGGAATATGCGGTGAAGGTCGGCATGATGAAGACTGATGAGGATTTCCGTGCCGTTCAGTTCAACGGGGTAGGAGAGGACTATGATTTGGATTTCTTCCGCCAGTATCTCCTCGAAGGGGAGGTGCCGCAGTTCAGCAGTAAGGAGTCGACAAATAATATTGTCATCTCGAAGAAGATTGCATCGGACCTTAACATCAAGCTCGGTGACAGAGTCTTCACGTATTTTGTGGATGATATAAACATGAGGGCACGGCGTTTCAGCGTGTGCGGAATATATGAGACGAATCTGACTGACTATGACAAGAATGTAGTCCTTACAGACATCTACACGATAAGGAAACTGAACAACTGGGCTTTGGACGAATCGTCAGGATATCATATATCTGTGTACGATTTCGACCGTGTGGAAGATGTCACTGAACGGTTAGTATCGCTCGTCAACCATAATTATGACCGTAATGGCTGTACGTATGGTGCGTTCTCCATCAAGGAGGTGGTTCCAAGCATATTCTCATGGCTTGGTGTGCTTGACATGAATGTCGTGATGATTCTTGTTCTGATGTTGTGTGTATCTACCTTCACCATCATGTCTGGACTTCTCATTGTGATGCTCGAGAGGATTAACATGATAGGGCTTCTGAAGGCGATGGGTGCTACGAACTTCACGATAAGAAAGATATTCATGCATTTCTCAATCCGAGTAGTCGGCGCGGGATTGCTGTTGGGCAATGTCGTAGCATTGCTCATTTGCTGGCTGCAGTATCAGTTCCATCTGGTGAAACTTGATGCAAGTGTATATTATATAGACTTTGTCCCAGTAAAGTTCCAGTGGCTGATGTTTATCGGTGTCGATATCATCACCATCATCATTTCCGGGATAGTGATTTTCGGTTCGTCTTTCTTTATGTCAATAGGCAAGCCTGCCAAGACTATTCGTTTCGAGTAAGCATAAGATGCTTGGTAATTGATGGTGGCAGTTCTTCCTGATAGTGAGTCACCATTATCAGCGTCTTGTCGTCTCTGTGGCAGAACGCCTCGATGATTGCCTTTACCTTAATGCGGTTGAATGTGTCGAGTCCGTGAAGCGGCTCATCGAGAATCAGCAGTTCCGGGTCTTTTACGAATGCTCGGGCGAGGAGGACAAGACGCTGTTCGCCACTGCTTAGCTGGAGGAAAGACGTGGATTCCTTGTCGGCAATGCCGAATACTTCCATCCAGAACCGACACTTGAACAATTGGTCTTGATGTGGTTTTACGTATAGGCCTATGCTGTCGTGAAGACCACTTGCGACGATGTCTATTGCTGGTATGTTACGCATGTAGCTCCGGTGCATCTCGGGACTGACATATCCGATGTGCTTCTTTATGTCCCATATACTCTCACCACTGCCTCGTTTGTTGCCGAAGAGCGAGATATCGCAGGCATACGACTGTGGGTTGTCTGCACAGACGAGACTGAGAAGGGTGGATTTCCCGCTTCCGTTCTCTCCGCTCAGCGACCATTTCTCTCCTCTGCGAACTGTCCAGTTGAGGTTTCGGAGGATTGTACGTTCTCCATATCTGATGCTGACATCATTCATCTTGATTACTTCATCTCCTGTGTAGTTGGTGTTTCCGTAAGGCTGGCTTGTTATGAGTTCTGCCAGCTCCTTGTTTCGGGCTTCACAGAGTCCTGCCTGTGTCCTCTCCGACTTTATGTATTCCGTGAGATATTCTTCGCGGGTCTGCTTTGCAACAACTTTTCCTCCTTCTATATGAATCGTATGTGTGATGAAGTCTGGCACGTCGTCAAGTATCGAAAGCACTAGGATAATCTGCACGTCGTTCATCTGGCAGATGGTTGTCAGTAGGGTAGTTAGCAGCTTACGTGTCTGTGCATCAAGACCGATGTAGGGGTTGTCCATTATGAGAATCCGAGGCTTGGTCAGCAGCGCTTTCGTAATCTGGAACTTTCTCAGTTCTCCGCTTGACAGGCTGACAATCTTCTTGTCAAGCATTGGCTGGATATGGAAGAGAGTGAAGAGCTTTTCCTGCCATTTCCTGCCATCGAGATTACCGAGCAGTTCTCTTGTTTCAGGGACATCATCCTGTTCCGTCTGGTTCCATCTCATCTGATAGCAGGCATCGGCAGAGCCGTAGGTGTCTCGGAATGCAATATATTTGATGTTGTTGTAGATGGTGGTGTCCGCTGATGGTCGGAAATCGTACGTGATGCTGCCTTCACGGAGAAGATATTTGCCAGTCAGTATGTCTACGAGCAGGCTTTTCCCACCTGCATTCTGTCCGATTATGGCAATCTGCTCACTGGCACCAATCTCGAGGCTGACGGGTTCTGCCAGTTTTACGGACGGATTACGGGGAACACCATTTTGCAGTATGATCGTCTGTTGCTTTGCCATGCCGTTTCTGCTATTTTCATCTGAAGAACAACATTATTGCTATTATTGCCAGCAAGAGCCCGACAAACTGAAGCCATTTCATCTTCTCTTTGAAAAGACAGATGCCTATGATGGTCGCAATTATTACAGTCCCGATGTTGTATATAGGATAGAACAATCCTGTTGACAATTCATTGAGCCCGCGGACTGTACAACTTGTGCAGCACATGTTGATGCATCCCAGAATCGCACCGCTGACTATGCTTTTCCAGCCAATAGGACTCTTCCTGAAGCATTTGGTAATGAGACAGCCTATGAATGATGCCAGGGCAGCCATGATGAAGATGACTCCTGTAAGTGTGTCGAGCTTACAGTCTGTCAGTTCAGGATTTGTCAGGCCGGCAACCGTTGTATGCTGTACGAGTTTCATGGAGAAATCGGATATTCCGTAGAAAAGGAATGTGCCTGCTAATGCCAGTGCTGCTTTTCTTTTTCTAATCTCATCAGATGCGGAACGGTAGGTTGATGGGTCATGATATTGCTGTCTGTTTGGCAGTATTATCATAAACATGGATACGAGTATGAGTACTATCGGCATCCATGAAGGCATAGGCTGTGACAGCAGCATCCACGACAATATGACGGGCATTACCAATGAGGCTCTGGCGGCAATTGTGGTAAGAGCCACTCCGTTTCTCCATGTGGAGATGTCCATGATGATGAATCCCATCATGAAGAAAATTCCTTGCATGATTGCCAGTAGGAATGACGGCGTCTGGAGCTGGTAATCTTCCATCCGTGACGGACCGCCAGTAATAATGTCAACAATCACGGGTGCCCAGTTTACGAGGGCAGCCGTGATGTAGTTGAACAATATTACCTGCTGTGTGCTGATGGACTTTATCTGACATATCTTGAATACGACAGAGAACATCGCGCCGCAGAGTATGGCAATCAGGAGATATATCATTTAATCAGGTCGATGCTTCGCTTGATGAAGTTGTTGAGTGGCTCTCCCTTGAGCATTCCGTTCTGCAGGAGAGCGAGGTCGATGAGTTGGCTGATGAGAGGATTGTCATAATCCTTCAGGGCTTCTTCGTCTTTCTTTTCTGGCAGAGCGTCGACGATTTGCTGTACGAGTGGATGGTCTATATTGAGAACGAGATTGAACATGTCAGGCATATCGCCGTAGAATGCCATTCCTTGCTGGAAACGCGCCATGTCCTTCATTCGTCGCATATACTCGCTCTGAGTAATCATTACAGGTGATGCCTCTGCTCCGAGTGTGCGTGTCTCGACATTGAATTCAGTCTTATCAAGTGTCGGCAGGCTGTTCTTGAACACCTGACAGATTGGTTCAGGAGTCTTGTCCTTTTCGTCCTTGTCTTCGTTTTTGTGTTCACTCTTATTGATGAGCCGGTCAATACTGTCACTGTCGACTCTCAGGAAACGACTCTTCTCGATTTTCTGCTCAAACAGACCGAGCATTGCTGCATCCAGCTCTCCGTCCATCAGGAGGACACTATAACCCTTCTTCTGTGCTTCTGAGATATAGGCAAACTGCTCGTCCTTGTTCTGGGCATAGAGATAGACGGTATTTCCGTCCTTGTCTGTCTGCATATCCTTGATGAGGGTCTGGTATTCGTCGAGGGTGAAATGCTTGCCGTCAACATCTTTCAGAAGCAGATATCCTTTTGCCTTATCGTAGAAATCCTCTTCGGAGAGCATACCGTAATGAATGAATATCTTGATGTCATCCCACTTTTCTTCAAACTGCTTTCTGTCTTGTTTGAAGATACTCTGGAGTTTGTCGCTCACCTTCTTGGTGATGTAGGTAGATATCTTCTTTACATTGCTGTCGCTTTGTAAGTAACTACGGCTGACATTCAGCGGGATGTCCGGACTGTCAATCACTCCGTGAAGTAAAGTGAGGAACTCTGGAACTATGCCTTCAACAGAGGAAGTCACAAATACCTGATTGCAGTAAAGCTGAATCTTGTTCTTGTTGAGTTCGAACTGATTGCGTACTTTCGGGAAGTAGAGTACACCTGTGAGATGGAATGGGAAGTCCACGTTCAGATGTATCCAGAACAATGGCTCGTTGGACATTGGATAAAGTTCCTGATAGAACTTGGTATAGTCCTCGTCTTTCAGTTCTGATGGTTTCTTTGTCCAGAGAGGAGTCGTGTCATTGATGATGTTGAACTCATCAGTCTCTACATACTTGCCGTTCTTGCCGTCTTCGTCAGTTTTCCATTCCTTCTTCTTTCCAAATGCAATAGGGGTAGGGAGGAAGTGGCAGTACTTATTGAGCAGTTCCTTGAGCTTATATTCATCGAGGAAGTCTTTGCAGTCATCGTCAATGTACATTACGATGTCGGTGCCTCTACCTTCCTTTTCGCATTCATCCATTTCATATTCAGGACTGCCGTCGCACGACCATTTCACGGCCTTTGCATCTGGCTGCCAACTCTTGGTGATTACTTCAACCTTCTTGCTGACCATGAATGCGCTATAGAATCCGAGCCCGAAGTGTCCGATGATGGCGTTGGCATCTTCCTTATATTTATCAAGGAAGTCGTTTGCGCTTGAGAATGCAATCTGATTGATGTACTTGTCCACTTCTTCCATTGTCATTCCGATACCTTTGTCGCTGACAGTCAGGGTCCCTTTGTCTTTATTGACGGAAATCTGAATGGTCATGTCACCGGCTTCTTCTTTCATCTCGCCCTTCTGGATGAGGGTCTTCAACTTCTGGGTCGCATCAACGGCGTTGCTGACTATCTCACGAAGGAAAATATCGTGATCTGAATACAAGAACTTTTTGATAACGGGGAATATGTTCTCAGTTGTAACCCCAATGTTTCCTTTATTCATATTGTTGAATTTTATTAATCTTCAAGAGTACGGCTTACAAACTTTGTGCCAATCCTAAGACTTCAACTATTTCAGGTACTTCTTCAATCTGTCGGAGTACCATATTTCATATTCACCGTTCTCTCCGGAACAGATGAAATATGCCATGATTTCTGGGTGTCTGGCCAGGATTCTCTTTGCCTCTTCTGAGCCCATGACCATGAAGGCAGTAGCAAATGCGTCTGCTATGGCACAGTTCTGGGCAAGCACCGTTGACGACAGTATGTCTTGCTGAGCAGGATAGCCTGTGTGCGGATTTATTGTATGTGCATATTTCTTATTTCCCTCCTCATAGAAATTCCGGTAGTTTCCGGACGTTGCCATTGCTATGTTGGTGATGTGCAGGATGTCCTGCAGCTCCCTGCTCACTCCCAGACTGTCATCGTCAGGCTTGTTGATGCCAATATTCCATTCTTCTGATTTTGGATTCTGACCTCTGAGTCTTACCTCTCCTCCGATTTCCACCATATAGTCCTTGATGCCTTTCCCTTCAAGGAACTGTCCTACGGCATCCACTCCATATCCTTTGGCTATGGCACTGCAGTCGAGCATGACACAGGTGTCAGTCTTTACAACCTTATCACCTTGGAGATTCACCTTGTTCATTCCGATGTGTGCAAGTATGCTCTGAATCTTCTCATCAGTGATGTCTTCCTTGTTCTTGAATCCGAATCCCCAGGCATTTACCAGCGGTGCAACTGTAATATCGAAAGCTCCGTCAGTGACTGCGGACACGGCTTTGGCTGTCAGGAATACATCGCTGAACATTTCGTTCACCGTCACATCCTCGTTATTGTTGACTGCCGTGATAATGGATTGATCGTTGAATGGTGAGAGAGAAGCATCTACTTGTCTCAAGACCTCGTCTATGCTGTCCTGTAAGTTTTCACTGCCGTTGTAGGTTATGTGGTATTCCGTACCGAACACCTGCCCGCTGCATTTCATGTAGGATGCAGAAGTGTGATGATTCTCGAGGATTACGTAGACAGTTCCTATTACTAATATAATAAGGAGTGGAAAATGCCACCAGCGTAGCTTGTGCCTTTCAGCCGGCACGTCCATCTGTTCGTTTAGTTTAGAAAAAATGCTCATATAGTATCTTCAGTCCTATTAATATGAGGATGATGCCTCCAATTACTTCTGCCGGGAAATGGAATCGTTTGCCTAACGCTATACCAATCCAGTTGCCAATAAATGACATTACTGTCGATGCAATACCGATAATTAGCACGGCCAATGCCACACCTTCTATTTCAGTCATTCCCATGCAGGTGAATGATATCCCTACAGCCAGTGCATCTATGCTCGTAGCTATAGACAGTGTTATCATGACTGCGAATTTCGTCGTGTCAAAACTGGGCTCTTCCTTGTTCTTCAGCCCATCTATAATAGACTTGATTCCAATATAGGCGAGGAGAAAGAATGCAATATAATCAACCTTACTGATGTACTGCCCGAAATACATAGTTCCTATCCATCCCAGGAATGGCATCATTGCCTGGAACAGTCCGAAGAGTAAGGCAAGTGTGATCATGGTCTTGGCAACGAACTGCTTTTTCATCACTCCAACAGCAAGCGATACACTGAAACAGTCCATTCCGAGTGCAATTCCCAGCAGTATTATTTCAACCAGACTTAGCATTCATTCTTCATTTTTCATTATAGCTTGATGTCCCAGATGAGATTGTAGGATGCTCCCCAGCAAGAGGAGTTTGTAGTGGTGCCGTAACCTGGTATGTAATAAGGCTTTCCGCAAGGATTTTCTCCCACTTTTATCTGGCTCTTATATCTTACCGACCATCCCATGTGAAATCCGTGCCATATCTGGGCCTGAAGGCCGATGACAAATTCAAGCCACTGGCAAGTCGATGTCTGTCCGGTATAGCTGTAGCTTTCCGCTCCACCAAACACAGGGTCATGAAGTACCGGACCGCTCATGTCGTAATTGAACGAAGTAAATCCATATCTGGCTCCTACAAAAAGCTTATTCCTTTGTTTCTTGTTGCTCAGGATGTTATAGTCCAGGCCGATTCTGAAGAAAGGGGCTGTCGCCTTGTAGGTGATGTCGGTGTTGTCATCAGTCATGTCGCATTTTCCCAGACCGATTTCAAGGGTAGGGTAGTATGTCCCCTTTATCCCAATCTTCAGCGCTCCCTCAATCTGTCCGTAGTCGGAGATGACCATCATCAGTGGATTGAATACATCGGCTGCGATGCTCATGCCTCCAAGATTCCTGAGGAACTTTCGGAATTTCGACTGGTTTTCCATTGAGTCAACGAGAAGGGAGTCTATGGAAATCTTGTCGATGTCAATGGAGTCGGCCATCTCGTTTATTTGGCTCTTCAGTTCTTTGGCAGCATCGCTTATCGTCTGGCCATTTGCTGTCAGAGCCGTCATAATCATGACGATGATTACAGACACCCGCCATCCGTTCCTTGTCCTACTCAGCCACTCCATTGAAATAGATTTTTATGTTCTCCCATCCCTGATAGTCAACTACGGGGTTCACTATCTCAATCTTGTCAATACCAGTAGAGGAGGACCATATGCCCTTCAGCTCATGGAAATACTTCGTTCCGCATTCTGGCAGATCCACGTGAGCATAACTCTCGTGCGACACGATGATCGTATCGTTTCTTACGAGCGATGCATAGCTCATGATCAACGTGTCTGTCTTGTAGAAATAACTCATTGGAATCTTCAGCGATGAAGCTCCGCTGAGCTGATTTATGATGATTGAGTCCTTGCCGCTTGAAGGAATTCTTATGCTGATAGTTATCGCATCGTTATATGAGATGGCTTTGCCTTCACTGTCATAGAATCCGTAGTTACAGAACACCGAACTCTCAAGTGGACAGTTGTTTGCGCTGCATCCACAGAGCTGCATGATTACTGCCGCCACAATGCCGATGAACGATAATCTTCTCATTTACTCTTGCGTCACTGTTTGCTGATAACTGTTAGCTGCTCAAATTACTTTCTCCACCTGATACTTGTTTCTCTCCTGCGAATTCCTGCTGATCATGTCGCCGAGGAATCCTGCAACGAACAGCTGAGTACCAAGCAACATCATAGTCAGGGATATGTAGAAGTAAGGTGATTCTGTCACCAGACCTGGATTGTTACCGTTTGCCATTGAAATCAGTTTATATGCACCAACGACGATGGCTGCTATCACTCCTACAATGAACATCAGTGTTCCAAGGAAACCGAACACATGCATAGGTTCGACTCCGAACTTTGAAAGGAACCACAACGACAGCAGGTCGAGATAACCGTTCACGAAACGGTTCAGACCGAACTTCGTCTTGCCGTACTTCCTTGCCTGATGATGGACGACTTTCTCGCCAATCTTTGCAAAACCGGCGTTCTTGGCAAGGTAAGGGATGTATCTGTGCATCTCTCCGTAGACCTCGATATTCTTGATGACATCCTTCCTGTAGGCTTTCAGACCACAGTTGAAGTCGTGCAGGTTCTTGATTCCCGACACTTTCCTGGCCGTGGCGTTGAACAGTTTTGTCGGGATTGTCTTCGACAGAGGGTCATACCTCTTCTGCTTGTAGCCGCTTACGAGGTCATAACCATCTTCCTTAATCATTCTGTACAACTCAGGAATCTCGTCAGGGCTGTCCTGAAGGTCTGCGTCCATGGTGATTACGACATCACCCTCAGCCTTCTCGAATCCATGGAACAGGGCAGGGCTCTTCCCGTAGTTGCGGCGGAACTTGATGCCGTGAACATTCGTATCTTTGGCCGATAGGTCTTCTATCACATTCCATGAACGATCGGTTGAACCGTCATTCACAAATATTATCTCGTACGAAAAACCATGCTCCTCCATTACACGCTTTATCCATGCGTGCAACTCTGGAAGAGACTCTTCCTCATTGAATAAAGGTACTACAACACTAATGTCCATAATATTATTTAGTTTTCGTTATCGTTTTCGTTAGCCATGTCTTTTCATCATCGCCACAATGCACGTAGGCACAAACAGAATGATAGATGTCAGAATGTTACTTCCCAGCAGGCTTATGGCTATGTCGAACGGACTCATCCCTGCAATCTGCTCCATCTGCGCCTTACTTGCCTCAAGCATTTGTTCCATCCCCATCTTCTTATATTCGTTCACGATCATCGGGTCACTGAGCGTGTTCATGAACACGTTTATCAGATGCCCGTTATCAATGAATGCGAAATACACATATTCGCACACAAAGCAGAGAAGTTCTGCATACATGAACAGCATCATCGTAAAATATGCAGCTCGTCCAAATGTGGTGCGTTCGTCAGCATCCTGATGCTGCTTGAATCGGTATGCCAGATATATAGTCAGTATCGGCAAACTCATGAACAAGACGAATCCCAGCAGTGTGGTCATCACGTTCCCCTGCAGCCCCTGAGTTATAAGTATGAAATCAACCACCCATGCCACTCCAAGGAAAGTGCCATATTCCATCGCGAAACGCCTCGTCATACTATATGAATTTCCAAACATTCTGCAAATTTACAAATAAGAGAATTATTTACCAAATTTATTTGGATAAATCCGAGCGATTGTTTGCATTAGTTGGCCTTTGTCGGCTTAATCACCTTTGTCACTCTCGACTGGTTCTTGCTTATGAATTCCTTCCACGTCTTTGCTGCACTGGCATCATGCATACCGTTTGCCGGTGACATCTGGAGGAAATGGCAGTATGCTGTACCAAGTGCGTCAGTGGCGTCGAACTGGATTTTCATGTTTTCTTCCGAGATGTTGAGCATCCTCTGCAACATTCCGGCAATCTGGTCCTTCGAGGCACCGCCATTCCCGGTTATAGCCATCTTTATCTTCGTAGGCATATACTCCGTGATAGGCACGTCACGCTGTATGGCAGCAGCAATAGCCACGCCCTGAGCTCGGCCCAGTTTCAGCATACTCTGTACATTCTTGCCGAAGAACGGGGCCTCGATGGCAATCTCGTCAGGATGATAGGAATCGATGATTTCCGTTATCCTCTCGAAAATCTTGCCCAGACGCATATACATATCCTTGTATTTCTTCAGCTCTATCACACCCATCACCACCATCTCAGCCTTGTTACCACATACGTTCAGTATGCCATATCCCATCATGTTCGTGCCTGGATCCACACCCATGATGACCTTTTCCACTTTTATCTTGTTAAGCTTTGCCATGACAATAACTGATAACATCTGCAAAGATATAAATAAAAAATGAATCACGAGCGATGAGCGACGAATTTTTCTTACCAATATTGATTCTTCATGCACATGATTGAGAGACATCCACCGTAAATGCAGGCCTTCCCGATGAAAAAATAAGTGTCCGTTTCATGCACCTTTCTTCTCTCCATTAAATACCCGTCAGAACCCCCGTTCCATCCGCCCTACCAGTCAGTCTTGAACGCACTGTCCTTCAGGCTTGTACTGTCGCTTGCTCACCTTCGAGCTGACGTTCAGTCTGGAAGATAACTATCTTCATGCCGTAAGATAACTATCTTCCGCCTGTAAGATAACTATCTTCACACCGTAAGATAACTATCTTTCAGGTTACGCACCCGCCCGACATTGATTAAGTCCCACTTCATGCATGACTAAGCCTCACCTCATGTCCGGCTGAGACTCCGCCCGAGGCCGCCCGGACGTCAGCAGTCTCAGCGGCCTGCCTGCGCGGCGTCACAGCACCTGTTTCCTTTGCGCGTGCGCGCCCGTGCGCGAAATAATAAAAAGGTGTAAAGAGGTAAATGATAAA
>CALELI010000133.1 GCA_937902455.1 uncultured Prevotellaceae bacterium | reverse complement strand
TATTTGTACTACTTTTCACTATTCTCTGTTCACTATTCACTCCGACGCAGTCGGTTGCTCAGACATTAGTGAAACTTATCGAGAAATACAGCAAGGTAGAGGGTGCAGAATATCTGGATGTGCTTGATGCGGTGAAGACCGGTGCGATTAAACTCGATGATGACGGTAAGGCAACGATTAAATTAGGTCATTTCTCTACTGATTATAGTAAGAATTCTATTAACGGTAGGGAAATCCAGAATCTTAAGTTCCTGAATGTGGAAGAATGCAAGCCGTCGCTTGCAAGGAAGTTCTGGAAAGATGTTAAATCCTTGAAGAACTATTCCATAGTCAGCAATTCCGATGAAGATGGCGAATTGATGAGAACGTTGATAAATGTGGAAGTCATAGATGGCGACTCAATAGTTGAGGCTGCGATGATAGATGCAACAATTCCAGAAGACAAGGATGATGATGCAAGTTTTTCGATGATGGTAATCAAAGGCAAGTCAGCACCTGGGGATGAAATATCAGCAGATTACAAAACAAGGTATGCCATATTATCAGATGATGGTAAGGAGCAGGTTACTGCGAATTCTGAAGATGCCTTGTTTAGTGCTTTGGTAATGATTGACGGAGAAATACATCCGGAACTCCATAGCAGTGATGACGTCCATAAGTATTTTGACAAAAAGAATGAATTCAAGACAGGCAGGAAGGCTTATCTCTTTGAAGATATATTAGTGGGGATGGATAAGGTAAGGGAGAGATTTCCGGAATCAAATAAAATGATAGCTATTATAGTAAAAACCATAGATAATGAGTAATAGATTATGAAAAAGATGAAATGCAAGCTAACAGCTAATGGCCAATGGCTAATAGCAGTATTGTTACTTTTCGGTTCGCTTTTCACTCATGAAGCGTCTGCTCAGACAGTAAGAAAACTGATTAAAAAGTACAGAGACATTCCTGGAGTGGAATATGCAGACAGCTCAGAGACATTCAAGAGGCAACTTATTAAAGAAATAGCCAACAACAATCCCGAACTCAAAGAAGATATCAAGAAGAATGTCAAGGGGGTGAAGTATTTGTCAATAACGAATAATCAGGAGTTAGGCGAACAACTGACTGAAGACATCCGAAACCTGAAAGGCTATGAGACTTTGGTCGCAACTACACACAAGCCTGAAAAGGATGACGATGCGAACCCTCTCAAGACCCTGTTTCAAAGTGTGCTCAATCCTTCAATCGGACTCAGTTATTTCGGTATTCCTTACAAGGACCGTCAGAAGAATCCAATCATTGTGTTCAGGTTCGGATCTTCATTGATTGCAATCTTCATTGAAGGAAATATGGAGACGATTTATTTGCATTTACTTCTTTTGACGCAGATGATGACAACTTCGATATGAACGACGACGATGACGAAGATGATAGTGATGCCATCGACCTTTCACAACTTGGCAAAGACAAGGAAATCCTGTTTGTAATCGACGGAGTAGAGCATCCAGAACTCCACACCAATCAGGAAGCGATTGATTTCATGACAAAGCATGATTTCCATCCAAACTACATGGGAATAATATCCACAAAGAAAGAAATAAGGAAAAAATATCCCGACACTGACAAGAAGGTAGTAGTCGAGTACAAAGAAAACAAAGAGTGAACGCAGAGGAGTTTAAGCGGCAGTTCCTTCCGTACAACAAAGTTCTCTACAGGGTGGCCTTCCACCTCACTGGCAATGCTCAGGACGCAGAGGATTTGCTTCAGGACTTTTACCTGAGGCTATGGACGAAACGTCATGAACTGCCACCTGCTGCAAACACTCAGGCCTATCTCGTCACGATGATACGGAACCTCTTCTACGAGCAGCGACGAATCCGCAGGGTTGACCTCTCCGGCCCTCTCGACCAGGCAGGTGAACCACCAGGCGAGGACGACATTTCACACAAGATGGAGGTGACGGAAGAGGCGACGAAGATGGAGGATATCATCCATAATCTCCCCGACAAGGAACAGAAAGTGGTACGGCTCCACATCATAGAGGACAGGACCTACGAGGAAATAGAACACGATACAGGACTCAGCAACGCAAACATCAGGAAACTGATGAGTCGTGCAAAGGAAAGGATAAGACAGATATGGAAACAACAGACATGAAAGAACTTGAAAACATACAGATTCCGGAAGGGCTCGAAGAGAGACTTTCGATGAAGATAGATGAATGGGAGAGGGCCGAGAAACGACGTTCTGCCCGCCAGTGGAGGACGGTGATCTCTGTTGCTGCCAGTCTTCTGCTGATTGCCGGAATCGGATGGACTTTCCTCCGTCCGTCGGAGAACCTCGGCGAGAAAGACACTTACTCCGACCCTCAACAGGCCTACGAGGAGGCCAGCAAGGCCCTCGAACTACTTGCAGTAAACCTCAACAAGGGGTTTGAAACTCTCAATGAAGCTTATAATAATGAAAAATGAAGAATGAAAAAATGAAAAAGAATATAGGTTATAACATACTTCGCTGTAGGTTAAAGGTTCTATTTGTACTACTTTTCACTATTCTCTGTTCACTATTCACTCCGACGCAGTCGGTAGCTCAGGTGAAGGAATTCGAGAAATATGCCGACAAGGAAGGGGTGACCTACGTCTATATCTCCAAGACCCTGCTGAGTCTTGCCAGAGGCGGGATGCTCTCCACTCCAAGCGTACCTTCGATGAAGACGGAGAAACTCATACCGAAACTCTCTGCCATACAGATTATCACGTCCGAGGGCAATGCTGCCCGCAAACTGCTCAGCGAGACAGGCAAGATTGTCTCTGCCCAGAAGTACGAACTACTGATGCAGATAGACGATGACGGCGACAAGGTGAAAATCTACTTCCGCGAATCCGGCAAGCAATCCGTCATCATCATGATAAGCAGTTCCGACGATGACGAAACCAATGTCCTCGTCTTCTCGGGCAAGTTCACACTGAAGGACGTCCAGTCGGCACTGATAAAGCCGAAATGAAAAATCATTGGATGATTTGTCTGTTTTTATTTTGTTTTTCGCTCACTTAATCGTAACTTTGCAAGGAATTAATTAATCTAAATACAGAAATGATATGAAGAAGGCTTGTGCTGTACTACTACTATTCGCTATTCACTATTCACTATTCACTCGCGAAGCGTCTGCTCAGGTAAAGGGACGTGTGGAACTGATGGAAGACGTCAACAAGGTGAAGGACCTTACCCTTGATTCCCTTGCAAAAGCCAATCAGGTGCGTCCTGTAAGCGGCAGTTCGAGGAAAGGGGATAATCCTGTCCTTTTCCTCGTAGGCAATTCCACGATGAGGAACGGCACTCTCGGAAACGGCAATAACGGCCAGTGGGGGTGGGGATATTTCGAACACCTCTTCTGGGACGAGAACAAGATAACGGTAGAGAACCACGCCCTGGGTGGAACCAGCACGAGAACTTTCTACAGAAACCTGTGGCCGGCAGTGCTCAAAGGTATACGTAAGGGTGACTTCGTCATTCTCGAACTGGGTCACAACGACAACGGACCTCTTGACTCTGGTCGTGCCCGTGCGAGCATAAAGGGAACTGGTAACGACTCTATCGAGGTAACTATCCAGGAGACAGGCAGGAAGGAATGGGTCTATACCTTTGGTGGATATGTCAGAAAATATGTTCAGGAAATCCGTGCAAAGGGTGCTACTCCAATCCTCTTCACGCTCACTCCGAGAAATGACTACGAACCAAGTGACCCTGACAGGATCCAGAGGAAACTGGACTCGTTCACTCCGTGGATTTTCATGATGGGCAAGGAACTCAACGTGCCGGTCATCGACCTCAACGACATCAGTGCCAGGAAACTGGAGAAGTTCGGTAAATGGAAGACAAACTATTTCTTCTTCGGCGACAAGATTCACTCCAGCGAGTTCGGTGCCAAGATGAATGCAGCAAGCTGTGCCGAGGGTATAAACGAATCGTCCGACCCTCAGCTGGCAATCCTCAAGACCTTCATCCTCCAGAAGATGATAACTCCTGAACGCTGTGACCAGACACGTCAGAAAGGCAAGCCAGTTGTGTTCATCACAGGTGACTCTACGGTGAAGAACGAAGACAAGGACCCCGACGGAATGTGGGGCTGGGGCAGTCAGGCTAATACCGTGTTCAACGAGAAGAAATGCACTGTCATCAATGCCGCTATGGCAGGAAGGAGTACCCGTACATTCCTCGACGAAGGCCGCTGGGACAAGGTGTACAACAGCATCGAACCAGGTGACTTCGTCCTTATCCAGTTCGGCCATAACGACATAGGCGACATCGACAGGAACAAGGAGAGAGGAGTGATTGCCACTGCGAAGGACACTTGTCATGTCTATCATCTTGCAAGCAATCATCAGTACAAGGTCATCTATTCATTCGGCTGGTACCTGAAGAAATTCATTCAGGATGTGCGCGAGAAAGGTGGTACACCGATACTCCTTTCCCTCACCCCGAGAAACGAATGGCCTGGAGGAAAGATTGAGAGAAGGAACAACACATATGGTAAGTGGTACAGAGAGGTGGCAGAGGAAACTGGATGTGAGTTTGTTGACGTCCATAACATTACAGCCGACTATCTCGACAAGCACTGCAAGGCCAAGACTCCAGCCGAAAGCAAGGAAAAGGCATCGAAATGGTACAAGCGCGACCATACCCACACTTCCCTGATCGGGGCGCAGCTCAATGCCAAGAGTGTGGCAAAGGGCCTGAAGGCAAACAAGAGTCTGCTTGCCAAGTTACTTAAGTAATAGGTTAAAGGTTAATGGTTAAAGGTTATAGGTTAATGGTTTCCTTCGACAGGCTCAGGAACCAAGTAATTTTACTTATGATGTTTCTCTTGGTTGGTGAGCTTGTCGAACCATCACTCTTCACTCGCCCTGTGCTTGCACAGAGCGTAAGGCTGATGGATGCATCCCTGCCGGAGAAAGTCGATCCGCTCATCACTGACCGCTGGCATCAGGAAGCCGATCCCTACCTGCGGTTCACGCCCCTTGATTCGCTCGGAAACCACTGCGTGGTAGGGTGTGTGGCTCTTGCAATGGGTGAGGTAATGCGATATCACAGGTGGCCTACCGATGCCTATGACTGGAAGAACATGCTCGACGAATATGTTCCCGGTCAGTTCACGGAGGCTCAGGGTGACGCTGTGGGCAGACTCCTTGCCGATTGTGGTACGGCTGTGAACATGAACTACGGTACGGAGGCAAGTAGCGCTCAGGAAGTGTCACAACCTATTGCCCTTGTTGATACCTTCGGATATGACATTGCCACTCAGCTGCGTTTCCGCGATTTCTACCGTCACGACGAATGGCACGATATGTGGAAACAGGAACTGGCTGCCGGACGTCCGATACTGCTTTGCGCTCAGTCTATGACATTGTCGCACGCCTTCTTGTGTGACGGTTACAACGAGAAGGGTGAGTTTCATATTCTCTGGGGTAATCCGTCAAAGGACGAGGATGGCTGGTACGACATCGACCTGCTTTCTCCCGACCAGCCTCAATGGTACGACAAGGACAATCCAGAACGTGGACTGAACCTCTTGCAGAGTATCTGCACCGGTGTTCAGCCTCCACAGCAAGGTACTCAGGAGAATCATGTCTTTGCTTTCTCGCATATCGAGGCTTGGAAGGAACCGGGAATCAGGAACATCGCAGTGGTCACCCATAATCTTGCCAATGTAGGACGGAGTCTGCATCACGGACGTGTTGCCCTGGCCCTTACATACAAAGGCGAGATAGTCAATGTCCTCAGGGAATACGATCACGATTTCGAACTTGAGGAGATTACCGACACCTCCTACACCGACACGCTCCACATCAATGTCGAGTCACCGATAAAGACTCTCGGAGAGTACCATGTCGTTCCTGTGTTTGAGGATAATGGCGAATGGGTTGAGGCCCGCACGTCTGTGGGTGTTCCAAACTACGTCTGCGTCAACCTCACCTCGGATGACCTGGAATTGAAGGAGGTGAAACCATCTGCCGGTGCGCTTACGTTGCTGGACCTTCAGTTCCCTGACACCCTCGTGTTCACGGAATGTCCTCAGTACACCATCACAATCCAGAATCAGGGTGACGACGAATATTGCGGACGAATATATTTCGCACTCGTCAGGCCAGATACACCTGACCAGAACCGTGTCTTCAGTGCCCAGGGACTCTATCTCAGTCCTGGCGAGGCAACGACAAGGACGTTCAGCCGTACTAATCTCCTTAACTCGTCGTCGGGCAACTATCTGCTTCGCATATTCTCCGACATCGACCTCTTCACCGACTCCATAGTGATGCTCAACGAATTTGTCGAACGTCCAGTCACGGTGGTGACTACCGACATCGACGAAGTATCTTCCAAGTCATCCTCCGAGGGCAAGACATCACCCTCGACCCCTGTCTACGATATCTTCGGACGCAGGACATACACGATATTACCTAATCAGATATACATAACTAACGATGGAAAAAAGAGAAGCTTTCAAAATGTTCCTTAAACCAGGTTTCAAGGAGGAATACAAGCGCCGCCATGCAGCTCTCTGGCCAGAGATGCGTAAGTTGCTGCATGATGGTGGAGTATATGACTACAGTATCTATCTCGACGAGGAAACCAACATCCTCTTTGCCTTTCAGAAGACAAAGGGCGAAGGTGGCAGCCAGGATATGGGTGGACTGGAAATCGTACAGAAATGGTGGGCTTACATGGCCGACATCATGGAGACGAATCCTGATAATTCGCCAATCTCCATTCCGCTTCCGGAGATGTTCCACATGGATTAGGCTCTCACACAGAACACAGTCAAGCCCCGAAGAGATTCGAGGCTTGCTTGTTTATGTAGAGATTGGTTTGTCTAAGGAATCAGGAGCATACTGTCACCATAGCTCAGGAACCTGAAGTCATGGCCGAGAGCATAGTCGTACAGCTTCCTCCAGTTGTCGCCGATGAATGCCGACACGAGTAGGAGCAGCGTGCTCTGAGGCTGGTGGAAGTTAGTCACCATCCATCCCACTATGTGGTACTTGTATCCGGGAGCAATGATTATCTGTGTGCTTGTGTGCAGGGCGGTGAGGTTATGACGGTCGAGATAGTCGAGGATGGCGTTCAGTGACTCGAGTGTGCTTATCTCATCCTTGTCCTCGTAAGGCTCCCATTGATTCACGTGCAGGTCGAGGTCGGCATCCATGCCTTTGGCCTTGATGATTTTCCTACCTATATAATATAGGCTCTCGAGGGTTCTCACCGAAGTGGTTCCTACGGCTATTGTCTTTCCTCCGTGCCTGATGAGTTTCTCTATTGTCTGGCGTTTCACCACGATATATTCGGAGTGCATCTCGTGGCCTTCAATCTCTTCGCTCTTCACTGGCTTGAATGTCCCGGCTCCTACGTGGAGTGTCACTTCCTCGCGGTCGAGTCCTGCCGAGTCGATGTCACGGAGTACCTCGTCGGTGAAGTGAAGTCCTGCCGTAGGTGCCGCCACGGAACCTTTTATCTTCGAGTACACTGTCTGGTAGGTCCTCTTGTCGCTTTCCTGTGTCTCTCTGTTGAGGTATGGTGGGATAGGGAGTTCGCCGGCAATGTCGAGCACTTCGGCAAACGAATAGTTTCCTTCCCATGAGAACTCTATGATATGTGATGTCCCGTGCTCTCCCTTGTAGTCGGCATTGAGCAGGAGTGTCTCTCCGCTGTCGTTCTTCAGCTGGAGTTGCAGGGTGCTCTTGCTCTTCCATTTCTTCAGGTTACCGATCATGCACAGCCACTGGCAGTGACCTACGGCCACGAAGTTCTCGGCATATTCGGCAGGAGAAAACGGCTCGAGGCAGAATACCTCTATCAGTGCACCTGTGTCCTTGCGGAAACGCAACCGTGCCTGAATCACTTTCGTGTTGTTGAAGACCATCATCTCGCCTTTCGGAAGGAACTCAGGGATGTGGAAGAACTGCGATTCTGTTATGCATTTCTCGGTATCCTGTCCTTCCTCGGCCTTGTAGATGAGTAGCTTGCTGTGGTCTCTCTCGGCGAGTGGGAACTTGGCGATTCTCTCGTCGGGAAGGTCGTAATTGAAGTCCTGTATCCTTATGTGTTTAGTATCCATTTTATCTGTTTGAATTCATATTTTCTTGTCTTACCTTCCCTGTCCTTCAGGATGATAAGTCCGTCTGGTTCTACATCTTGTATCTCGGCCTCGAACATCTCTCCATCAATTTCTGCAAATGGGAAGAAACCGTCTTTCCTGAAGAGGTGTGCCTTGTATGTCGACCTGATTTCCTCTTCTTTCCCCTCTTCGAGCATGGAATAGTATTTCTCGAAATAATCGATTACTCCGTTCAGGATTTTCTCCCTGTCGAAGCTGAACCCCACAATCTGTGCGAGTGATACTGGATTCGGGGCATCACTCTCAAACTGCGTCTGGTTGATGTTCAGTCCTACTCCGCAAATGCAGTTCTCTATCCTGCTGCCTACGAGGTCACATTCTATGAGTATCCCGCAAATTTTCTTCTCGTCCCAGTAGATGTCGTTAGGCCATTTTATGCTGACACCTTCTATCAGGTCGTCCAGGGTGTTCCATACAGCCAGTGCTATGACCTGGGAAAGCAGGAACTGATTCCTTGCTTCCACCATTCTCGGGTGACAGAGGATGGAGAAGAGCAGGTTCTCGCCCTTCTTGCTCTCCCACACGTTTCCTGCCTGACCTCGTCCGCTCGTCTGAAAGTCAGCATCTGCTATCGTGCATCCAGGCAGTTCTGCTCCTGACTGGAGCATTTCCTTGAAATAAGTATTCGTAGAAATGGTCTCATTAAGGTGAATTCTGTCCATGAGCCTTATCTTTTCTTCTGGAAGAAGTCTTTCATCAGTTTTCCACACTCATTGGCCATGACCCCGCTTTCCACTTGAGTCTTCGGATGAAGGGCTTTGGGGGCAAATGTGGAATACCCTCGTTTCTCGTCCGCAGCACCATATACCAGTTTCCCCATCTGGCTCCATCCAATGGCACCGGCACACATCACACATGGTTCCACGGTGACGTAGAGACTGCATTTGTCGAGATACTTGCCTCCGAGATATTCCTCTGCGGCGGTGATGGCTTGCATCTCGGCATGGGCGGTCACGTCATGCAGACATTCCGTCAGGTTGTGTCCGCGTCCTATTATCCGTCCGTCACTCACGACGACAGCACCTATGGGAATCTCATCATCCTCCAGAGCCTTGCGAGCCTCGCTCAAGGCTTCCTTCATGAATCTCTCGTCGTCAGTCATCTCACACTAATTCTTTATTTCTTCAAAATCTACGTATTCGCCCTCGTCGTTGCTGATTACCTGACCGCTCTTCGTCTCAGATCTGTCGTCCGAGCCGTTCACGAAGGTGCCGTCTTTCCTGTCATTGGCTCTGTCGGGATTGACGAGACCTTTCAGCCATGCCATGACCTTATAGATAATCGACCCGACCATGCCAAACATGACCAGGAAGATTACGAAGACGATGATGAGGAAAAAAATCAGGATCTGGAACATTTCAACTGCACTAAACAAATCACCACATACAACCCTACAGAACAGGCAAGACCTCTTGCCAGCATTTTCCAGATATGTCCGTCAGCACTGACAGCGAAAAGCAACATGATTACTGCAACCATGATGATGTATATCCATCTCACCTTGTTGCCTTCCCATCCCAGGTTCCTGAACTTCAGGCTGAACATAGGAACTTCGCTCACCAGCAGCCAGCAGAACATGATGATGAACAGCACCAGCCACAGGGCATTGAACATAGGCGATTTCAGGTAATCTATACTGCTGAAGATAAGTGCACTCCAGAACAGGGCATTGGCAGGAGTTGGCATTCCGATGAAAGTCTCGTGCTGTCTGTCGTCGAGATTGAACTTTGCAAGTCGTAGAGCAGAGAAGGCCGGGATGAGGAATGCTGTGTATGGCACAAGCACGAAGAAGAACTTGCTGTACATGAACGAAGGATAGCATATCTGGGTGGCCATGGTGAAGACCATCGAAGCGGGAGCCACTCCGAAGGTCACTACGTCAGCCAGGCTGTCCAGTTCCACGCCCATAGGTCCCGATACGCCCAGTTTCCGGGCAACCATGCCGTCGAAGAAATCAAACACGGCTCCCAGGAGGATGAAAAGGAAGGCAGTAGCAAAATTATTATGGAATCCAGCTCCTGCGGCAATGCAACCACAGATAAGGTTGCAGCAGGTAATCATATTTGGAATATGTTTTCTCATTTCAGTTGCGCTATAATAGTTTCGTCACCAGTCGTTGCCTGACCCATCTTCACCTGAATGTCGGTACCTAACGGAAGATACACGTCCACCCTCGAACCAAACTTGATGAATCCAAGGTGGTCGTCAATATAGCAGTCCATGCCTTCTTCCACGTAGGTCACAATCCTTCGTGCCATTGCACCGGCAACCTGTCTCACCATCACCTCCTGACCGTGAGGAGTCTTGATTACCACCATCGAACGCTCGTTCTCCGTGCTTGCCTTTGGCAGATAGGCCTTCATGAAATTACCATCCTGATGACCGACCTTGATGATCCTGCCGTCACAAGGCACCCAGTTGGCATGGACATTTGTCAGGCTCATGAAAATACTCACCATAATTCTCTTGTCATGAAAGTATTCATCCTCGTTCACCTCCTCGATCACCACTACATGACCGTCGGCAGGAGCCACAATCGTCTCGGTAGTAGGACCCTGGAACATACGTATAGGACACCTGAAGAAGTTCAGCAATATGCCGTACACTACTGCAAACACAATGATTATAAGCCATGAGTACCATGCCATACCAATCACGTGTACACAGACATACAGAATCACTGCAATCACCATGGTGGCGATAATCAGAGTCTCTTTGCCCTCGCTGTGCAGGCGGATGTTGTTCCTTCTCTTGTTGTGGATTACAGATTTACTTCCCATAACATTACTAATTTCGTGCAAATATACTAAATAAAATCCAAAGATGTATCAAATATTCTCCCAATTAGCATAATTTAAGATTAAAAACATAAAAAATGTTACGGAAAAAGCATCTAATATCGTTTTTATTTCGTACCTTTGCAACCGCATTTTGAAAAAGTGCTATCTGAGGATTGGGCTATAGTATATCGGCTAACACGTCAGATTTTGGTTCTGAAGAGCCTAGTTCGACTCTAGGTAGCCCAACTCAAAAATGTGTTGTGCCACAACAAAGCACGTGGAAAGGACTTGTAGCTCAGTTGGTTAGAGCAACAGACTCATAATCTGGAGGTCCCTGGTTCAAGCCCAGGCTGGTCCACACTGAAAAGTCAGGCACTTGCGAGCAGTCGCAAGTGCTTTTTTCTTTGTCTGCGTAAACAATGCGGACTCCGAGCGTGCTCGCCTGAACGCCATGGCCTAATAAACAATGAGTGAAGAAACAAACTGATTGAGTTTACGCAATTTGCGTGTTTGAGTTTCTTTGAAGTTCCCTGATATTACATTGTTATTTGAAAATCGTTTTGGTTCTTTGTACTGCTAAATCAATATAGTTTAGAAACAGATTACACGAACATTGACATAATAATTCTCGCGACCTTTTTTTACCTTTTCAAACAGGTTTTAAGACCATGAGCCAAGTCGAATCCATTTCCTATGAGAACTATTCTATTCATCTACAATACTTTTTAATGTCGTTACAAATGGAAGGTATCTGATTTCACCTCTTCGCTGAGTCTTTAGGATATTTACATTTCCTAAATCTGCTGATTGCTGAAGATTATAATCCAACAACAGATACTTTACGGCATCCTTATCCATTCGGATTAGGTATTCAGACGGAACAGCATCCTTATCAACCAATACAGGTTTTCCATTCAACAGATATGCCCTTGGATTGCTCCAATAATGGAACATTAGGTATTTAATGCTTTTGTATGCGACCATCTGTTCGTTCTTCAACATTCCTTCTTTTATACCCAAAGCAATTTTGCCGGCAGTCTCCGTCTTCTGGCGAGCACTACTACCTATGGCGTACATTAGAACCAAATCCAAGTTCCCACTGGTCAACTCCTTACGTTTCGTATTTGGCAAGTCAACAGGGATACTGCCATAGATGAATATATCTTCAGCTGCTATCATCATTTCGTCATCCTCAAATCGGGGATACATAGAGATGACAGGTGTCCCTTTCACAATATCTTCTTCATCAGCATGTTCGTATTTCTTAAAGTTTTCTGCCTGCTCAAAGATTTCCTTGAAAACCTCATCTTGCGGAACCGGAGGGTAACCATGTTCTGCAAGTATCAGAATAAGGTCCATCTGCAACTCTGCCTTGATGTCAGAACGATTTGCCCAGTCAGTATATTTCGACTTATCATCCACCATCTTCTTCACAGCAGCTGCCAGTGTCAACAGTTTATCCTCGGGATATTCAAAGCCGAACTTGTGAGCAATCTCTTTCAGAATATCGTAAAAAGCCTTTTCCTCATAAGTGATGCCTAAATCCTTGAACGATTTCTTCTCTTTGTTTACCTCCTTCAGCAGTTCTGCCATCTGTTTGGCAACTTCATTAAGCACTTCTTCGGCAAATACGGCATTGTCGCTACGGTCATTATATCGCTGTACCAATGCATTCAGGCGCTTAGTAAAGTCCACGCCCTTCATCTTGTTTACTTTCTTGAAGTCGGTGATAACTGTCCGTAGCAGTTTCTCCATTAACTTCACTTTAGTATTAGGCAACTTCAGTTTTTCCAACCTCGACATGTAGTCTTCGCTCAGTAAGTCCAAATCTTTTGTATTTGCATTTACCTGAGCCACTTCCTCCACTCCATCCGATTGCAAGGCTTCTGCAATCATTTGGCTTACTTTCCGGTTCATCTGCGAAGCATCAGGAGCGTCACCTTTGGTCAGTTTGTAGATGATAGAACGCACCCCCGTGAAGAAGTGGATATCCTCACGTTCCTTATCGCTGATATCCTCATGATTGGAACAGAGATTGTAAGCAGACTTCAGTTTCTTTGCATGGCCCATAAACAGGTTTTGGTTTTTCTCTGTAGCCTGTACAAACTCTGCCGCCTGTTTCAGGCATTCCAATTGTTCCAATGGCGTACCCATAGAGAACTTGCTGTAATCGAAAGTATGAAACATTCGGTGCAAGATGTCCAACTCGTCCTTCACCATCGTCACGCTCTGTTCGATGGTTTCCACATTGTCACCCATATCACCATCGCCGGCATATTGCTTCAGTGCATTATTCATATTGCTCTTGATACCAATGTAGTCAACTACCAGTCCTTTGTCCTTGCCCTCGTACACACGGTTAACTCTCGAAATGGTCTGTACCAACGTGTGTTTCTGCAGTGGCTTGTCAATATACATCGTGTCAAGACATGGCACATCAAAGCCTGTTATCCACATGGACACGACGATAGCAATCTTGAAATTCGAGTCGGGGTTTTTAAACAGCACATCGAGTGCCTTGCGATCTTCGTCAGAACCAATCAACTCACGCAGTTTCGGGTCATCATCCTTCTCACGAGTCATCACGAGTCGGATGCGCTCTACTGGTGTTTGGTCTTCTGAGCCAATCTTTTCTTCCCATTCGGGACGCAAGGCAACTATTTGTTTATATAGGTCGTAGGCTATTTCACGACTGGAGCACACAAACATTGCCTTGCCGCAGACGGTGCTTCCTTCTTCTATTCGCTTTTCATAATGCTCAACGAAATCTTGCGCCACCACAACCAATCGCTTCGGGTCACCCAGAATCTTATTCATCTGCGTCACCGCTTTCTTGCTTTCTTCTATCTGATATTCATTGGCACCCTGTTCGGCACATTGCTTATAATAAGCCTCTATCGCCTCTAGTTGCTTATGGTCAGCAAACACCTTGGCGGCTCTTCCCTCATAAACGATACGGCGAGTTATACCATCAGCCACCGATTCTGTCATTGTATAGGAATCTACGACATCTCCAAACACATCTATAGTCGCATCAATTGGTGTACCAGTAAAGCCTACGTATGTGGCATTAGGCAGCGAGTCATGCAGATATTTGGCAAAGCCATAACTGCGCCTCACGCCCTTATCGGTAATTGTCACATTCTGTTCTATATTCGTCTGCGAACGGTGAGCCTCATCAGAGATGCAGATAATATTGGCACGGTCGGATAACAGATTGATGTCCTCGCTGAACTTTTGTATAGTTGTCAGGAATACACCTCCACTCTTTCTTCCTCTCAACATCTTACCTAACTCTTCGCGTGTCTCTACATTTACTACCGTTTCATCACCGATAAACTGCTTGGCATTCACAAATTGTGCCGACAGCTGGTCGTCCAAGTCTGTGCGGTCTGTTATCAACACGATAGTAGGACTTGCCAAATGGCGACTACGCATCAGCATACGTGTAAGGAATATCATTGTCAGGCTTTTACCACATCCTGTTGCACCGAAGTATGTTCCTCCCTTTCCATCACCATGCAGGTTGATGTGCGAATGTTCCAAAATATTTTCATACAAACGATGGGTAGCGAAGAACTGCGGATAGCGGCAAACTATCTTCCTTTCACTCTTAGATGTATCAGGGAAGAGCACAAAGTCTTTCATCACGCTCAGCAGTCTCTCCTTACGGAATAATCCCTTCATCATGGTGTGCAGGGAATCGATACCGTCGTTTGCCTTGTCCGTACGCTCTACCTTACGCCAGGCATAGAAGAACTCGTAAGGCGTAAACAGCGTTCCATATTTATTGTTCACACCATCACTGATGACCACAAAGGCATTATAACGGAACAGCTCTGGAATATCCCTGCGATAACGCACCGTCAGCTGTGTATAGGCATTCATGATGGTGGTATCCTCCTTTACAGCACTCTTGAACTCAAGCACCACTACGGGCAAACCGTTCACATAGACGATACCGTCAGGAATACGTCGCTCTTGTCCCTTTATTTCCAGTTGATTGACAACCTTGAAGATATTTTTGTCTATGTCCTTAAAGTCTATCACTTCCACGAACAGGTCTGGCAGAGAAGCGTCCTCACGCTTAATGGCGAAGCCCTCCGTCATCAATCGATACGTCTGCGCGTTCTGCTCGTAGAGCGGAGCACCATTGTCTGCCGTCAGCTTTGCAATGACTCGCTCCACCTCCAAAGGTGTGATTCCCTCTTGGGCATATCTATCCATCAGATACATCCGCAAGTCAACACGCAGCAGCACCTCCGTCTGCTCCTTGTGTATCGTCTCGCCATTCATGTAACTGTAGCCCTGTTGCTCAAACAGTTCCATGATGGCCATCTCCAGCGTATGTTCGTTAAAGTGTGACATAGGCTTATTCTCCTTTCAATCGTTTGATTTCCCTGTCAAAGTCGGAAATAATAGGTTGAGTCTTGTTAAAAATGCAGTATTCACTCTCGGCTTTTGCATCAGCTTCCGTTTTTGACACACTTCCTTTCCCTTTCAATATTTTATAGTTTCTGAAAGAAAGAAAGGCATTCACGCTATCTGAAAATTGAGACATATCGAATGTATTCTCATTTTCAATAAGGTCTTCTATGTAATCAAAAAATCCAGTTACAGCACGTTCCAACTTTCTGATTTCTTGTTCCGAAAGATAATTCTTTGCAATTGAGACATCCGATTTTAGTATTCTACCGTTTGGTGCATTTTTCCATGTAGTCAATCCCATGTTGGCTTTCTTGTGGTCGGCTTTTGTGTAGATTATTTCTGCTGCCGTCTGCCCTGTAATGGCATAATGGAAGCGATTCTGAACCATCGCATAGAAATCCCGTGTGGTAGGCGAATTCTTATCGTAGTCAATGCTGCATTCCGCATAAATATCAGTGATTTGCTGCCAGATACGTCGTTCGCTGGCACGGATGGAGCGAACCCTTTCTAACAACTCACGGAAATAATCTTTTCCGAACACCCTTTCTCCTTGCTTTAGCCGATTGTCATCCAGCACGAAGCCCTTTCGGATGAACTCATTCAAGACTTTGGTTGCCCAAATGCGGAACTTGGTGGCTCTTGCCGATGAAACGCGGTAGCCTACGGCAATGACAGCATCGAGGGAATAAAAAGCGGTTTCATTCCGTTGTGTCTTTCCTTCTATGGCACCGTGTTGAGTGGTTATTTCCATTTTGGAAACAACCACATCGGCATCTAATTCATTCTCCTCGAAAATATTCTTCAGATGCTTGCTAATGGCGGGTACGCCCACGCTAAACAACTGTGACATAGCCTTCTGCGTAGCCCAAATGGTTTCATCCTTGATGATGACCTGGACCTTACCCTCTTCATCGGGCAGCTGATATAATATGAATTGGATTTCGTTCATTTGCGATGTATTTATTGCCCCATCTTCGCTAAAAGCAAAGACAGTAATTAATTATCTTCTTAATTCGTATTTAAAATCTTCCTTCAATTCCATAATGAGAGTTTTTGTCGTTCGCTCTAAACTCCTCTGATAATATAGTGGTAAATAGTTGTCTTTATCAACAGACGAATCACATTTGGCTCTTTCTTCTCGGTATTCTTTCCACTTATTCAAATAGCCGAAATCGGAATATGATGAAGGTCGTTCTTTCGTTTTAAACTTAATCCTTTCAATCAATTCTTCCAATTCGCTATTGGCCTTCGAATAATTACATTTTGCTATTGACAACTCATCAATTAAATTGGGGGAGTCCAAGTACAAAGCTGTTCTTATAACATCATCGGAATATTCTAAAAACTGATAAGAATCTGCTATCAATTGTTTAGCTTTTTCTGGAATAATATCTTCGCATAATGGTGCTTCATGACAATAAATATGCCTGAGCCTGAAAACCTCAATTACTGACTTAAATATATCGTTGCCATATTTCACCTCAAACTCATGAAGAAATTTGATATCAAGCAGTTGAGACAGTGCATTATTGATATCTTCTAATTTACTACATGGAACAAGATCTGAAAGATATTCCCCTATGGTTATCGTATTGTCATTAAACGCATCAATTAAATCAATATCATATTTTACATTCTTAAATAAATCAATATCTTTTAGTCTTTTCTTTGTATTTGGATTATATAATATCTCAAGATATTCATCTCTAAAGAACTGCTCGAAACAAGCAACAATTTTCACAGGAATATATTCCAACAACTTGGTGTTGTCCATATTTTGACACATATCTTGGAGGTCCTTTATCTCCTTAAAGACTTCTATGTAAGTTTTACCCCTGTCTAATGTTTCCTTTATTTGTGATAATTGTAGTCGGGTTCTCATGTGAGTTTATTAATTATTGGTTTAATTTCCCATCTTGGCTAATAAGAGAGATTGAAGTTCGGAAAGTTTTGAGGTTTCTTGCTCCATTATTACTTTATGATGATGGAGAATCTTTATTCTCCCTTCAAAGTCAAATAGAATGTTCTTTGGCGGAATAGTTGATTCCATCATATGTACGTCATTGCGATTTAATGTAGGCACCGCCGCAAATCCTGACACGGTTTTTCCCAATTCAAGTTCTTTCATCTTATAGTAAACGAAGAATGATGGGGTTTCTTTAAAGTCTTTTACCCATAATGTAGTATTGAGAGGCCAACACCTTTTGTCTATATAGAATACATCTCCAATAGTTCCACTTCTTCCAGTAACAACACAAGGTGGCTCAACCTTATATTTGTTGTGATACTCTGCAATTCCTGTAGAAGCATAAATCGGGAAATCTCCACATGTCCTATTCTGACTGGGTA
>CALELI010000132.1 GCA_937902455.1 uncultured Prevotellaceae bacterium | reverse complement strand
GCCGTATTCAAGAGAAACGGTATATTCGACCGTGAGACAGCAAGGCGGTTCAGGGAGAACATACTCTCCAAAGGTGGTACAGAGAAGCCAATGGTACTCTATAAACGTTTCAAGGGAGGAGAGCCAACTATCGACGCACTGCTGGAGAGAACTGGCTGCGCCAGAGTGAAAAGTGAAGAGTGAAAAGTGAAGAGTAGCAATGAGGAATGAGGTTATGAAACGGATATGGCTTTTGGGAGCAATCATCATGACACTGATGATGGCTGGATGCAACAAGGACGACGATCTGGGCAATATATTCAATGGCAAGTTTAAGATTACGAGTTACAGATACAATGGCACGTACGAGATGGAGAAACTGAAGGAGATGAACAAGAACATGAACGTCTACTGCATCACATTCTCCGGAAACACATTCACAGGAGAACTCAACGCGGGAACATTCATAAGCGGGAAATGGAGTGCCGATGCCAGCAACAGAGACTTCAAGATGGAAATGGACGAGGCTATCCCTACCCCGACAGAACTAAGCCGGATGATTGTCAACATCATGAAGAATGCATCAGGATATTCCGGTGACCACAATGTGGTGAGAATATATTCAGACGACAAGAACTATATCGACCTGGACTCAGGACAATTCTAAATGAAGAATGAAAAATGAACAATGAAAAATGAACAATACATACAGACATGGATAAAGAAAAGCAACGCAAACTGGATGAGCGCTATCTGAGAATGGCAAGGATATGGGCAGAGAACTCTTACTGCCAGAGACGACAGGTAGGTGCATTAGTCGTGAAGGACAACAGAATCATATCAGACGGCTACAACGGTACACCATCGGGATTCGAGAATGTGTGTGAGGAAAACAATGTCACCAAGCCATACGTACTCCACGCTGAGGCTAACGCAATAACAAAACTGGCACGTTCACACAATTCGAGTGACGGTGCCACCATGTACATCACTGCCTCTCCATGCATCGAGTGCGCAAAACTGATCATCCAGTCGGGAGTCAAGCGAGTGATCTACGGTGAGAAATACCGTCTGGACGAAGGTATCAACCTTCTTGAAAGAGCAGGAATAGAAGTTGTATTCATGGAAATCGACAAATAAGAAATGGACAAGAAATCAAGATTTGCGCCTATAGTGATTGCCGTTAGTGTGGTAATCGGAATGCTGCTGGGCATGTTCTTTGCCAACAGGTTCACAGGAAGCAAGCTCAATATAGTGAACACTACATCAAACAAGCTCAACTATCTGCTGCACTATATCGACAACCAGTACGTCGATACAGTCGACATAGAGAAGATCGTGGAGTCAACCATTCCAAACATCCTGTCGGAACTCGACCCTCACTCTTCATATATCTCGGCAGAAGATGCGAAAGTGGCAAACGATGACCTGAAGAAGAGTTTCAGCGGTGTGGGCGTGCAGTTCACCATAAAGAACGATACTGTCTACATCACCAACATCATCAAGGGCGGTCCGTCGGAGAAGGTGGGGCTATGTGCAGGTGACAGGATTGTCAGTGTGGACGGTAAGCCGTACGTAGGCAAGGTCGTCACAAACAACGAGACCCTTCACCGTCTCAAAGGCGACAAAGGTACAACCGTGAAGATAGGTGTGATAAGAAACGGCGAGAAGAAGCCAAAGTACTTCTCTATCGTAAGAGGCGACATACCCGTCACGAGTATTGATGCGACATACATGCTGACCAAGGAACTGGGATACATAAAGGTTGCCAAATTCAGCGAGACGACCTACGCAGAACTCCTCACCTCCCTTGCCAAACTCCAGCAGGAAGGTTTCAAGGGGCTCGTCATCGACCTGAGAGGAAACACGGGCGGATACATGATGAGTGCAATACAGATGGTCAACGAATTCCTCCCTGCCAACAAACTGATTGTCTACACAAAAGGAAGGAAGATGCCACGCGAGGAATTCAACAGCGACGGACACGGTTCATACCAGAGCATTCCGCTCATCGTACTGACCGACGAAATCAGTGCAAGTGCATCGGAGATATTCTCTGGCGCAATCCAGGACAATGACAGAGGTATGATCGTAGGACGGAGAACATTCGGAAAGGGACTTGTACAACAGCAGATGCCATTCTCCGACGGTTCACTCGTGAACCTTACCATTGCCCGCTACTACACCCCTTCCGGACGATGCATCCAGAAACCATACACAAACGGAGACATCAAGGACTACGAAATGGACATTATCCGCAGATATGAACATGGAGAGTTCTTCAATGAGGACTCAATACGTCAGAGCGGAGAAATCTATAAGACAAGCATCGGACGAGAAGTGTATGGCGGTGGTGGCATCGTGCCAGACGTATTCGTGGCAGAAGATACAACAGCCTTCACCTCATACTATCAGGAAGTGGCATCAAAAGGACTGATAAGCCAGTTCTGCTTCGACTATTCCGACAAGAACAGGAAGGAACTGAGGGCACTTGAAACAGCTGATAACATCGTTGACGAACTCAAGAAGAACCATGTAATAGAAGAATTCGTACGTTTCTGCGACTCGAAGGGCGTAAAGAGAAGGAACAACATGATTATCAAGTCACGTCAGTTGTTTGAAGACGTCATCTATGGCACCATAATATACAACGCAATGGACATGGAGGAGTATGTGAAGTACTTCAATCATGATGACATCACCGTGAAGCGTGCAATCGAACTCTTCGAAAAGGGAGAGACAAGACCAAAGAAGCCGTGAAGGAAGTAAAGCAGATTGATTTCAACAGTTTTCCGCATAATCTGGATTGTACCCAGATTGAAGGAAAATTATTCCTTACAGACAACGTAGACTTGCCTGATGACTATGTGCCGATGACCATCAACACGCATGGGCCTGTAAAGTTGAAGATGTCGCTGATATTTATCTGTACACAGGGCCACATGGACATTAACATCAACCTGCAGGAATACAAACTCATTCCGAAACATGTTGCAACGATTACCGCGAACTCATTCATGCAGATAACGGAGATAAGCAAGGACTTCAAAGGTTATCTGATTGCCATATCTCAGGGTTTTCTCGATTATTCGCAAGACTTCAAGATAGGTCTCGCAATGATAAACCAGACAAGGGAATATCCACTTGCCCCACTCAGCGACTCGAACATGCAGGATGCCATCGACTGCGCCCGTATTTTCGAACGCGGCAATGCTGACGGT
>CALELI010000131.1 GCA_937902455.1 uncultured Prevotellaceae bacterium | reverse complement strand
TCGTCGAGTGACATCACTGCCATCTCCATTGCCTCTTCGGCTTCATTGAGGAATTGTTTTACTTCGTCCATAGTTTTTTATTTACTTTTTTCACTTTTCACTATTCACTTTTCACTCTGGCTATGCCAGTATACTGCAGCCTTGGCAGGGCTTGAGCTGCTTGAAGAAGTCGTTGCCCTTGTCGTCCACGAGGATGAATGCAGGGAAGTCTTCTACCTCAATCTTCCAGATGGCCTCCATTCCGAGTTCTGGATATTCCACGCACTCGATTGACTTGATGTTGTTCTGGGCGAGGATGGCTGCCGGTCCGCCGATGCTTCCGAGATAGAATCCACCGTGCTTCTTGCAGGCATTGGTGACGTCGATGGAACGGTTTCCCTTTGCCAGCATGATGCGTGAACCGCCGTTGTCCTGGAACTCGTCAACGTATGGGTCCATACGTCCTGCAGTGGTAGGTCCCATGCTTCCGCAAGCCATTCCGGCAGGAGTCTTTGCAGGTCCTGCATAGTAGATTGGGTGGTCCTTGAGATACTGAGGCATTCCCTCGCCTGCATCAAGACGTGCCTTGATCTTGGCGTGAGCGATGTCACGGCCTACGATGATGGTTCCGTTGAGTGAGAGGCGTGTAGATACAGGATACTGTGAGAGAATCTTGCACACTTCGTCCATTGGCTGGTTGAGGTCAATCTTCACTACCTCGCCCTCGCCTGCATTGCGGAGTTCCTCAGGGATGAGCTCTGATGGGTTGTCGTCCATCTTCTCAATCCAGATTCCGTCCTTGTTTATCTTACACTTGATATTTCTGTCGGCAGAGCAGCTTACTCCAAGGCCTATAGGACAGCTTGCCCCGTGGCGAGGCAGACGTACCACACGTACATCGTGAGCCATGTACTTGCCGCCAAACTGGGCACCGAGACCAATCTTGTAGGCTTCCTGGAGGAGTTGCTTCTCGAGTTCGATGTCGCGGAACGCACGGCCTGTCTCGTCGCCAGATGTAGGGAGGTTGTCGTAGTAGTGAGTGGAAGCGAGCTTGACTGTGAGGAGGTTCTTCTCGGCACTTGTTCCACCGATCACGATTGCGATGTGGTAAGGAGGACATGCTGCAGTTCCGAGGCTCTTCATCTTCTCCACGAGGAACGGGATGAGTGTTCCCGGATTCTGGATGCGTGCCTTTGTCTCCTGATAGAGGTAGGTCTTGTTGGCACTTCCTCCACCCTTAGTGACACAGAGGAAACGATATTCCATGCCTTCTGTGGCCTCGAGGTCAATCTGTGCAGGGAGGTTGCACTTTGTGTTCACTTCCTCGTACATTGAGAGAGGTGCGTTCTGTGAATAGCGGAGATTCTCCTCGGTGTAGGTCTTGAAGACACCCTTTGCGAGAGCCTCTTCATCGCAGAAACCTGTCCATACCTGCTGGCCCTTCTCGCCGTGGATGATGGCAGTACCCGTGTCCTGGCAGAGAGGGAGCATACCCTTTGCTGCCACTTCGGCATTGCGGAGGAACGTGAGTGCCACATACTTGTCGTTGGCACTTGCCTCTGGGTCGCGGAGAATCTTGGCAACCTGGAGGTTGTGACTTCTGCGAAGGAGGAAGCTGACATCGCGGAATGCCTGATTTGCCATCCTGGTAAGTGCCTCAGGAGTGACCTTGAGGATTTCCTTGCCTTCAAACTCGCTCACGCTTACGCCTTCCTTCGTGAGCAGATAGTATTCAGTGTCGTCCTTGCCGACCTGAAACATTGGTGCATATTTGAATTCAACCATAATTTATGTATTTGACTTTATCTTTTATTTTAAAACATTAATGACCATTAATCTAAACATTAAT
>CALELI010000130.1 GCA_937902455.1 uncultured Prevotellaceae bacterium | reverse complement strand
TGTAGGACATCAAAGTCAGCGTGTCGACGTTCGCGGCGATAACTTCATAGATGTTACCGGTCACGCCACCGGCAGTCACCACTACAGAGCCTCTCGGCACATTCGAACTTCCAAGGTAGATTTCGCCACCTGAGCTACCCTTGAACTCACCTGTCATACTGAACTTGGCCTTTTCGGCAACTCGTTTCGCAACAGTCTTAGTGGAATTATAAAGTTCGTAGTAACAGTATTTCTCCGCCAGTTCATCACTTCCGAGTTGCTTTGCCAGCCATTCACCGAACGGTTCTGCCACAGGGAATACGATACGGCCGTTCCTGCTCTGCACCGTGTAGCCCTCGACATAGTCGTACTTACCGTTAGGATTAGTCTTCTCGTTGTCATCCAGACGGTCAAGATTCATCATTTTCAGGAGAGTTGTCTGCTTGAACTTATCTTCCGGGATGAATGACATAGCCACACCGGTTGTGTCACAAAGGTATTTAATGTCCAGCTTGAACTTATCCTTCTGCAAACTCTGAGTATTCAGCGAGTAGACATTCTTCATCATCAGTCTCCAGTTCATGATTTCAGGAGAGTTCGTGGTATTCTTCAGGAGTTTCACATACAGGGCCTTGTCGTTGTCCTTGATGTCTGCCGAGAACTCACCCACCTGGTAAGTCTGTCCGCCGTAAGTGTATTCGTAAGCCACTGCAAGCACCTGATTTGGCTGAAGGGTACTCGAGAGCGAGATATATCCTAAGTACTTATTTAAGGTATATTCCGAAGAAGAGAGCAGACGTGCATTCTCTATCTTCTCATAGTCCACACCACCCTGAAGTCCCAGAGCCTCAAGCGGTTCACTGGCAGAGTCCATGTACCTTATCGCCTCGTTAGCGGCAAGTTGACGGTACAAGGCATTTGATGCATTCTGCGGGTAGGCAGTACCACCATTGAGCCAGCGTTCGTCTCTTACCTTCTGATTCTCGGCGAGGTCTACGAAACCAATGATATTACGCGTATTTTCCGTTGCACCACCAGTATTTGTGACCCACACCTCCACACGATTAATTGTCACACCAGAAGTGATAGTCGGCAGATTTGCGCAGAACCTGTCGTAGTTATCGTGGAAGAAATGAGCCATGTAAAAATGACGGTTCTCATCGTAGTCGTAAGCCTGAATTTCGAACGTAGTCAACTGTGCACCGCCCCTTGATGACACCGACTTTGACTGTGACTTTTTCTGCGACACTACAGTCTGCAGTTTCAACTTTCCAAACTGAAGGTCTGTCCTGATACCGAACAGAGTTTGTGCGCCTCTAACCAGCGAGTTATTTGACGGGAACGAAACATTACCGCCTTCCAATAACTTCACAATTTCATCCTCTTTTCCCTCGTAACTAAGCTTTAGATTTTTTGCATCATATCCAAAGACAGCCTCGGTATTGTACTTGATGTCGAAGTTCATCTTATCACCGACACTTGCCTGGACATTCATGTTGATTTTTTCGTCAAAGTCGAAGTTTGCCTGTTTCCTGTTCCTTTCCGAGAGCGATGGATTATCGGTGTACTTGTAGTTATAGCCGAATTTCAGTTCAGCGCTACCGTTCGTCTTAATCCTAACTCCCCCAGGACCAAAGATTTTCTCTGCAGGTCCGAGATCAAACTGCATGTCGAGGAAATCAAACTTGTTTGTACCCTTTCTCACCACCAGAGAGTCGTTGCGCGACTTGAAATAGCGATTCATCTCCGAACGCTCGTTCCATTTCATGTAGTCGAGCGGAGACATCAGGTAAGGAGCACTGAGGAAATTATCCCCCAGCTTGGTTCCAACCCTGTACATACCAGCCTTTTCATCATACACAGCAGTGTCTGGTTTCAGGTTTTCAGGGTCTTTCAGGTCAAAGGTAAAATCCTCCGAATGCTCACCATTCGGATAGTCAGTTTTCTTCACATTTCTGTGAATTGTAGTATCAATAGGTGCAGATGCAGATGAAGGTTGCCATTCGACTACTTCGGCATTCTCGGCAACCAGTTCAGGAACAGAGTTGAGGGTTGAAGGATAAGCTGTCGTATTGTCTCTCAATGAGGCAATACAACGAATACCCATGATTATCAATACGATAATCACGAGTCCAAGTCTTACTTTTCCATTCAACTTACGACCTTTGTCCATTTCTGCTTATACGCGCGTCATATACAATAACGTATATATATCCTTTTTATTGCATCAGAAGTGAAAAATATACATATTCAAAGAAGATAATCCACATTTTATCACTGTGAACCTTGCATATTTCGTCCATCCGTCCAATCGCTTATATATAGTAGCGATTGGACGGATGGACGAAATATCATTGAAAGGCACAGTGACAGGATTGCAAATGTCACATCAATAAAAATTTGCTGGCTGTAATCCGTCAGTCAGTCAATCGCTATATATATACGCGAATTGACTGACTGACTACTGATTGTTTCTGCCAGAGGTCTGCGAAAGGGTGAAGAAGCCCCGAGGAAAAGGAGTGACAGAGGTTGACGACCGCTGGCATAGAGGCACACGACTGGTGTCCTCGGAGTAGACGAACGGTCACGAAGCTGATGATGACAAGCCGAATAGGTCTGGACGAGCGCTCGTGCGGGGGAAGACGAGTACTGTACTTTCAAAGTTGAGTACTTGACTCGGTCTGGTCGAGTACTCGTCTTTCCCTGAACAAATACTCATCTCGGTCTACATAACCCGTTGTCTAAATCCTCACGACCCGTCATCATGTGTTACGAATGCGGTCGCAAAGCCATACAAGAACTGGGCCGCACGGCATTACCCCAGACGGAGTTCGTTTGTAGCAAAGGACACAGCCGAGAGACGGTGAGTGACAAAAATGACTGTTGTATCAGCAAAATGAGTCTTGATACGTGTCAACACCTCCTGTTCGGTATCAATGTCAAGCGCGCTGGTTGCCTCGTCGAGCAGGAGAATCTTGCACGGACGAAGAATTGCTCTGGCAATAGCAATACGCTGCGCCTGTCCTTCAGAAAGTCCACCACCCTGTTCTCCACATCGGGTATGAAGTCCTTCAGGCAACTTGAATACGAAATCGGCACAGGCAAGGCTGAGGGCTTCGCGAATCTGTTCTGAAGTGGCATCAGGATTACCGAAGAGGAGATTGTCACGGATAGTACCTGAAAAGAGAGTATTGCCCTGAGGAACATATGAGAAATAGCCTCGAAGTGACGGCGAAGCTGCAATAGTCTGACTCTCGTCACATAGTCCGACATTTCCGTTTTCAGGCTCAATCAGTGCGAGCATTAACCGGAGGAGTGTAGTCTTTCCCGCTCCCGTAGGCCCAAGGATGGCAGTAAATGATCCGGGAGCAAATTCGTAGGAGAAATCATCGAGGACTGTACGTGCCTTCATGCCTTTTGCAGTATAGGAAAAAGATACATTGGTGAATTTGACTCCGACTGATTTTGATGCACTTAATGTCTGAGCGTAAGCCTTGTCCTTTGGTTCCTCAAGCGGGAGTTCCTCAAGTTCCATAAGTCGTTCTGACGAGGTGAGGCTGTTCACTAACGAAGGAAGCAGACGGGCCAGTTCGAGAAGCGGTTGCTGGATTTTACTGACCAGCTGAGTAAAAGCGACGAGGACTCCAACCGTGATGAGTCCCTCCTTCAATTGAAACAGTCCACATGTAAGTGCTAAAAGATAACTGCCAGAGAATCCAAACGAGACGACTCCACGTGCCACGATGGAGAAGCGCGCCCTACTCTTCACCTGATGGCGCAAGAGGGACTGACGACGTTCAAGACGGGAGACCATCGACTTTCCCTGTTCAAGAACCTTGATTACCATCTTATGCTGTATACTCTCCTGTATGATGGCCTGAATGGCACTGTTACTGTCCTTCACCTTACGTACATACCTGCGCATCTTGGCAAAGTAAATACGGCTCAGGAGCAGGAATATCGGGCAGACGATAATAAGTATCCACGCAATACTCTGGTCCATGGAGAAAAGATAGATGAAGGATATAATGAACTGTGCTATAATGACTACTATGAACGGAAGCACTTCTGTAAGGAGGTCCACTATGTCCTTGACATCACTAAAGAGACGGTTGAGCACATCGCCGCTATGGAAACGCTCCACCCCACTCCATTTGCCACGCAACAAGCGAGAGAAGAAATACTGTTGCAACTTGTTCTGCGAACGAACTCCGAGAACAGCACCCACCCAGGTCTTCAGCATACGCAGGAGAAGGTTGAAGAGATAGATTCCTGCGAGAATACCGGCCATGACTCCGAGGTTTCCCGGACGTGCACCGACGGCAATGTCGGTGAGACGACGGACGAGTTCAACAGACATCAGGCCTGTCATGACAAGAACAAGACCTATCACCATATTCACGAGTGCCTGTGTACGACATCCATGATGATGAGTCCAAAGCCAGCGTACAATCTGACGAACGGAATATCTTGTCTTATTGAATTTGAACATTTTATCAGTTATCAGTTAACAGTCAACCAATTCAACCCCCCACATGAGTTTGCGTCGGAGAGTGGAGAAAAACGTCTGTTCGGACGGGGTCACCACCTTTATAACATAAGGAGCTCGCTTTATCGTGAGATGCACGCCGTCATGATAGCTCTGGCTGCGACCGTCAAGAGAGACAAGAAAACTATTGCTACGAGTTGTGATTTCCAGTTTTATCTCGGACTCACCACTCACTACCACAGGCCGCATGTTAAGGCTATGAGGAGCTACTGGGGTAAGGGATATGGTGTTCAGCGTAGGCACCACAATCGGACCTCCGACACTCAGCTGATATGCCGTGGAACCTGTTGGCGTACCCACTATCAGGCCATCAGCCATGTATGTGGTTAGGTATTCACCATCAATGGAAGTCTTAATATTTATCATCGACGACATATCGTGCTTGAGGATTGCCACCTCGTTGAGGGCGAATGGATAGCCTTCAAGAGTGAGCTCTGGACTTGAGACCTGAAGAACACTGTGGTTTGTCACCTTGTAGTCACCATTGGAGATGTCCTCCAGAAGGTGCTCAGCATCCTCGGGAGAATAATTTGCCAGGAAACCAAGATGGCCTATATTTATGCCTAATATAGGAATTTCCTTACTGCCAACCTTTCCCGCCACATCAAGGAAAGTACCATCTCCACCAAGACACAGAACGAGATCGGCAGCGAAATCACTACCGCGAGGCTCGATGATCTCCATACCGAGCAAACGAGACTTCTCACGCAACTTCGAAGCGACCAAAGAGGCCTTTTTCTGGCCATCATTTCCGAAAAGAGCAACTATTTTTACATCTTGACCCATATTTACGAAAATTTTTTCCGTTTCCTGTTCTTTTTTTGTACAAAATTAATTACATTTGCAAAATTAATAAAATTTTAGCATATGACAAACTTAAGTGTCAATATAAATAAGGTTGCGACCCTTAGAAATGCTCGCGGAGGCAATAACCCCGATGTATTGCAAGTCGCTCTTGACTGTGAACGGTTCGGTGCAGACGGCATCACCGTGCATCCTCGTCCCGATGAGAGACACATTAGATATCAAGATGTCGTCAACCTCAAGCCAATTCTCAGTACGGAGTTCAACATAGAAGGTTATCCACAAGAGAGTTTCATTGATCTGGTGTGCAGCGTAAGGCCGACTCAGGTGACACTTGTTCCAGACAAACCTGGTCAGATTACGTCGAATGCTGGATGGGACACAAAGACTAACCTCGACTTCCTGACAGACATCGTAGGCCAGTTCAGCGAAGCAGGCATCCGTACTTCCATCTTCATAGGCACAGAACCTGAGATGACTGAATATGCTGCAAAAGCAGGCGCAGACAGGATTGAACTCTACACAGAGCCTTACGCCACCCTCTATCCAGACAATCCCGAGATGGCCATAAAGCCATTCCTTGAGGCCGCAAAAGTAGCAAAGGAATGTGGGCTTGGCGTCAACGCAGGACACGACCTTAGCCTCGTGAACCTAAAATATCTCATCCAGAACATCCCTTGGATAGACGAGGTCAGCATCGGTCACGCCCTCATCTGTGATGCACTATACCTAGGACTCGAAGAAACCATCAGACAATATAGAAACCTATTATGATAACCCTCTATCAATTTCTTGCAACTGGATATGAAGAGTGCGAGGCACTTGGAACCACAGACATCTGCCGCAGGGCAGGAATAAAGACTATACTCGTGTCGGTTACTGGCAACAACATCGTAGAAAGTGCTCACGGAGTGAAAATCGTAGCAGATAAACTATTTGAAGAATGCGACTTCAGTGATGCCGACATACTGATGCTGCCAGGAGGAATGCCTGGTGCTACCAACCTGCTGGCTCACGACGGACTGTGCAAAATACTTACAAGTCATTTCGAGGGAGGAAAGATGCTCGCAGCCATCTGTGCAGCACCACTGGTACTCGGAAATCTCGGACTGCTCAGCGGCATGAAATCCACCTGCTATCCCGGATTCGAAGGAGAACTTATCGGCGCAACACCAACTGGTGCGCTAGTGGAGAAAGACGGTCAGTTCATCACAGGTAAAGGTCCCGGTGCAGCATACGAACTGGGCTTCACCATCGTGGAACATTTCTGTGGGAAGGACGTTGCCAACGCTCTCAGGAAAGGAATGATCTGCAATGAATAATAAGTCAGTCATCATTGTTGCAGGCGGGAAAGGTCTCCGTATGGGAGGAGACATACCAAAGCAATTCCTTGTCGTTGACGGTGCACCAATACTGATGCACACGATACAACGTTTCCATGACTATGACCGCGACATGGCCATCATAGTCGTGCTTCCACAGCCGCAACAAGATTACTGGCAACAATTATGCGAAAAATACGCCTTTGGTATCCCTCACATAGTCGCAGATGGAGGAAAGGAACGGTTCGACTCGGTAAAGAACGGTCTGGGATTAGTACCGGCCGACTGTGATGTCGTCGGAGTTCACGACGGAGTAAGACCCTACGTTAGCCAAGAAACGATAGACAGATGCTATAAGACAGCAGCCGAGACCGGAACGGCCATTCCAGTAATCGACATCGTGGAAACCGTACGACATCTCTCACCTGATGGAAAGACATCCTGCACAGTACCACGAAGCGAATACAAACTGGTTCAGACGCCTCAGGTATTCAAGACGGAGATTCTTCGCAAGGCATACCAGCAAGAATTCACGCCTGCATTCACTGATGATGCCAGTGTAGTCGAGGCTCTCGGCTACACCAGCATCACATTGGTTCAAGGCAACAGGGAAAATATCAAGATTACTACACCATCAGACCTTAGAAACTAAGTTCCACGCCAACACCTATAACATTATTTGTGCGGGAATAAGTCGATTTATCTTCCGTAGTATAATCAATATAATTGGTGTGGAAGTACCCTGCATTCACCTTTACCGCACTGCTTATGTGCACACCAACCCCAAGGCCAAATGACCAACTGTTGAGATTGAAACTCAAATCGTTGATATTTCTCTCTTCCTGAGTATATATTGTCTGCTGATAACCAGCACTGATTTCCAGCATCTTATTTATGTCGTATTCGGCGCCAAACGAAAATTCATACGTATTGCCGAGCACGTCCTTTGTCCACTGTCTGGTGTCAGTATCGAAATAGTGATGATATCCACCAAGAAGCCTCAACGATTCTACCGGCGAATACTGAACGCCCAAAGTCAATAGTCCAGGCATGTCGGACGGAACATCATTTGTATTATCAGAAAATCCCATAAAAAGATTGTTGCCAGCCTGTGCCTGTGATATGGCAAACTGTTCGAACTCGGCACTGTTCACAGCGTTGTTTTTCAGTCGCAGCGATGTCTTGAACTCGTATTTAGCAGCAACATTCCAGTGGTTGTTGATTTTCCAGTCGAGTCCGATGATAGGAGCCACACCGAAGGCTGTCTGGTCACAATCAATAGAGAGGTCGCTTGGTACTCCATAGGCAGAAAATGCTGACGAAGGGATGGTATTTCCAGATGCGGACCTGAAATTAATATTGTTAATGTGTCCAGTATAATTATTCGTGACATATATTCCACGCAATCCCACATACCCGCTAAGTCCGTTCACAATCTTCCTGGCAACACCAAGCGTGAAACCTAAATCATAGGAGCGCCCTTTCATATATGCATCGAGGGCATATTCGTCTGTAATTTCTGCACCGGCAGCCCTAAGTTTCTGTGGAATGACTGAGATCATGTTTTCAAACATTCCTACACCATTCTCAAACTCACACTCACCACCACCGCCAATAAATCCGAATCCAAACTGAAACGACCAATCATTCCTATTATAAGCGAGCATAAGTGACGGCTGAACTGGAACTCTCACCCTGCCTTCGAAAGTACGGTATCCTTCTTCTGAAGGATTTCGGAAATTGTTCTGAAACAACGGATTGAAAACCTTACAATCACGATTTTGAAAGACGCTCTGCCAGTTGAACGACAGATGACAGCCCTGCTTCATGAATAGGACACCAGCAGGGTTGTAATACACACCGTCAATTCCGATTGCGCCATCGCGAGATGGGTTCCTTACAAAACTAATACTCTGATTCGTGTTGGTCAGATAACCACCAGCCTGAGCATCACGAGATGTTGCTGGCAACAACATCGTGACAACAAAGCTCAGCACTGCAACTTTGTTCTTTTTCATAATCGTACTTTATTTTGTGTCTGCAAGAGCAAAGTTAACAAGTAAGGACATAAAAAAAGTAGGAAAACCCAAAAGATTCTCCTACTTTTCTCAAACTATTTTTTTGTGTGCAAACTTTCTTGCTCAATTACATCACACCCTGAGCCATCATAGCCTTAGCAACCTTCATGAATCCGGCAACGTTAGCACCCTTGACGTAGTTAACATAACCACCGTCCTCCGTACCATACTTAAGACAGTTAGCATGGATATCTTCCATGATTCTGTGGAGATAATTGTCCACTTCTTCCGAAGTCCATGAGAGACGCTCAGAGTTCTGGCTCATTTCAAGGCCAGACACGCTCACACCACCGGCATTGGCAGCCTTACCTGGAGCATAGAGAATCTTAGCATCCTGGAACACCTTGATTGCCTCAGGAGTGCTTGGCATGTTGGCACCTTCACTGACTGCCATGACTCCATTTGCAATGAGCATACGAGCCTCGTCGCCATTAATTTCGTTCTGGGTTGCTGAAGGAAGAGCAATGTCGGCTTTCTCACCCCAAGGACGGGCACCAGCAACATATTTCACATTTGGATATTTCTCTGCATACTCACGGATACGTCCACGGTAAACCTGCTTAAGTTCCATGATGAAGTCAAGTTTCTCACGGTCAATTCCATCAGGATCGTACACGTATCCATCTGAATCACTCATAGTGAGAACCTTTCCACCAAGCTGGAGAACTTTCTCTGCAGTGTACTGAGCAACATTTCCAGAACCTGAAATAAGCACAGTCTTACCCTTCACACTCTCGCCCTTTGTCTTGAGCATTTCCTGGAGGAAATAGACATTTCCATAACCTGTTGCTTCAGGACGAACAAGAGAGCCTCCGAATTCACGGCCTTTTCCTGTGAATGTACCTGTAAATTCGTTTGTGAGTTTCTTGTACATACCAAACATATAGCCTACCTCACGTCCACCGACACCGATATCACCAGCAGGAACATCTGTATCAGGGCCGATATGGCGTGTCAGTTCGAGCATGAAAGCCTGGCAAAAACGCATAACTTCTGCACTGCTCTTACCACGAGGAGAGAAATCACTTCCTCCCTTACCTCCACCCATAGGGAGAGTTGTGAGTGAATTCTTGAAAGTCTGTTCAAATGCAAGGAACTTCAGAATACCGAGATTCACAGAAGAGTGGAAACGGATACCTCCCTTATAAGGGCCAATGGCATTGTTGTGCTGAACGCGATATCCCATATTCGTCTGGATGTTACCTTTGTCGTCTATCCAATTCACACGGAATGTGTACACTCTATCAGGAATACACAAACGTTCGATAAGATTCACTTTATCAAATTCAGGGTGCTTGTTGTATTCTTCTTCAATCGTACCGAGAACTGCCTTTACTGCCTGATGATACTCAGGCTCATTAGGGAATCGACGCATCAGGTCGTCCAATACTTTCTTTGCTTCCATAAAATTAAGTTTTTGATGTACAAATTCACAAACTTTTTACCTTAAAAAAATTATTTCACTGCAAAGGTACAAAATATTTATGAATTACGTATAATTATTTACTATTTTTTATCAAAATATTTTCTATTTTACACAAATTGCTACTTGTTTCCACTTTTACAAAGCAAAAAGAAAGCAACAATAGACTTTTTTCATCGTCCAGGAGAAAAGCCTGGTATGGAAATCTTATTTTCGGATGGTTCGAACTTATCGTAGGTAATGTTTTTCGTCCGTAAATTGCGAACGTTCTCTACATTGCAGAAGAACTGGCACAGTTCGCCGACATGAACATCCTCAACGTCTACCCCGTCAATTTCGTCACGGCTATCGCCTCTCAACTCATATACCGCATCAGCCTGAATGGCCTTAGCGTGGCGTATGGCAATATTCCTGATTCGTGTGATTTTTGTCTCAAATGTAGGAACAATATCTCTCCATTGATAGAGCACGTCGGTATCGATTTCGAAAACACGGAACATTTTCGTTGCAGAGACATTCTCCACCGTTATATCTTCCACAAAGCCTCCACGTCTGTGGTTTGTCTTAATATAGAACAATCGATAAACCTGATCGGAGGAATTACAGTCATGCATGTACACTCTTCTCACGCCACCTGACATCTCGCTGCCAATTCCGAGAAGACAATGCCCCTGTACAATTTCGCAGTTCCTGACAACGATATCCTGTGTTGGCATATTGAGTCTCCATCCATCCTGGTTTCTTCCGGCCTTCAGCACAACAGCATCGTCACCTTGATCAAAACGGCAGTCCTCAACCACAGCATGTTGGGTCATTTCAAGGTCGATTCCGTCATTGTTGTGGCCATGAGCATAAACATCCAGTCCGTGGACCCACACATCCTTGCACATAAAGGTATGTATTGTCCAGAACGGGCTTTCACGAATACTGAAATCTGCAAATTGTATGTTCTTGCAACGATTGAAATGGATAAGATGAGGACGCATTCTCGCACCTTCTGCCTCCATGTGACGATATGTCACAGGCACATTTGTAGAGCACATTGCATAAAGTTGTCTCGTTGCCTGTATGTGTGAATCAGGACGAGTGAACCATGTTCTCCAGAAATCCATTTTCGGAGCAAGAGTACCCTTTCCTGTTATGGCAATATTCTCACACTCAAAAGCATATAGAAGAGGTGATATATTCATACATTCGGCGCCTTCCCACGATGTCTGTACTGCAGGGTAATAAAGTTTCAAGTCATCATCAAAAACCAATTTGGCCCCCTCACTAAGATAAAGGTTACAATTGCTTTTGAAATGAATTGGACCTGTAGCCCATTCACCCTCAGGCACCACAATCCTACCACCTCCAGCCTTGTTGCAGGCCGACATTGCTTTCTGGAATGCCTGAGTAGTGGCCTTTACGTCACCTTTCCTTGCGCCATACTTTACGATTGAGAAATCACGATTGGGAAACTCGTACATCGAAAGTGGTTCGAAAGCATAAGGAGACTCAGGGGCAGTCACAACGTTCCCCGCACAGATAGTCAAATTTCCGCAAAAAATATCCACGGCCAAAACAAGCAGTGCCGCAAGACAGAGAAAAGTATTATGTTTCATGTCGCAAAATTACAAAATTAATATGACTCTTTCAACATTTAGAGTGATATTTATTCAGCACTCTCGTGAACGAAGTTTAACATTATATAATTAATAACGAAGTTTAACATTATATAATTAATAAGGTGTAATGACGTTTTGTCATCGTGCCACTTTCCTGTAATATCGCCAAAGGTTACGTATTGAAGTAACATAACCAAAAGTCTCCGTGCCACGCATGTATCCATGTTCCACGACCGGGTCCTTATACATGCTATCCACCATTAGCCACAGAACAGCACTGTCTACATTATTCGTCCATACATTAGGGTTCTTTCCCATCTTCCGTGCAAGTCGGCGAGCATCATCTATATGTCCCTTTCCTGCATTATAGGCAGCGAGGACAAAGTTAAGGCGCTGATCGGAGTTGCGTATTGAACTATAATGGCCAGAAAGGTCGTTAATCACTCTCACTGCAGCAAGAAGATTATCAGAAGGATTGAACAGGAGCCCCTGTCCTACTCCGTATGACCTTGCCGTTGAAGGCATTAACTGCCCTAATCCCATAGCACCAGCAGATGAGACGGCTTGAGGATCAAATCCGGATTCATGATAACACAGCGCCGCAAGGAGTCTCCAGTCCCACTTGCAGACAGATGAATGACGACGGAAAAGATCGTCATACTGAGATAGCACGCCTTTCTCCGCATTAAGCACGCTTTGGCGTGGGACAATACGAGGCGCGTACCTTCTGGTTCCTCCTGTAAGAGAGGCATCATTGTCATCATGCTGTTTTGGTGTAGAAATCTCCAGGAACCGAGATTCATTTTCAGCAAGATACAGGTTGAGATTATGTGCAAGTTCTGGAGCATCGTAGCGTACCGCCCATGCCTGATGATGTTCTACGGAGTCTTCTTGATCAGGGAAAAAATGACTATGAGTAACCGTAAGAGTGTCAATAAAGTGTGTAATTTCACTCTCTCCACAATAAATCAGGCGTTTATATAGAGAATCCGCAATAGTGAGGTTGTAAGCAATCATGTCGCCATCACCTTGTAGGAACCTGTCAACAAGTTCACGTTCGTTGTGCATCAGTTCCACCCTGACCCGAACACCCATTTGCTCGGCAAAATCCTCTACAAGTTTATACTGGTATCCATAATCCTCTCCATGGAACTTGAAATAACTCGTAGGTCCATAAAGAGTGAACACAATAATCTCCCCATTCTCCTGAATTTCAGTAAGGTCAATAGTCTGATTTTCCTCGTTCACTTTATTGAAGGGATTATGCATAGTTTTTTCCCTACAACTCACGAAGAGAAGCATCAGAACAGTAAATATATATAGTCTTGCATTCACTTTTGCCATTCGCTCATTCAAACGGAGTGCAAAGTTAAAAAAAATCTGTCAATACTTGTATATTTCTGGAAAAATATCTAAATTTGCACTATAATTATTAAATAGGTATTGATAATGAAGCAGACAGTATTAGTAACTGGTGGAACAGGTTTCATCGGTTCACATACAACAGTGGAGCTACAGCAGGCAGGTTACAACGTGGTAATTATTGACAATTTGTCGAACTCAAACGACAATGTCCTGGATGGTATTGAGAAAATCACGGGCATACGTCCTGCTTTTGAAAAAGTTGACTGTTGTGACTTCGAAGCGCTCGAAGGCGTCTTCAAGAAATACAACGACATTAAGGGCATCATCCATTTCGCCGCCAGCAAGGCCGTTGGTGAATCTGTAGAAAAGCCACTTATGTACTACCGCAACAATCTCAACTCACTCATCAACCTCCTGGAACTGATGCCTAAGTACGGTGTTGAAGGAATCATCTTCTCCTCATCATGTACCGTGTACGGTCAGCCTTCCGAGGAGAATCTCCCTGTGACAGAAAAGGCTCCAATCCAGAAAGCAGAAAGTCCATACGGTAACACTAAGCAGATTAACGAAGAAATCATTCAGGATTACATTCACAGTGGTGCAAACATAAAGAGCATCATTCTGAGATACTTCAACCCAATAGGATCACACCCATCAAGCCATATCGGCGAACTGCCAAATGGTGTTCCGGCAAACCTCATACCTTACCTTACCCAGACTGCAATAGGTATAAGGGAATGTCTCACCGTATTCGGCAACGACTACGACACCCCTGACGGAAGTTGTATAAGGGATTACATCTATGTCGTTGACCTTGCAAAGGCTCACGTTGCAGCTATGGCACGAATCCTTGACGGAAAGTCAGAAGACGCAGTAGAGATATTCAACATCGGAACTGGTCATGGATGCAGTGTGCTCGAACTTATCAACTCGTTTGAGAAAGCTACAGGGGTGAAACTCAACTACAAGATTGGTGGCCGTAGAGAAGGTGACATCGAAGCCATCTGGGGAAACGTAGACAAGGCGAACTCTATCCTTGGCTGGAAAGCTGACACCCCTCTTGATGACATTCTTCTGTCAGCATGGAACTGGCAGAAACACCTTAAGGAGGCAGGAATACAATAAAGAACAGTACGGCTTTAAGCAAGTTTGGTAGTCGTACTTTATTTTGTGTTTGTCGGCTACCTGCCACGTGAGTTGCGGGTAGCCTTTACAAGATGAATAACTATTAATCATTAACAGACGAATATGAAATCACTTAACAAAAGAACAGCGCCTAAGAGTTGCGCACCGGAAAGAATCATCCAGTTTGGAGAAGGAAACTTCCTGAGATGTTTCGTAGACTGGATTATCTACAGGATGAATCGTAAGACCGATTTCAACTCAAGCGTAGTAATCGTTCAGCCAATCGAAAAAGGCATGGTTGACTGGCTTAATGGTCAAGACTGCCTCTACCATGTAAATCTCCAGGGACGCCTGAACGGTGAAAAAGTTAATTCCCTGACCAGAATCGACTGTGTTAGTCGCGCGCTCAACCCCTACACACAGAATGCAGCATTTATGGCACTCGCAGAACAACCCGAAATACGATTCGTGATTTCTAACACTACAGAAGCTGGAATCGCATTTGATGACTCATGCAAGTTCACAGACGCACCTGCAAGCAGTTATCCAGGGAAACTCACACAGTTGCTTTTCCATCGTTACAAGACCTTCAACGGAGCCAAGGATAAAGGTCTTATAATTATGCCTTGCGAACTCATTTTCCTCAACGGGCATCATCTGAAGGATTGTATCTTCAAATATATTGAACTCTGGAAGGAGGACTTCGGCAACGACTATGATGGATTCAAGAATTGGTTTACGAACTATTGCTATGTATGCGCTACACTCGTAGACCGAATCGTACCAGGATTCCCTCGCAAGGAAATTGCAGAGATTCAGGAAAAGATCTGTTACAAGGACAATCTTGTGGTTCAGGGCGAGGCATTCCATCTCTGGGTAATCGAAAAGCCAGAAAACATGAGCATCGACGAGCTGAAAGCTGAATTTCCTGCAGAGAAAGCCGGTCTCCACGTTCTTATCGCAGAATCAGAGAAACCTTACCACGAAAGAAAAGTGACACTCCTTAACGGTCCTCATACAGTTCTCTCCCCAGTCGCATACCTTTCTGGAATCAATATCGTAAGGGATGCCTGCAACCATGAGATAGTGGGCAAGTTCATCCACAAGGTACAGTTTGAAGAACTGATGCAGACCCTCAACCTTCCAATGGACGAACTGGAGAAATTCGCAGGCGATGTTCTTGAGCGTTTCAACAACCCATACGTGGATCATCAGGTCACAAGCATCATGCTCAACTCGTTCCCTAAGTACGAGACCCGTGACCTTCCAGGACTGAAGACGTACCTCCAGCGTAAAGGCGAACTCCCTCAGGGGCTCGTATTCGGGCTTGCAGCCATCATTACTTACTACAAAGGTGGAACAAGAGCTGACGGGGCAGAAATCATTCCTAACGATGCACCGGAAATCATGCAGTTGCTGAAGGACCTCTGGGCAACGAATGACACTCAGAAGGTGGCAGAAGGAGTGCTCGCAGCACAGAACATCTGGCACGAAGACCTCAACCTCATTCCAGGTCTTACAGCACTCGTAAAGGCTGACCTCGACAAGATTCAGTCACTCGGCATGCTCGAGGCAGTAAAGACCATACTTTAACGATAACGATAACGAAAACGAAAACGAAAACTGAAGAAAATATGAAACAATTCATGGATGAAAACTTCCTGTTGCAGACAGAGACTGCCCAGAAGTTATATCACGAACATTCGGCAAAGATGCCAATCATTGACTATCATTGTCATCTTGTTCCTCAGATGGTGGCTGACGACCACAAGTTCTCATCAATCACAGAGCTCTGGCTTGGAGGTGACCACTACAAATGGAGAGCAATGCGCTCAAACGGAGTTCCCGAGAAGTATTGTACTGGCAAGGACACATCCGACTGGGAAAAATTTGAAAAATGGGCAGAGACCGTTCCCTATACCTTCCGCAATCCACTTTATCACTGGACTCATCTCGAGTTGAAGACTGCGTTTGGCATCACAAAGTTACTCAAGCCTGAAACTGCAAGGGAAATATTCGACGAATGTAACGACAAGCTGCAGAACGACCCTTCTTTCACGGCGAGAGGACTGATGAAGAAGTACAATGTTGAGATTGTCTGCACTACAGACGATCCAGTTGACGATCTACGTTTCCACAAGCAGTATGCAGCGGAGAATGGTTTCACAAGAATGATTCCAGCCTGGCGTCCCGACAAGGCTATGGCAGTCGAGAACCCTGTCAACTACAAGGCCTATATCGAGAAACTCAGCGAAGTGAGCGGAGTTGCCATCAGTAAGTTTCAGGATGTCATCGATGCCCTTCAGAAGCGTCATGAATTCTTTGCAGAGAATGGTTGCAAACTCTCTGACCACGGAATCGAGGAGTTCTATGCAGAGGACTATACCGACAACGAAATCAACGAAATCTTCAACAAGGTATATGGCGGAAAGGAACTCACGAAGGACGAAATCCTGAAGTTCAAGAGTTGCATGCTCGTGAAGTTCGCAGAAATGGATAGCGACGCTGGATGGACTCAGCAGTTCCATTATGGTGCTATCCGCGACAACAATACGAAAATGTTCAATCTCCTTGGTCCTGACACAGGCTTCGACTCTATCGGACAGTTCAACACCTCAAAGGCAATGTCGAAGTTCTTCAATCGTCTTGCATCAGAGGACAAACTGACAAAGACCATAATCTACAACCTCAATCCAGCAGACAACGAGATGGTTGCAACCATGCTCGGAAACTTCCAGGACGGTAGCTGCCCAGGTAAGATTCAATGGGGTTCCGGATGGTGGTTCCTCGACCAGAAGCGAGGCATGGAGAATCAGATGAACACCCTTTCCGTACTCGGACTCCTCAGCCGGTTCGTCGGAATGCTTACTGACTCCCGTTCATTCCTCTCATACCCTCGTCATGAATATTTCCGTCGCACACTATGCAATCTCCTCGGCAACGACATCGAGAACGGAGAAGTGCCGGCAAGTGAAATGGAAAGAGTTCAGCAGATGGTGGAAGACATCAGTTACAATAATGCAAAGAATTATTTCAATTTCTAAGATAATCATTCTGGCTGTCAGCTGCGGATTGACGAACATTCATTCCGCAGCTCAGCAGACAGCCTCTTTCATGGAAAACCTCAAGACCGTACAGGTAAAGGCTGACGGCAAATGGGGCGAACCTCCCGTAATCGTTATGGGGAGTGGGCATTTCGTCGAGATATCCTTCGACGACTTGCAGCACAACTATGTAAGATACACATATAAAGTCACCCATTGTGATGCTGAATGGCAACCATCCGACATCTACGAAGGTGACTATATGACTGGGATTAACGGAACGTACAGAATCGAGCAATACGCCCAGTCAATGACTACAGAGATGGAGTACAACCACTATTCCATCACATTCCCGAACAAAGACGTAAAACTGCTCATAAGCGGAAACTATAAGGTCGAATTCTATCAGGACGGAGACGACGAGCCGGTAGCCCAGGCATGTTTCAGCATAGTCGAGCCAAAGATAGGAATCGATATCGACGTAAGTGCAAATACCGACATCGACACTTACCAATCCCACCAGCAAGTATCCTTCACCATAAACTACAAGGACTATGCTGTTGATAATCCAGAAAGTGAATTCAAGCCAGTTGTGGTTCAGAACAGAAGATGGGACACTCACGCCTCCAATCTGAAACCGACATACATCAAGGCCACACAACTTATCTACAACTACAACAAGAGCCTCATCTTTGATGCCGGAAACGAATACAGAAGATTCGAGATTCTCGACAGGCTCGTGCCGACCATGCACATCGACAAGATGTACTATGACAAAGGATATTATCACGCAGTCATCTATCCTGACAAGCCAAGGATTAATTATCTCTACGATGAGGATCAGGATGGCCGCTATTACATCATAAACAATGACGACGAGGAAAACGACACAGAAAGCGACTATTTCTTTGTTCATTTCACGCTCGTCAGTCCCAAGCTGCCGGGAGGAGAAGTCTACCTGAACGGAGACCTGACGGACAACAGCTATGATTCCTACTACCAGATGGAATACAACAACCTTAGCCACCAATACGAACTGGTACTTCCCCTGAAGCAAGGTTCATATAATTATCAATATGTGTTGGTGAACGACGATGGCGAAAGGCAGGTGGGAATGACCGACATGACCGAAGGAAATTTCTATCAGACAGAAAATGAGTACTATGTATATGTATATCACAGGCCCTTTGGAGGGAGATATGACAAATTAGTAGGCTTCAATAAATACAATTACAAAGGGAACTGACATCAAAGGATGAGAACAAAGAGGACGACCAGACATCATACATCACATACAGCAAAAGGAATTTTAATGTTCCTTTTGTTGTGTATATTACAAGTATCATCACTCACTCCTGTCATCAACGCACAGGTAAAGGATTCCCTGCTCCATTATTTCGACAATTATGTACGAAAAGGAGAAGTCCTTAAACCTTGTACCCTGAACTCATACGATGTATCCCATGAAGATTCCACAATAAGGATTAAGGTTGGCGGAGGATTCGGAGAACAGGCATTCACTCCATCCATAGTAAATGACATCTACAAGACCATTCGTTCATACCTTCCCGATTCCATCAGCAGTTACCGTCTTGAGGTCAGCACCTCTGGCAGACTCATTGAGGAACTTGTCCCAAATTACTTCCGCCCCAACGCAATCGATTCCACTCGCATCTGGACAAAGGACCATTCCGGCCACTCCTGGACAAGGAACAACAATGCGGCATTTACTGCCGGCAAGGGATTAGACAACAGGCATATCGCCCTATGGCAAAGTCATGGAAGATACAATAATTCCGGAACATGGAGCTGGCAACGTCCAAGACTCTTCTGCACGACAGAAGACCTGTTCTCACAGACATTTGTCATCCCTTACATCATTCCTATGCTGGAAAATGCAGGGGCAATTGTCTATACACCTCGTGAACGTAACTGGCAGAACAATGAGATTATCGTTGACAACGATAAGCCGACCACTGACGGCTATTACAAGGAAAACTCACGCAATGTCACCTGGAAGACATCAGAGACATCTGGTTTCGCATATATCAAAGACCTCTATTCCGGTAATGATAATCCGTTTACAGACGGAACGGCACGTTACATCAAGACATCTAATTCAAAGGATAGTCTTGCATCCACGACATGGCAGCCTTATATCCCTGAGACAGGACAATATGCTGTATATGTGTCCTACCAGACCTCTGAGGAAAGTATCGACAACGCCATCTATCAGGTTTACCATAATGGTATGGTGACCGAGATTGAAGTCAATCAGAAGATTGGAGGAGGGACATGGGTCTATATCGGGACATTCTCATTCGACGAAGGCCTCAACAACAACTGCAAGGTAGTTCTCCTCAACCAGAGCAGCCAAAAAGGTGTCGTAAGTGCTGATGCCGTTCGGTTTGGTGCTGGTTATGGCAACGTCACCACTTCCCTGGCAGCAAGTGGCTTACCTCGCTGGGCAGAGGCATCACGATACTATGCCCAATGGGCAGGATTTACAGACAAGGTCTACGACCACTCAAGCACCGACTACAACGACGACCTCTATACCCGTCCATACTCCGTCAACAACCTCGCCGGCGAATCCATATATTATTCCGATTCCGTAGGCAGGAAGGTACCAGTCGAACTGGCAGTAGCCTTCCATACCGATGCCGGATTCAGGCGCGACGACAGCAGAGTGGGCTCATTATCCATCTGTACCACATCGACCACAAAGAAAGTGCAGAAGAAGATTCCAAAACCTGTCAAGTCGCAGATTGCCGGAAACCTGAAAGTTGACAGTACATCCGTTGACAGCATATATAATGACAGCCTGAAAGTCGACAGTTTATGCAATGACAGCTTACGTGCCGACACTATAGTCATCATTCCTGATTCTATGGTCGTGACAGTGGTCGATACTATCACCTCTCTCAACGGAATCGGACGTTTCGCAAGCTACGACCTTGCAAGCATGTTCATAACCAACCTCAGCACTGACCTTGAATCATACAACTGGCCGGTACGACATATACAACGCCGCAGCCCCTGCGAGACACGCGAGCCTGCAGTTCCGTCAGTCATCCTCGAAATGCTGTCACATCAGAACTTCGCAGACATGTGTCTTGGCTATGACCCTAAATTCAAGTTTGACTTCTCGAGGTCTGTGTATAAGACAATACTCAAATATATTGCGACCACCCACCATCTCGAGTACATGGTGCAGCCTCTGCCTGTAAGGAATTTCAGAACCTCATTATCAGAGCCTGACAGCACCATTCATCTATCGTGGGAAGGTGTGAACGACCCATTAGAACCGACAGCAAAGCCTCAGTTCTTCATCATATACACCCGTACCAACGACGGAGCCTTTGACAACGGCAAGGTTGTCAGGGGGACGACACATAGCATTAAAGCCACTCCCGGCAACATATACTCATTCTATGTAGTCGCAGCCAACAACGGTGGATGCAGTTTCCCGTCAGAGACACTTTCCGCATATATCTCGCCAGCGAACAATGGGACTATACTGCTTGTAAACGCATTCACGCGCCTTGAAGGACCGGCACAGATAAACACGTCAGAAGAACAGGGATTTGACCTTGACAGAGACCCTGGCGTACAATATGGAGCATTTGCCGGTTATTGCGGCAGGCAGAAGACATTCAGCAAGGCAAACATGGGTTCTGAAGCCACAGACGGCACAGGCTACAGCGGCAACGAACTTGAGGGCAAGATTATAATGGGCAATACCTTCGACTATCCTTTCATCCACGGCAAGGCGATAAGAGAGGCAAGCGGCCATTCGTTCTGCTCCGCCAGCATAGGTGCCGTCATGGCTGGCAGCACCCGACTTGATTCCTACAAGTATGCAGACCTCATCTGTGGCGTACAGAAAGTATTTGACACTCGGATTCAGTCCATGCTGACATCGTATGTAAACAAAGGCAACAGGCTCATCGTCACAGGAGCGAACCTGAGAGGATTGCTTTCCGGCAATCTCGCACAGAGCCTCGGCATCTCTGCAAAGACCGACATATCCCTGATGGACAAGAGCCTGGACACAGTCACCGATGCCGACTCTACAGTCACATACACCTTCTGGCGTGAAATGAACGACAAATGCTACTCCGTGCCATTCCCTACATCACTCATATCAGAACAGGGCAAGCCACTTCTCATCTATGCCGACAAGGCCGCCGCCGCATATTTCACTGATAAAGACGGCAAGAAAGCAGTCATCTGTGGATTTCCGTTTGAAACCATGACAGAGCCTCGGCATCGCAACATGCTGATGGCTGATTTCCTTAAACTAATTGAGCAATGAACTGGCTACCCACTACAAAGAAAGAAATGGAACATCTTGGCTGGGAACAGCCTGATGTGATTATATTCTCAGGCGATGCCTATGTCGACCACCCTTCATTCGCTACGGCTGTAATCGGAAGGATACTCGAGGCCGACGGCTATAAAGTAGCAGTTGTCCCACAGCCCGACTGGCACGGCGATTTCCGCGATTTCAGGAAGCTCGGCCGACCGAGGCTCTTCTTCGCGATTTCACCGGGCTGCATGGACTCAATGGTCAACAAGTACACAGCCAACCGCCGTCTTCGTTCCGAGGACGCCTACAGCCCTGACGGTCGTCACGACAAACGGCCGGAATACCCAACGATAGTCTATACAGCCATCCTCAAGGAATTATTTCCAGACGTCCCAGTCATCATCGGAGGCATCGAAGCCTCAATGCGGCGACTTACCCACTACGACTACTGGCAGGACCGACTCCGTCCGTCCATACTCCTCGACAGCCATGCCGACCTGCTCATCTATGGCATGGGCGAAAAGCCAATAAGGGAAGTGGCACGGCTGATGGACACAGGTCAGTGGGACACAGGCAGGACCGCCATACCACAGACATCCTATATCTCCGGCTCATCCAGCCAGATGCCAGAGGATTGCATCGTCCTCCATTCCCATGAGGAATGCCTTGCGGACAAAAGATGCCAGGCAGAGAACTTCCGGCTCATCGAGGAACAGTCAAACCGGATCACGGCAAAGACCATCGTGCAGCAGGTTGCAGACAAGTTCGTCGTCGTCAACCCGCCCTACCCTCCAATGACACAGGCAGAACTCGACCACAGTTTCGACCTGCCATACACCCGTCTGCCACATCCGAAATACAAAGGCAAGACCATCCCTGCCTACGAGATGATCAAGTTCTCGGTCAACCTCCACAGAGGCTGTTTCGGCGGCTGTTCCTTCTGCACCATATCCGCCCATCAGGGCAAGTTCGTATGCAGCAGGAGCAAGGAAAGCATCATGCGCGAAGTACGGCAGATATGCACGATGCCCGACTTCAAGGGCTATCTCAGCGACCTCGGCGGGCCGAGTGCCAACATGTACGCCATGCAGGGCAGGGACCGTTCCATCTGCGTCCAGTGCCGACGCCCATCATGCATCTTCCCCAAAGTCTGCAGGAATCTCGACAACGACCACTCACCACTGCTCAGCATCTACCGCGAAGTCGACTCCCTCCCGCAGATAAAGAAGAGCTTCATAGGCAGCGGAGTGCGCTACGACCTCGTGATGAGCGACGAGAAGGCAGGACGCAGATACGCGAGCGAACTCATCCGCAATCACGTAAGCGGACGTCTTAAGGTCGCACCTGAACACACTGAGGACAACGTGCTCCATCTCATGCGCAAGCCGTCGTTCGAACTGTTCTACGACTTCAAGCGCTTCTTTGACTCCACATGCCGGCAGAGCGGACTCCGGCAGCAGATTGTGCCATATTTCATCAGCGCACACCCCGGCTGCAGAAAGGAAGACATGAAGAGCCTGGCAGACAAGACACGCAGGCTCGGCTTCCATCTCGAACAGGTACAGGAGTTCACCCCTACCCCGATGACCCTCAGCACAGAGATGTACTACACCGGCATCAACCCATACACCGGCGAAGCCGTCTACTCAGCAAAGACCCCTAAAGACAAGCAGGCACAACATCAATACTTTTTCTGGTACAAACCTCGCAATGCTCGGAGTGAATAGTGAAAAGTGAATAGTGAAAAGAAAATTATTATGGCCATTAGTCCAAATCGTAAATAATTAAGGTGGGTTCTATAAATTCATTTCAGACGATTTTGAGATTTGTTTCGAGCAGATTGCTGCGCGGAGGGAGGGAGCAATGCGGGCATTGTGACCGACTGACAAACAGCAAGATGTCGAAAGAAATCCAAAAGCGACGAAAAGTTTATTCTAACCCATTGTTATGCTTCTTTATTAAAACGGTGAATTTTTAGAACCCACCTAAATAGTAAATAATCTTGTGAACTACAACGCAATAATCGACAAATACTACCCTGAAGAGACCCCCCTGAAGGAGATACTTATCCGCCACAGCATCAGCGTGACCGACAAGGCACTCGAGATAGCAGAGAACCATCCCGAATGGGACCTTGACGAGGAATTCATCGAAGAGGCAGCCATGCTCCACGACATAGGAATCTTCCTCTGCGATGCCGACGGCATCCAGTGCTTCGGAACGGAACCATACATCCGTCACGGACTTCTCGGTGCCGAACTGCTTCTGAAGGAAGGCTTTCCCCGCCACGCACGTGTCTGTGCACGCCACACCGGCACAGGAATCACCATCCAGGACATCAGGGAGCAGAACCTCCCCCTTCCCCTGCAGGACTACCGTCCCGAAACCCTCGAGGAGCAGATCATCTGCTACGCCGACAAGTTCTTCTCCAAGACGAAGCCCGACAAGGAAAAGACCATCGACCAAGCCCGCGCCTCCCTCGCTAAGTTCGGTCCCAGAACCCTCGCCCGGTTCGACGAATGGGTAGAGAAGTTTGAAGAATAAAAAAATTTTTTCCTTCAATGATATTTTCGTAACTTTGCAGGAAAATGAAGAATTAAGAACGGGAAGGATAGTCTCTCTGCTCGTGAAGGAACGGTTAGGAAATATTTGAAGCTATGAACATTTTTTCAGACAGTAAACTTATCAACCTCAAGATCCGGCAGTTTCTGCCGTATATGCTTTTGTCGCAGGTCTCGACAATGATCATTGTCTTTTGCGACAGCCTTGTCGTCGGTAATTATGTCGGGGCAGACGCTCTGGCGGCGATAAATGCGTCGTATCCTTTGGCAATCTTCATGGCAATCTTCAGCATCATTCCACAGACTGGAATTATGTCCCGCCTAGTATATCAACTCGGGAGAAGCGATGCGCGTGACACTGCAATCTGCATCAGTGCTGGAAGAAGGCTCATTACAACCATTGCTGTTACGCTCACCATTTTTCAGCTTCCTTTCCCATGGATTATTGCCGGCTCGGTTTCGCTGACACCTGCTATACACGATATGGCAATCACATACATGTGCCTGTTGATGATTACGGCACCATTCGGATTGGTCAGTTCCTGTGGAGTCAGCATTTTGAACTCATACGGAAAGGTGTCGAATATTACTTGGCTGACAATCGGGGAAGGCACTCTGAACTTGCTTCTTGACCTGCTGTTTACCGGTATGTTGGGAATGGGTGTTGCCGGAGTGGGGCTCGGCACCGTCATAGCCACCGTTGCCAGGTGCCTTGCGACCGTCATTATCATACGGAAGCAGACACCTTTCCTGACAACAAAAGTATCTGAAGTGTGCGGCAATGATTACTCCGGAATCGTATCTGACAGGAAGAAAGAGACAAAGGAGATGATTGGTCAGGGAATGCCGAGCGCAATCAGTCAGATGGAAAGTCTCCTGAAGAGTTGGATACTGGTCTGGGGACTCAGCCTTGCTATGGGCAGTGAGTCATTGGGATGCCTGAGCATCCGCTCATTCATATTCTCTGTCTCTTTCATCTTCATCGGAGGCTTCTCCGGAGTGATGAGAATTATTGTAGGCTTGCAATATGGCATAGGCAACTTTGAATCTTGTCTCAGTATGCTGAAAAAGACAATCCTGTGGCTGTCGGTTACATTATCAATCATTACCGCCATAGTGCTGATAAATCCAAACTTTTTGTTCTACGTATTCGGTTACGACACGATAAGTCTGTACGATATAGAGGCCATCAGGATATTCTCCCTATCGTTGTTGTTCCTCGGTGCAGAAAATGTACTGATGAACTTCCTAAATATGTTGCAGCAGCCCAAGAAAGCGTCTTGGGTGACACTGGTCAATGGTTTCATTGCCTTCCTGCCTGCTTTCCTGATATTGCTTTTCGCAGAGGGAGGCACGTCAATATGGTATTCGTTCCTGATTGCAGGTGTGGCATCAACAATTCTTGGTCTGGTGTTCACCATTCAGGAGTCAAGACGGCAAAA
>CALELI010000129.1 GCA_937902455.1 uncultured Prevotellaceae bacterium | reverse complement strand
GTTCATGTTGCCGAGTTGGCCGGTGATGTCAAGGGCACAGATGACCTTTACCTTGTTGTTCTGCATGAACTCGGCCGAGCTTGTAAGGTCGCTCAGTGGTACGGACGGAAGTGTGTGCCAGCAGATGAGGTGGATGTTGGCATCGAACGGGTTGCCATTGAACGTGACATTGCTGCCGGTCTGTAGTTCCAGGTCTCTGTAGATGATGTCCTGCAGATAGAGTCGGTACTTGCCTCCATCAATCTGATAGATGCCCTGCATGGTGAACGGGCTCTTGTCGTGATAGCGTGCGAGCAAGGTTCCGTTGCCGTAGGTCGTGATGTAGCCGTCGGCATTGTTATCCATGCGGAGTTTCACGGCGCAGTCAGGGTTGACGTGTATGTTGATATCCATGAAGATATCACTGGAGTACTTGTGTGCATCTTTCTTATCGACAGTCTCCTGATCAAGGCTGATGTCCTCGGCCTGACGTGCTCCCTTCTTGTCACGGAAGGTGACGAATGAACCTGTCGTGATAGCATCAGGAGTGGCAGCATCATAGGCAAAGACACTTCCCTCGGTCGGTGTGACATCGGCATTCATGTGGAGGTCGTGCCCGTCTGCTCCACTGAGTGTAAGCCTGCCGTCAGCATAGACTGTGGCAAGGAACTTGTCAGAATTGAATTCCTTCTCATCATAGAGCAGGAGGTCTTCGAAGTCAATGTTGAAGTCATAGGCAAAGTTTCTCAGTTTGTGGTGAGTGACTTTCCCCTGTACATATCCAGTCTTTCCGCGCGTGTCGTGTATGCGTACATTATTAAATTCAAAAGCACCTAACTTGAATTCTATTGAATCGTTCTTGTCAACATGATATAGGGTATTGGTCGCCCTCAGGCGTAAGTCGGTGTCGACGCTCATCTTGCCAAGGAGGTTGACTCCATTCTCTCCCAGTGTCGAGACTCTTAGCACGCCGTTTACATCGCCGTTGATGTCCTTGAAGACACCTCCGAGGAAACCATTGACGAACGAAGCCGATGTGTTCTGTGCCTCAATGCGTAGCTGGATGTCATCGCGGATTTCTCCTGGTGCCACATAACCGACTACATCAGTGATACGTGTCTTCTTCCAGACGTTGTGATCGTCCTTATCGCCTTCATCTACTATGTGTCCGTATATCCTGATGCCGTTAAGTTCCTTGTCCCAGCCGACGCGGATGTCCGCAGTACCCAGATAACCAGTCTCGAACAGCAAGCTGTCGATTGTTACGTCTGCAGATATGTCGGGAGTGTGATAGAGATTGCTCAGGCGTGCCTGTCCACGCATGTTGCCGCCAAAGTCAACTGGATGGAAGTTCAGTAGATCTTGCAGGTATGCTATGTCAAATCCCCTGAACTCAGTAACGATTGAGTCTTCTGGATTTTCAGACACTGTTCCGCTTGCCCAGATAAAACGGTCTTCGGAAACCAGTTCCAGTTCCTGAATGTTGATGTTTCCGTTCTCGATATCGATGTGGGATGGGTGGATAATCCATGCCATGTCATCAAAATAGGCATAAGACTGTTGTATGTCCAGACTTGTGTCCAGACTGCCCAGTGTCTTTGTGAAACTTGCATCTGTCTTTAGAATTCCATGAAGGTTCTTTGACCCTCCAATATTCCAGTCGATAGTGGACCGGACAATATCGTCATCGGCATCTGCGTTGATGATAAACGTAGATGTATTTTCGTCGACAAGGCGTTCAATTCTACCTGAGAGATTTGCCTTGCCTGTATTTCCTGACAATACGAGATGAGAGTTCTGGAAAACATTATCGGCATAACTAATCTGAGGGATGTGGATGTCGACATGCATAAGTTGGTCAGGACAGTCGATATTTCCGTAGAGGTGTATCGGACTGTCGAGTATGATGTCTTCCCCTATGAATTTCTTCAGGATATCAGACTGGCTGACTGTCACGTCGAAGTCGAAGTCATTGGATGTGGCAGGGTAGGTGCCCAACAGGGATGGCAGATGTCTTGATACTTGATTCATGACGCCCTGATAGAGCGATTCTATATCGATGTCTCCGTTGAGTTCTGCGGATGCAAAGTCGGTACTGATGGATATGTGTCGCAGTGCATCATCTGTACGTGAGACGTTTATATTGTAGTCATTAAAGGAATAGGAATCCTTGTCGGTAACGAGGTGCAGTGATTCAATCTGTACGTTGCCGGTTGCTGTCTTTATGTCCGTTCCATTAATGTCGGCGTTCATCCTGACCGCGATGCTGCCTGGTGAATTTGCCGCCATGATAGGGTAGAGGGCCAGTCTTTCTGCATACAAGTCAATGTTTCCCTTGACGCTCTTGATGAATGACTTTGACTTAAAGTCAGGCACAGCCGTGAAATCCGATGCAATCCTCAGCTTTGGGTCACTGACGTCAAGTGTACATTCCATGATATTGTCATACAGGACTTCGTCTATCTTGATGTTGTTGTACTGATAGCCTCCATATTCGATGTTCTTGATGAAGGCATTAATCTGATTTTCTTCGAGTGGATGGTTGAAGTCTATTCCCAGACTGGCTTCGAAGGTGGTTTTGCCTAATTTGGGCTCGTTGAGCAACTTTCCTATTTGCAGGGAGTTTGCAGAGACGTCGCCGGAAATCTTCGTGCCGTTTAATTTGGCATCTGCCGTGACTGTTCCGATGTCGGTCAGTATGTCACCTGTAAACTGCGTGTTCGTGGAGTCGCCTGTGACATTACCCGAGAGGCTGATTGTCCCCATTTTTGACAGAATTGCATTGACATCTCCCCCAAGCGGGATGTATCTGTTGACGGTCTTTGTGCTTGCTGGTGTTAACTGAAATTTGTCAATGTGGGCTGAGTATGCCTTACGACTGACGTCGTAAACGCCATTTCCATTAAGGGCAAATCCATTGTCTGACTGGAGGTGGAGATTGTGTAATGTCAATGAATTGTCGTTGTAGAACAGTTCGGAATTTAGGATATCATAGGTCTCGTCGTTGAGTGTGAACTCCGTGTCCTCGATATTGCAGCGTATGCTGTGATTGTTTGAAGCAGTCAAGGCAATATCGCTCTTCATCCTGAAGTCTTTTGCAGCAATATATCTTTCTGCGGTACTAAGCCTTCCCTCATCGAAACTGATGTCGTTCAGGTTGACGCTTGCTCCCTTCTCGTTCAGTTTGAAATTCCGTGCTACGACATTGAATCTTTTCAACTGTAATCGGGAACCGGAACTCTCATCAGTGTATCTGGCGTATAGTTTATTGATGACGATTGTCCCGATGGAAAACTGTGTGCTGCCTTCGGAATCAGTCGATGACAGGCTGTCGATGGCAAACTGGAAGTTAAAGGTGCCGGTTTCGTTCCTGACAATTTCGAATTTCGGTTCGTCGAGTTGTACTATCGACAGGTTAATGTTTCCCAGAGACCACTTGTCAGATGTGAGTTCAGGCAGAAGTATGCTTGTTCCTATGTTTTTTGCCTGGATCATGTCTCGGCCTTCCTGATCCTTTACGTTGACACCTTCCAGTACGATTCTATTTGGAAAAATATAGCACGCCTTGTCAATATTGACAGACGTGCCTATCTTCTTTGAGAGTGCATTACCAAAATATGTTCCTAACTTCCTATGAGTAGAAGGTAGGCTAAGGATGACTGTCAGTGATGCAATAGAAACTAAAATGATCCCGACAATGCTCCATCCAACGTATTTTCCTTTTCGGCTATGCAATTATTTAATTATTAACTGTTCTTGAGACTTGCCATTATCAAGGCTGTGACAGCACATTCGTCACCTTTGTTGCCCATGATTCCACCACAGCGGTCCAGAGCCTGCTGCATGTTGTTGGTCGTAATGAGACCATAGATGACGGGCACGTTCTGCGTCGCATTCAGATGTGCCAGTCCGTAGGTGGTACCCTGGCATATATAGTCAAAATGCGGTGTATCGCCTCTTATTACGCATCCGATAGCTATGACGGCATCAACATCGCGTTTAACCATCTGTGATGCTCCGTAGATGAGTTCAAAACTTCCTGGAACTCTTGAAATTGTGATGTCTTCGTCGAGAACACCATGCTTCTTTAATGTACAAAGAGCACCGTCAAGCAGTGCTCCTGTTACATTATTATTCCACTCGCTGACTACAATACCGATTCTTACACCTGCAGAATCAGGTACTTTGTTGGCATCATAGTCGGAAAGGTTCGTTTTCTTACTTACTTGCACGTTCTATGTATTTGTCGATTTCGTTTGCAAGGCTGCTGCGATAGTACTTCTCCTTGATTTCCTTGTAGAGTTCAAGTGCCTTCTCTGGCTTCTGGAGACTCTCATAGAGCTGACCTGCGTGGAGGAGGAATACTGGAGTGACAGCGTCGTTGTCGGCTAATTTTGCAGCCTTGAGGATTGTTTCTGCACCCTTTTCTACATCACCCTTCTCAACATAGCAGTTACCGAGGGCTTCAAGAACTGATGGGCTGATTACAGCGTCGTCCTTTGCATCGTAGTCACTAAGCATCTTGATAGCATCATCGAACTTGTCAAGGTTGTAATAGCAGAGTCCTGCGTATGCCTTTGCAAGGTTTGCTGTCTTTGTACCACTGTAATCCTTAATAATCTTAAGGAAACCTTTTGTGTTGCCGTCACCGTCAAGTGCCTGCTGGTACTGTGTCTGGGCAAATGCCATCTGGCTCTTTGAAATAGCGTTGGCTGCTTCCTTTTCCTGCTTCTCCTGATAGTTGTTCCACAGGTAGATTCCGATTACTACAACACAGATTGCTGCCAAAACAATACCAATCTGCTTCAGATGTTTCTCGATAAATGCTTCTGACTTGCTCAGCTGGACATCCAGTCCGAGAGCTTCTTTTTTGTTAGTTTTTGCCATTTTTTATGTATTTTTTTGTTGTTATATCCACATTAAGCGCACAAAGGTAAGAAAAATTTTTACAACCGCAAAATTTTTCTTATCTTTGCAGTATGATTACAGTTACGAATCTATCAGTTCAGTTTGGCAAGCAGGTGCTTTATAAAGATGTCAACCTGAAGTTTACCAATGGGAATATATATGGTGTCATTGGTGCAAATGGCGCAGGTAAGTCAACCCTTCTAAAAGCCATATCCGGCGAACTGGAACCAGCAACAGGCTCTATCACACTTGGACCAGGCGAGCGTTTGTCGGTACTGTCACAGGACCATAACAAGTTCAATGCCTTCAACGTAATGGACACTGTCATGATGGGTCATTCTGTCCTCTGGGAAATCATGAAGGAAAAAAATGCCCTATATGCAAAGGAGGACTTTTCCGATGAAGACGGTGTCCGTGCAGCAGAACTTGAAGAGAAGTTTGCAGAACTTGACGGATGGAATGCAGAAAGCGATGCTGCCATTCTTCTCAGCGGTCTTGGTATAAAGGAAGATCTGCATTACAAGCAGATGTCAGAATTATCAGGAAAAGAAAAGGTACGCGTCATGCTCGCGCAGGCGCTTTATGGCAATCCTGATAATCTGCTCCTCGATGAGCCGACAAATGACCTTGACCTTGACACCGTGGAATGGTTGGAGGATTATCTCTCGGATTTCGAGCATACGGTTCTGGTAGTAAGCCACGACCGTCACTTCCTGGACGCAGTTTCCACTCATACAGTAGATATTGACTATGGAAAGATAAATCTCTTTGCCGGTAACTATAGCTTCTGGTATCAGAGTTCTCAGCTTGCACTCAAGCAGGCTCAGAACCAGCGTGCGAAGGCGGAGGAAAAACGTAAGGAACTCGAAGAGTTTATCCGCCGATTCTCTGCAAATGTCGCAAAATCAAAGCAGACGACCAGCCGAAAGAAGATGCTTGAGAAGCTTAATGTCGACGAGATTCTTCCTTCTACAAGAAAATATCCTGGAATCATTTTCCAGATGGAACGAGAACCTGGGAACCAGATTCTCCATGTCGAAGGCCTCAAGGCTATAGATGATGATGGAACCGTACTTTTCGATAATCTTACGTTTACGGTAGAAAAAGGTGAGAAGGTGGTATTCCTGTCACGTAATCCTCGTGCCATGACGGCCTTGTTCGAGATTATTAACGGACATAGGGAGCCACAGGTTGGTAAATACGAATGGGGAATCACCATAACCACAGCATATCTTCCTCTGGACAATACTGAATTCTTCACAAGCAGTATGAATCTCGTAGAGTGGCTGAGCCAGTATGGTGAAGGAAATGATGTGTTCTTCAAGGGCTATCTTGGAAGGATGTTGTTCTCTGGTGAAGATGTACTGAAGAAAGTGTGTGTGCTTTCGGGAGGAGAGAAGATGCGATGTATGATTGCCCGTATGCAACTGAAGAACGCTAACTGTCTGATACTCGACACTCCGACAAACCATCTCGATCTCGAGTCTATTCAGGCGTTCAACAATAATCTACGTGTGTTTAAGGGTAATATTCTGTTCGCATCTCACGACCATGAGTTCATCAATACTGTAGCGAACCGAATAATTGAACTGGGACCTGAGGGCAATATTGACAAGTTGATGACATACGATGACTATATTGCTTCACCTGCAATCAAGGAACTACGCAGTAAGCTGTACGAGACAGAATGAAGAATGAAAAATGAATAACGTATAGTGAAATATGAAAGACATAGTAAGACAGATCAACATCCTCGAGAAGGAAGAAAGAGAACTCAATGATGAAGAATCAGAGTTGCTAAAGGCTGCAAAGGAGGCTACATATAACAGTTATTCTCCTTATTCGCATTTTTCCGTAGGTGCTGCACTGAAACTTGATAACGGAAAGATAATCACTGGTTCCAATCAGGAAAACTGTGCATATCCTTCAGGCCTGTGTGCCGAGAGAACTGCAATGTTCTATGCCAATGCCAACTATCCCGAAAATGCTGTCGTAGCGTTGTGCATTGCTGCACGTGACACACGAGGAAACTTTACCGAGATGCCTGTCACGCCATGTGGGTCATGTCGTCAGGTGATGGTGGAGACGGAACATAGATTCAAGAATAAAATTCGTATCATGCTTTATGGAACAAAAGGACTTTATATCGTTGAATCTGCGCAGGATCTTCTTCCTGTCAGTTTTGATGCTTCTTATCTCGAGTAGCATTTCTGCTCAGCGGAAAAACAATGCATACCTTAATTATATAGATAAGTATAAGAATATAGCCATTGGTCAGATGAACCAATATGGCATTCCTGCGAGCATCACACTTGCCCAGGGACTTCTCGAGAGTGCTGCTGGCAACAGTGAACTTGCACTTAAAAGCAATAATCATTTCGGTATTAAGTGTGGCGGAACCTGGACGGGTAAGACCACGACCCATTTTGATGATGGCAGAAACGAATGCTTCCGCGTCTACAAGAATGTGGAGGAGAGTTACCGGGATCATTCTATTTTCTTGCAAAAAGCACGCTACCAGAAACTCTTTAAACTCTCCCGAACGGATTACAAAGGCTGGGCTCGTGGATTAAAGGAATGCGGATATGCCACAAGTCCGACCTATGCAGATAGACTAATAAACCTGATTGAACTCTACCAATTGTACCAGTATGATAATGGGCAGTTGATAAGTGACGTACCCGAAACAGCTACACGTCCTGTGATAATTGATAACAGGGTGACTGTTTATCCAAATGGTATACCTTATATTATTATAAAGCCAGGTGAGACACTGGAAACTGTGTGTGCCAAGTATGGATTTTCCAGGAACAAGCTTCTGAAGTTTAATGAACTGCCAAAGAATGCATCGGTAAATATCGGTGACATTATTTATTTTGCGAAAAAGAAATCAAAGGCCTCAAAAGAATTCAAGAAGAATTGTTGGCACAAAGTAAGATATGGAGAATCGATGTATTCGATATCTCAGGCTTACGGAATCAGATTAAAGAACTTATACAGGATGAACTTCAAGGATCCTGCAACTTATGTCCCGCGAGAAGGGGAACTGATAAAAATACGTTAAGTTTGCTTACCTGTTGTAGTATTTCCTACCGTTTATGATGTAAATCCCTTTGGCCACTGGTAATTTATCAGTGGCTATTTTTCTTCCTGACATGTCATAGACAGAACCCTCATTGCTGTTGCAGGTGTTGGAAATAGTTTCTATATAATCTGGATTTCCACCACAGAACCTAAGTGTTATTGTACCATCTTCGTGCTCTACGATGTCTGTGATTGGCTGATTCATCATTCCTGGTGTGCTGCCAGTCTTGGTGAATACCATTGCCTTCTTTCCTGTGAGGCTGTCGATTGGCTCGAATGAGAAACCTGTGTCGTCCCTTGTGTATGCTGTGCCTGGGAATGGATCGCCAGCCATTGAGTTGCAGTAAGTCTTTGTGAGATACTCTTTGCTGCCTGATGCTACAGCTTGTTGATTTCCGGCAAACATGGAGGACAGGAGTTGCCCGTCAGCAGGAATGATTGTACAACGCTGATGGTAGGAATCGGTATTTACTGTGTTGCTTGTCCATTTGCTTTCCAGATAATCTATGTGAGTGACAAGCATTCCATGTGCATAGCCATAAGTGTCGTTGCTATATGCAATGTATCTGTCCCAACCTTTATTCTGACGATTTTCGATTATGTAGTACTCGTCTGGATTTTCCTGGTTGACGATTTTGTAAGCATATCCCTTGCTGTTTGACATGGGGTAGAGGGAGATGTCTGTTCCAACACCAGCTTCGAGGGTGATGAGTTCGCGCCATCCCATGAAATCCTTCTCGTAGGCACTGTAACCGCATGGGCAGTATCCGTTAGCACAGTAATTACCTGCATCCATCAGGTCCCAGTAGTCCATACCGAACTCTTCATAGTTAACGTCATACAGGTCAGGAAGGCCTATGGCATGACTTAACTCGTGGCACATGACACCTATTCCATCTGCGACACCCTTATATAATTCGTTGCAGCAGGCGTATGCTCCATACCTGATACCGCCAATCTTGTCACCATTACCGCTTTCCTTTGGCCAGATGGTGTTTGGGTCGCGGTTCTTGGAGTCGTTCTCGCCATTGCCTGCGAAGATGAAGTAGGCCATATCGATGACGCCGTCACTGTTGTTGTCAAAAGTGTCCCACGTAAGGTCTCCTATGGCAGCCTGTGCCTTTTCGATGGATTCCTTGTAGAACTTGGAGATGTTTACGTCTTTTGCACTACCGGAGTTCTTGCCGTAGTAGACATAACTGCTGTCGAGTGTGACAGGACCAATTGGAACGAATTCAGGCGTGAACTGTCCATAGCTCTGGTCGCGGAAATATTCAGACACGGCACCTACGCTGCCAGCGCCTGTGTAATGACCGCCATCACGCAGGCCATTCAGATATTTGTCATAGAACTCTTTTACGGCGGTGTTTCCCTCTGCAACGGAGAATTGCAGGTCGGGGAATTGTACGAGCACTACAGGAATCTTTGGCGAGCCAAAGCAAGACAACGGAGCCGTCGACCTCTTACCTACAGAAAGACGAGTCCGGTCGTTATTGTCAACGATTGAACGTGTGTGTCGGACAGGATTATAGTCAAATCCTCTTGGCTTGATGCCTCCCCATGCACTTGATGTCGACAATATGCAGGACGCTGCTATGATGTAGTGCTTGAATTTCATGCTTAAATGAGTTTGTTTGTTTTTGAATCCACAAATACGACAGATGGCTTGAATGTCTTTGCTTCCTCAAAGTCCATGTGTGCGTATGAAATTATGATGCATTCGTCGCCGACCTGAACCAGACGAGCTGCAGCACCGTTAAGGCATATACATCCACTGCCTCTTTCCCCCTTAATAATATAGGTCTCGAATCTTTCTCCATTGTTGTTGTTCACGATTTCCACCTTTTCTCCGGCAATGAGATTAGCGGCATCCATCAGGTCTTCGTCGATAGTGATGCTTCCCATGTAGTGGAGGTTGGCTTCAGTGACCTTCACGCAATGCAACTTAGATTTCAGTACTTCTATTACCATTTCTTATTTATGGTGGGTTCTATAAATTCATTTCAGGCGATTTTGAGATTTGTT
>CALELI010000128.1 GCA_937902455.1 uncultured Prevotellaceae bacterium | reverse complement strand
CACCCATAGTTCGTTAATTATTTATTTTTTGCGGGGAATTAATAGAACACCCCTTCAGTTAAGATCATTGAGTTCCTTTCCTATTGCCTGAAGTTCATCACGAACTATCTTCAGGTGTTCTATTATCTCCATCTGCCTGTTTACGGCCTCAACCCCTCGATTGACAGTCAGTTCCTTCCGCGCTCCCTCAAGTGTCATTCCGCGTTCCTTGACAAGGTGATATATCATACCAATCTTATCAATATCGTTCTGGGTGTACATCCTGATGCCACGCCCACCCTTCCTCGGCTTTATCAACGTGGGGAATTCCTTCTCCCAGAAGCGCAGCAGGGTCTCAGCCACTCCGAAACGTGCTGCAACTTCCTTAATAGAAAAGTACTTCTTCAGGTTCTTGTCGGTATTCAGCATAGGCTCTACATTTCATAATTGTGCTAACCAATTATATGACTTTGACCTTCAATATGTATTCACACTTGTAGTACTTGCTCGAACCAGACGGCTTATATCTGATTGCCTGACGAACGGTATATGTCTTGCCCTTCGTAAGTTTGCCAGGATACTGCCCGACATGTGCCACAAAAGTATTCCTGTCGAGTTCAGAATAAATCCTGGCATTGCTATCGTATCCGCATACATTTCCAGAAGCATTGAACCAATGTCCGAAATAGGACGAGGTGCTTGTTGAAGTCAGCTGATAACTTGCAGAGCCACCTGCATTGATTCCGTAGAAACCAGGATTTGACGAAGATGTTGCACCAAGTTTCTTCAGTTGAGCAGAAGAAAGGCCAAGTGCCTCACTCACAGCCGCCATGTCGAAAGTGACGTTGACATATCCGTATCCACTTCCATCGTAAGGCAAGCTGACATCTAATGTCACCACCGTGTCCTTTCTTTCATAATCAGCCGGATACTCATCAAAATATCCATATTTATTGGTATTCTCGAATTTCACCTGATATGGCCACTGCTCGTCTGTACTCCAGTCACGTTTGTCATCACCATCTGGCCAAGGATGGCGCCAGTGCTGGGTAGGTGCACCTGTAACAACGAACCACATCTTGCTCACTCCGTCAGGAACAGTAAATTCGGCAGTTCCTTCACGGTCGCTGTACATATTACCATAGACACGCGTGCCGTCAGTCTTGTATGCACAGAACCCATATCGCCAACCTGCCTTATCGAGCTGTACCCTACGTCCCGTGAGTCCCTTAAAGTCGGCCTTGACCACAGTACCTGGCTGAGCATTGTTAACCCTGATAATATTATATCCATAGTTCTCCGGTGCATACAAGGAGTCGACTTTCCACACTTGCTTGTCGGACTTGTCCTGAGTGAGGTGACACACCTGGTTATCTATATAGGATTTTCCACGTTCACGGATGCCATCAATATCCCAACTGCACACACGGCAGGCATAGTCAAAAATCTGGTCGTTGAAGGTGGCCTGGTCTATGTTAGTGAGTCGTTTGTATGCCTCCACAGGGTCTTCTGGTCTTGTTGACTCTCGCCACAGACGTCCTATGAACTTTCGGCCGTGAAGCTGACACCAGTAGTCCTGGATGAAATAATTGGCATATCGCCAATACTGATGCAAGAGATTCTTGTTGGCACAATCTATGTACTGCGCCGTATAGTCGTTGCTGAACTGCTGCTCCGGATAGACCTTGAACGCCTGCCACTGAGCACAACTCTCCCACCAGGCACAACCGCCAGCGCCATTAGGGCCGAAACCATATCGCCAGCCATGAGTGAGCCCAAGGTCACAGCTTACAAGATATTGGAAAGAGCGTCCGATTTCATGGGCAACCGTATGCCCTCCGCTTGCCTGCAATGCCCACGGAGTACACCAGAGAGCGCCAATCTTATCATCATAGCCACTGCCAGTTGCAAGCCATTCTGTGTCATAGTTCACAAAGATTTCTATCTTGTACTTGTCAGTAGATTTTGATGCACCTGGAACTACAAAGCCAAGGCTGTCAGCATACCATGTGAACAGGTTCTCTGCACGCTGGAGCAACAAGTCAACGTCCAGACTGATATTGCTTTTCTTTGGATTCAGACCAAATCCAGGCTCCCAGAACACGATGAAGTGATCAGACTCCTTGCTCCTATTGAAGCACCACCTGCTGGATTCACTGTTGAAGTCCATGCTCCTGAACTCATTCGGACGATAGATAATCCGTCCTGGGTCTTCAAATGTGAAATAATCGTAAACCTTTGCACTTGGATACGTCTTGGTTGAATATTCCAGTGTCTTGTCAAGTTCCTTCTTATAGTAAAGATACATAACATTCTTCCTGAACTCAATAGAATCATATTGCGCCAGGTCAATCTTTGTATGTTCTCCGAACTTGTCTGCATTATGTTGCCACAATGTTTCCTGAGCATTGATGCTCACATACGATAAAAGCATCACAATTATAGCAAGCCCTTTATTCAAACAAGAAAGTCTTTTCATTTTTCATTATTCATTTATATTCTCGTAACAGACTTTATATCCGGTATCTTTTTCAGGTTCTTTATAATCTTCGCCACCTCATCGGTGTCGTGCGCATACAACTGTATCTCAGCCTCGAATATTCCGTCATTCGATTCAATACTCAGCTTGCGCATGTTCACACTCAGCAACTTATATATAACCTCAGTGATTCTGTTCAGAAGTCCGACATTGTCCAGACCCTTCATTTCAATGCTGACAAGGAACAGTGTATGCATCTCCGTACTCCACTTGGCCTCGCATATCCTGTTGCCGAATTTTGCTTTCAGTCTCTGAGCCTCGGGGCATTGCAGTTTGTGAATAGTCACACTGCCATCTTCCTCAACATATCCCATGATTGCATCACCATGCACTGGATTGCAGCATTGAGCCAGCTTATACTCCGACTTGATGTTATCGTCCGTCAGCACTATGACCTTCTTCGTATCAACCTTTTTCTTAGCAGGCTTTTCGGAAACAGGCTCTGCCTTCTTTGTCTTTCGTCCAAACGAAAGGAGTTTCTTGAAACCTCCAATGGTTTGCTCCTTCATTGACGCGAGGTCCGCATTACCAAGCTTCACCTCTCCCTGACCAATGAGCAGGAAGAAATCATCGGGGCTCTTGCATGAATGTATCTCGCACAGACGATCCATGATGACTGTGTCCCTCACCATAGAATGTTCCTCCAGGAACTCACCAAAAATAATCTCACCCTTCTTCCTTGCCTCCTTCTCTTCCTTGCGCAACAATGTCTGGATGCGTGTCCGTGCCTTTGCCGTCGCAGCAATGTCGAGCCATTCGCGTTTTATCTGAAGGTTCTTTGATGTGAGCACCTCCACCTGGTCACCACTGACCAGTTTATATGTGAGCGGCACCAGCTTGTGGTTTACCTTTGCACCAATACAATGACTGCCCACTACAGTATGAATCGTGAAGGCAAAGTCGAGGGCAGTACTTCCTGTCGGGAGCGTCTTGATGTCACCCTTAGGAGTAAAGACGAAAATCTCGGAAGCGAACAGATTGAGTTTAATCGTATCGAGGAAGTCCATTGCATCTGGCTGAGGGTCATCAAGGATTTCCTGAATAGTCACCAGCCACTTGTCAAGTTCCGATTCCTTTTCTGTCTCTGAATATTTGCCTTCCTTGTATTTCCAGTGTGCAGCGAATCCTTTCTCGGCAATCTCGTCCATTCGGCGTGAACGGATCTGTACCTCTATCCACTCTCCGCTGTTACTCATCATCGTAGCATGCAGAGCCTGATAACCGTTTGCCCTTGGATGGCTTACCCAGTCGCGGAGACGTTCCGGATGTGAGGAATAGAGTTTACTCATTGCTGCATAGATGCCGAAGCATTCCTCTAACTCGTGGGAAGGGTCCTGAGGATCAAACACGATTCTGACGGCAAGAATATCATAGACTTCCTCGAACGCAACATGTTTCGTCTGCATCTTGTGCCATATAGAATACGGAGTCTTTATCCTTGCCCTGATTTCGTATTTCATTCCCATAGAATCCAGCTGGGTACGGATTGGTGCCGTGAAGTCATCGAACACAGTCAGTCGTTCTGCCTCGGTGGCCTCCAGCTTCTTCTTCACGGAAGCATATTCTTCAGGGTGTTCGTACTTGAAACTCAGGTTTTCCAGTTCCGACTTTATGGTATTCAGGCCAAGTCGGTTTGCCAGTGGAGCATAGATATACAGTGTCTCGCCAGATATCTTGTATCTCTTGTTTGCAGGCTGAGCGCCGAGGGTACGCATGTTGTGGAGTCGGTCGGCAATCTTGATGAGGATGACACGGATATCATCGTTCATCGTAAGAAGCAGTTTCTTGAAGTTCTCTGCCTGCGAGGATGCATGTTCGCCGAATATTCCTCCTGATATCTTTGTTAGGCCGTCTACGATCTGGGCAATCTTCGGGCCGAACATGTTATCTATATCCTCAACTGTGTAGTCAGTGTCCTCCACGACATCATGGAGCAAGGCACAGCAGATACTCGTACTGCCGAGCCCTATCTCCGAACAGACTATCTGTGCAACAGCCAGAGGATGCATGATGTATGGTTCTCCGGATAGTCGGCGTACACCCTTGTGGGCATGGTTGGCAAAGTTGAATGCACGAGTGATGATATCCACCTTCCGGCGATGCTTGGTATTCAGGTATGAATCAATCAGGTGCTGGAAAGCATCCTGCACCATCTGTTCCTCCTGATTTACCTCAGGACTGAGAATTTCATTATCAATCTGTTCCTTTTCCATGCCTTCCCTAACCCTTAACCTTTAACCTATAAACTATAACCTTTAACCTATTACCTGCCTCCGAATTCAAGACTGCAACTCAATCCATACGCATTCGGCATCATGCTTGGCCTGCTTGCAAGATTCTCACGACCGGATATCACCGACGGACGGACCTTCATCGAGAGGTCCTTGCTTATGTCGAAACTCGACATCTCGGCATCCACATAAGCATCTATGACAGACAAGGCATAGACACCTATCATACAGAAGATACTCAGGTCCCTGTATCTGCGATAATAGTCCTTCTTCCTCTTGAACAAGTCCTTCAGGCGTTCCGCATTTGCCTCCACATTATACCCGATTGGTACGAAATCCTCATAGCTCTTCGTGTTCGGGTCATCGTCCATTATGTCTATATACGCCTGGGAATAGTCACCGTACATCTGGTTGTTCCATTTCAATGCATAGACACAGCCAATGAATCCACCATAGATGATTGGCAGTTTCCAGAACTTCCTGTTGTATATCTGTCCTCCACCGGGAATGGCAAGAGCAAGCCACAGAGCCTTCTTTGGGCTTGGTTTCCATGCCACAGGAATAGAATCGACAACCTGAGCAGAGTCCTTCGGCACATCCAATGTCAGTTCTGGCAGGCTCACGAGGCTCACCGAATCCATTGACTCGTTGATACTCTTCATCACAGCATCCACAGAATCCGTTCTCTCCCTATGTTGCTGAGCCTTTGGTATAGGTTGCATAGGCTCTTGTGCATCAATCACAACGACCGACACCATCATCCCCACAACGGCACAAAATATCCTATAACACCATCTGCTCATACGCGTACATCAATTTAAGATGCGAATTTACAACAAATTGGAGACAATACAAAATAAAACACTATTTATTTTTGAACGAGCCAGATTTATTGCTTCTGCCTTTTCAGGTTTTTCCTGAACAGCTGGGCGGCGATACTTCCTGAGAAATTGTGCCAGGCAGAGAAGATTGCACCAGGCACGGCTGCCATCGGGAACATGGCAAAGTGAGTCACAGCCAACGAGGTGGCAAGGCCCGAGTTCTGCATCCCAACCTCTATCGAGACGGCTATACGTTTCTTCCGTTCAAGTCGGAACAGATAACCTGCCACATTGCCAAGCAGAAGCCCCAGCAGATTATGCAGGATGACAACCACACCGACAATCAGGCTGCACTGGATTATTTTGGTTGCGTTGTGCGACACCACTATTCCGAGAATGGCAGTAATTGCCAATGTAGAGACCATAGGCAATAACGGCACGACCTTCTTGGTCGCCTTGCCGCAGAAATGACTGACAGCCAGTCCCAGCACTATCGGAAGAATCACCACCTCCACAATACTCATGAACATCCCCACTACATCAACAGATACCGACCTGCCCGCAAGCAACAGTACCAGGGCAGGAGTCACTACCGGAGCTATCAGGGTTGACACACTCGTCATCGCCACACTCAGAGCCACGTCACCGTTTGCCAGATAGCAGAACACATTGCTTGCCGTTCCTCCCGGACAGCAACCCACGAGTATCACGCCAAGAGCCAGTTCCGCAGGCAGGTCCAACGCCCAGCATAACAGCCACGCCAACGAAGGCATTATGATGAACTGAGCCAGTTCGCCCACAATTATCTCCTTTGGATGCATCACCACAGGCTTGAAGTCAACAGGCCTCAGAGTCAGCCCCATGCCGAACATCACAATCCCCAGCATCGGAGTAATCACCGAAGTACCCATCCACAGAAATGTCTCAGGCACCGCAAGCGCCAAAGCCGTCACAACCACGACAATCAAAGTGATATGTCCCGATATCCATGTTGATATTCTATACAGTTTATCCATTTCCCCATACATTTATTCCGTCAAGGCCACAAAGGTAAGAATAAAATCCGAGAAACAGCATCCTGTATCAGTATATTTTTGTTCACCCCCCACATACAAACGCACAAGGCCATCTGTACAAACGCACGAGACCACCCTCATAAACGGTGAAGACCGTACCTACGAGCAGTAATGGCAGTACTCTCAAACAGTAATAGCTGTACGCACGAGCGGTAATAGCTGTACTCACGAGCGGTGAAGGCCACCCAGACATACGCACAAGATTAGCCGGACAGACGGAGACGATTATCCCCACAGACGCACAAAATTACCAACACAGGCGGAGAGGATATCTGTCGAGTTACTAACTTGACAGATGTCGTGTTATTAACTTGACAAGTGTCGAGTTACTAACTTGACAAGCAACAAGCTAATAACTCGACACATAAATTCCCAGCTCGTGTGGATAATTTTCGCAGTTCGTGTAGGTAATTTTCTCAGTTCGTAAGGATAATATTCTCAGCTTGTCAAGACAATCTTCTCCGTTCAGCCGAATCTCCTTTTCCGCTTGCGAGGATAGTCTTCTCCGCTTGATGGGATAAAGTTGAAGGTGTTGAAACGCAGGTGCAGGTCGTGAAGTTCAACCTTGCCGAAGAATGTACGCCTACGTCGGTAAATGCACTTCCCGAGGTAAGAACGTGCCCTGAATATTCCAATGGGAAGTTCCGGCAGTTCACCACCGAATATGAGTTCGTTGTACTCACTGTATTTCTGCTTTATGTACGGGATGGTGAATGTCATAGGAAGTTAGTTATCAGTCAACAGTTAACTAAACAAAAAAGACTGGCATGAACCAGTCAAATATTTGTGGGCGTTGACGGATTCGAACCGCCGACCCTCTGCTTGTAAGGCAGATGCTCTAAACCAGCTGAGCTAAACGCCCTTTGGATTTTGTCGGGGCAGCGTGACTCGAACACGCGACCGCCTGGTCCCAAACCAGGAACGCTACCAACTGCGCTATACCCCGTGCTCTTGGAATGTTTGTCTTGAGGAACATCCTTTCTCAAAAGCGGTGCCTTAACTTGTTCGCACCGACTTTCGTTCGTGGTCATCGGTGGCTGGTAAAAGTCAGCCCCGACGGGCCCCGACGGGCGAACCTTCCCAAAAGGCGGTGCAAAGGTACGACTTTTTTCTGTACTGGCAAAGAAAAGTTGAAGTTTTTTACGTTTTTTTTCTAAATAACTGCTCTATGGTCGCATTTTCCAGTGTAACGAATATGCTCTTGCCTGCTGGAGTGTACTTTGGCAGTGCAAGTGAGAAGAGCTGGCTTATGATATGATTCATCTCTTCGCGCGACAATACCTGGCCGTAAGGAATGGCTGCCGAACTGGCTAATGTCTCGGCTATGGACGACTGTACGGAACCACGGATCACACATACCGACTCCATGGCGGAATAGACAAGATCGTGCAGGAGCTTCACAGGACTCAGTCCTTCCAGACCTGCAGGAATGCCATTAATGGAATATGAACCGCCACCAAGATTAGTGAGGTCGAAGCCTATGTTGAGAATCTCGTCCATGATGTCGTTGAGTGTCACTTCCTCGAGTTTGGTGAACTGCACGATTTCAGGGAAGAGGAGTCCCTGAGTAGACGACTTATGCTCTATGAGGTTCTTCATGTATCCCTCATACAGAATCTTGACGTGAGCACGATGCTGATCGATGACGAGTAGTCCGTTATTGTCGGACGTGACGATATAGCGCCCCTGGAACTGGAAACTGTCGGCAAGGTTCTGTGGCAGAGTGACAGAAGCGGCACCGGCATCATCTGCCTCAACAGCAGCGGATCTTGCGACATTCCACAATTCCTGCTGAAGCGGATCTGCTGTATGGCGAGGCATATCGAACGGATTATACGATGAGCCACCAGAAGCGGGCATCGGTTTTGTGTGGTTCACCGGTTTGTAGCCAATCTCCACACTCGGCATTGCCGGTATGTCGGGTTTGTCCTCAACATCAAAGTCAATTGTCGGAACTTTGTTGTACTTACCAAGCGCCTCCTTGACTACAGCCATGAGGATTTGCCAGATTCCCTGTTCGTTATCGAATTTTATCTCAGTCTTAGTAGGGTGAACATTGACATCTATGGCAGACGGATCGACTGACATATAGATGAAATACGACACATGATCACCCTGAGGAATAAGATTGTCGTAGGCATGCATCACCGCACTATGGAAGTACGGATGACGCATATAGCGTTCGTTCACGAAGAAATACTGATGACAGCCTTTCTTGTGAGAGTTCTCGGGCTTTGCAACAAAACCTAATATACTGACGAGCGAAGTCTCAACCTGGACAGAAAGCAGTTCCTCGCCGAGTTTCTTTCCAAATACACCGAGAATCCTCTGCTTGAGAGATTCGGGATGGAGATTGTATATCTCGTTGCCGTTATTGTAAAGACTCAGTTCGAGCTCAGGATTTGTCAGCGCCACACGCTCGAACTCCACGATGCAGTTCGACAGTTCCGTCTGGTTTGTCTTCAGGAACTTTCTTCGGGCAGGAACATTGAAGAATATGTTCTTGACCTTGAAATTGCTTCCAGCAGGACAAGCCACTGGTTCCTGACTTTCGATTCGCGAACCTGCAATCACCAGTTGCACACCCAGTTCATCTTCGGGACGGCGCGTCTTGAGTTCCACCTGCGCAACGGCAGCGATAGAGGCGAGAGCCTCACCACGGAAACCCATAGTGGCAAGGGAGAAGAGGTCCTTTGCCTCACGTATCTTTGATGTGGCATGACGCTCAAACGAAAGACGTGCATCAGTTTCCGACATCCCCTTACCGTCATCAATGACTTGTACACACGTACGGCCTCCATCTTCGAGCAGCACCTGAATCTTATGGGCTCCTGCATCGATGGAGTTCTCAATCAGTTCCTTCACGATGGAGGCAGGTCGCTGCACGACTTCTCCCGCCGCAATCTGATTGGCCACTGAATCGGGTAGTAGATGTATGATGTCTTGCATATTTGTCAGTTATCAATTATCAGTTAACAGTTAACAATGAATTATAAGTTATCAATTTTATTATTTAACAGTTATCAGTAAACAGCTATCAATTTTAAATTATTCATTATTCATTCATTGTTAACTGATAACTGTTAACTGTTAACTCCTATTGGTACAGCCACCACATGATGACAATAAGTATGACAGCAATGAATATCAGTGCTCCATTGGAAAGTTTACGTCCCTTTTCCTTCTGACGCCTGAGATGGGTAGTGGCATTCACGAACTTGCCACGGATATCCTCCGGATCAAACTCCTTCGGAGGGAGTAACCCGAGTTCACGCTTGGCATTCTCTTCTATCTTCTGGATTTTTTCCTTGCGCGGGTCATAATAGATATAATTATGATGAAAGCCTCGTGGCTGATTGACGCGGAATAGTGACATTATTATTTACGATTTAGTTTATGTACAGTTGTTCCTGAGTTTCTAATTGCCAGATTTCATTTCTTCAGCCTGTTCTTGATTTTATCCAGACTCTGAAGCGGGACCTGTTTGGTCTCTGTCTGCGACAATATATCCTTCGCATCCTTTGACCTCCAGTTGAAGATGTCGTCCTTGTCGAGCGGACGAATATAATCAAACCAGGCGAAGTTCTTCAGATATCGGTTTTCGGATGGAATCTTGTCGGGCGGGAACATATTACCATTCGATTTCGGCATCCAGATTCTCGTTACCTTCTTATCCTTCATGTTTATGATGAGGTCTGTAGTCTCGGAATAGTTCATCCCGACTGGCGTACCGTCGTCCTCACTGAAGAAATAGCATACGAACACATTGCCGTGAGCCTCATTACGATCTATGTCGTTCCCGTTGAAGTACGTCCTTATCTCGCGTGCCGCCACCTGATTGTACGACACCGAATCCAGGCGTTCGATTGTCATTGCCTGATTGATGATTCGGACCCAGGAGATAGTGCTGTCGTTGTTGTAGACCCGTATTTCCTCACCGAACACCTGCTGGTTTTCGTTCCAGAGGATAGGCTGCCCGTACATATAGGTACACGAGTCAAGCTCGTGCGAGACGAGTGAGTCGCATACAGCCTGTATGTCCCTGCGGAACATACGGACTTTATGGTAAGCATGGAGATCATGATAGGCCGAATCCGTGTTGACGTTGAATGTGAACATACGGAGGGTATCAGCATGAACATACATCGTGTCAGGGTTGGAGTAGTCAATGACTATGGCACTGTCTGTTGCAAGGGCATTGCCTGTATTTTCATCATACCAGCAGTAGTTGCCCTTGAGCATACATAGGTTTTCCTCATCAGTGATAACCACATTACGGAAGGCTTCATTGAGTCCGGTGGTCTTGTTGTAGTGAAGACTGTCGCCTTCAATCTTTCGCATGTCCTTGATGATATACGAACCGGCAAGGAGGTCGGCATTATCGCCTTTCATGTCATAGATTCCATCGGTGGAATAGATAAACACCCCATCAGAGGTCGTGATATTTGTTGGGGCTATAATGTCTGCCAGTTCTGTGTCGGTATTGTACTTCATCGAGGTTGAGACAATATCGTAGTTCTCGTTCTTCAGCTTCACATTTCCAGAGAACAGGGCATCCTTATTGCGGGTGTTGTATTCCAGAGAATCTGATGTCACGTTAGTTCCTTTGTTGGTCAGTGTCACATTACTCGTGAAGAATGCAAGTTGGGAATCCTCGCTGTACTGTCCCCAGTCGGACGTCAATACATTGTCTCCGTCATACAGAGTTCCCCCATGCATGTACATTCCGACTCCATACATTCTGTCGTAATCGAGTTGATTAGTTACAAGACGCGACTTACGTCTGCGGAGCGTAACCTTTCCACGAGCCTTCATCTGGCGTGACGGGCCATCATAGAACAGCGTGTCACACACCAGCGACATCGTATCGCCCTGCTGGAACTTGACGTTCCCGTAAGCATCAAACGAGCCGAGGTCCTTGTAGTACTTAGCACTGTCGCAATCAAGATAAGCACCTCCACGGCTGAGACGAACATGGCCCACCAGCACATCTGCGCCAGGGTCGTTGTAGTTCCTATAAAGGACATCCGAATTTATAATATGAAGGCGGTCATCCTGAGAACAGGCGTCAGGGGTAATAAACGTGAATGGCATACACATAAGAATGCATAATGCCACACACATCAATCTAAACGACTTCATATCGTATAACGTCATACTAATCCTTTATCCAACCTGGATAATTGAATTCGCAGTTCTTCCATGCATCGTTGATACGTACATAGGTTGATTTCTGCTTTTCTCTTACCCACTTCTCAATCTTGTCCTGGCTGAGCTTATCCATCACGATATTCTGGAGAACCTGATAGTCATCAACCATTGAAGCCTTATGACCTTCAATCTTGTTCTTCAGTTTGATGATAGCCACTACTTCCTTTCCGCTGCTGCCAATCATGACGAATGGTTTGGAAATCTCACCGACATTCAGGCCCGTGACAGCACGAGCCACCTCGGTAGGAAGGTCACGCATCTCAAAGCGGGTATCTGCCTCGCGATGATACAAGTCAAGCCACTTGACCATATTTCCATAGTTCATTCGGGTATCCTTATCCTGTGAGAATCGTGTCGCAGCCTCATCAAATGTTAAATCGCCCTTGAGGATTGCATTTGAGAGAGAATCGAGGAAGGTGATTCCTTCCGTGATTGCTTCATCACTGATACGAGGTTTCTTGAGGATATGACGGACATTCACCTGATCACCTTTCTTCTCAATCAACTGAATGATATGAAATCCATATTCAGTCTCTACGATCTTACTCACCGCCTTTGGATTTGTGAGATTGAATGCCACAGCAGCAAATTCAGGTACCCACTGTGCGCGGGCAGAAAATCCCAGTTCACCACCTTTTGAGGCAGAACCATCCTCCGAATAGAGTCGTGCCAGTGTGGCAAATGATTCCCCGGCATTCACACGGTCGGTATATTCACGAAGAAGGTCCTTTATGCGGTCTACCTCCTCCTGAGCAACACGAGGATTACACTGTATGATCTGCAGTTCAAGTTGTGTCGGGATGTATGGGATACTGTCGTCTGGCATATCCTTGAAGAACTTTCTCACCTGTGACGGATTTACATGTATATCCTTTACCAGACTGCGCTTCACCTCATCAACCAGGTTATTGTCACGTACCGAGTTGTACAGCTGTTCACGAATCTGCGAATAAGTCTTCTGGAAATACTCTTCCATCTTCTCGCGTGACCCAAGTTGCTCTTCGAATGACTCGATTCGCATGTCGACTTCGCGGAACACCTCTGCGTCGGTAATTTCGATTGAGTCGAGTTCGGCCTGATGAAGGAACAGCTTCTGAATTGCCATATTCTCTGGAATAACGCAATATGGATCACCTCCAAGACTCTCGCCACGGGCACGAGCCTCAAGACGAGCCGTCTCGACTTCCGACTTGAGAATAGGTTCGTCACCTACGACCCAAATCACCTCATCGATGACATTATCACTATTCTGCTGTGCCGCAACCGGCAGACAGAGTAAGGCCAGTAATGCTATTGAAAGTATTCTATTCATGGCTGTTTACTGTTTTCAGCACATCTTCATTGACAGAAATGCTATACTTCTTTCTTAACTCTTCAACCCATTCACGCTCTTTTTCCTGCTGATAGTCGGCAACGACCTGGTTCTTCACGTCCTTATATACCTTTGGTGCCTTAAGAGCCTTACCGCTCACACTCGTACAAGGATAGTCCTTCTTTGGTTTCAGTTCCTTGTCATCACCGAAAACAAGCACGTCAACATTCTGGCTGTCACCTTTCTTATATATTCCATGTTCTACGCGTACAACCTTAATGGAATCTACGTTGAGAGCCTTGACAATTGCTGCAGCGATATCGTAAGTATCATCGCTCTTAGTCTTCTTTGCAATCTTCTGGGCCTTTACAAGAGTCTCTGGGTCCTTTGCAGAAATGACAACACCCTTAAAGCGAGGAGAATCCCATGCATATTGTTTCTTATTCTTCTTAAAGAACTTTGCAAGACCATCCTCATCCTTTGATGCAGGATCCCATATCTTCGACTTTACCATCTCGTACATCAAAGTTCCATCATAGTATTCCTGAGAGAGATTCCTGAGATCGGAATCCTTTGAGATGATACTCTGATACAGGTCTTCCACTACCTCATCCTCTGTGACACCTTTCTGTTTTGCAATTGAATCTAAATAATACTTTGATGCGGCATCGTCAATACCTCTCTGCTTGAGGAATGCGATAATCTTGTCGTGATGGAATTCGTATGACTCAAACGGATGACGATCTGTCATCTTGATGATATGCCAGCCTACAGTTGATTTCACAGGTTCTGACATCTGTCCAGGCTGGAGTGCGTATGCAGCTTTCTCGAAGTCAGGAATCATCATACCCTTACCGAACTGACCAAGTTCACCTCCACGCTGAGCCGAGCCTTTATCGTCAGAACAGGTCTTTGCCACTTCTGCAAAATCAGCACCGCCTTTGAGGACATTATAGATTGAGTCAATCTTCACTTTTGCTGCTGCCTGCTGTTCTGCTGTAGCATCCTGACGCATCATGACAAGAATATGACTGGCTGTAAGAATATCCTCTCCCGCATAGCGGTCTGCCGTGTTCTTGTATGTCTCTCGGGCCGTACGCTCGATAAAACCGGAATCAATGACAGTTGGATATACAATCTGTCTCTTGTAACTTTCAAGATCTCGCTTGATGCTGGTGACTGTATCAATCTTTGCTTCTTCTGCTGCAGCCACCTTAAGTTTGAATGCTTCAAAGAGAGGAAGATACTCTTCCAGTCCTTTCTTATCAATCACTCCGTCCGAGTTATTCTTGTTGAAACTGTATTCGAACTCTGAACGGGTGATGTCCTTCCCGTTTACAGTCATCAATACTGGATCTGAAGTCTGAGCACTCAGGTCATTGCCGGACATGGAACAAGGTACGAGTCCTATTGTCCAGACAAAAGATAAACAATAAACAAACTTTTTCATTTTATTTTGTTTTTTTAATTTGCCATTTCAGAAAGGAACTTCACACGGACAAGTCGCACTTCCTCTTCCGTGATATCACTACTCAGATTATCAAGGGCAGTATCAAGATCGTCGGTATCGCTATCCATAAAATAATCATAAATCTCGTCCTCATGATCTTCATCAATTGTATCCTCAAGGAAGTAGTCGATATTCAATTTCGTTCCGCTATATACTATAGCCTCCAGGGCGTCAAGCATCTCGTCAAAGTCCATACCCTGGGCACGAGCAATATCCTCAAGGTCTACCTGGCGGTCAATGCTCTGGATGATACTAATCTTACGCATTTGCATCTTGTCCGCAACTGTCCTGACACGGATATCAGTCGGACGTACTATATCATTCTCTTCACAATACGACTTGATGAGCTTGATGAATGGTTCACCATATCTCTTTGCCTTTCCTGCACCTACTCCTGGAATAGTCTGGAGTTCCTCGTAAGTCTGAGGGTAGTAGGTTGTCATTGCATCCAGAGAAGGGTCCTGAAATATGACATAAGGAGGTACGTCAAGTTTCTTAGAGATATCTTTTCTCAGTTTCACCAGCATCTTGAACAGGGTCTCATCAAGCGCACTTGTGCCACTATCATCTACCACCACATCGTCAAACTCTGTATCCTCCACAATCTTGAATGATACAGGCTTTCTAATGAATGACTTACCCTTTGACGTTACCTTCAACAGTCCATAATTTTCAACTTCCTTCAACAGATAGCCGGAAATCATCGCCTGGTTGATGACTGCATTCCAGAATGAAGCCTCCACGTCTGCACCTGCTCCGAACAGTTTCAGTTGCTGATGCTTGTGTGCAATGACAGACTCTGTCTCATTACCCCTGAGAAGGTCAATTACATATTCCAGTTTGAAATTCTCCTTTACGGCAATTATCATCTGCAAAGCCAACTGGAGTTGTTCCTTTGCCTCCACCTGATTCTTTGGGTGACGACAGTTATCACAGTTTCCACAGTTGTCCTCCAGATACTCTTCTCCGAAATAATGCAAGAGCAATTTACGACGGCATACAGACGATTCACAATAAATTGCCGTTTCCTTCAGGAGCTGGCGACCTATATCCTGCTCTGCCACAGGCTTACCTTCCATGAACTTCTCAAGTTTCTGGAGATCCTTTCTGGTATAGAACGCAATACAACGGCCTTCACCACCATCCCTTCCAGCACGACCTGTCTCCTGATAATATCCCTCAAGGCTCTTTGGAATGTCATAATGAATTACAAACCTCACATCGGGCTTGTCGATGCCCATTCCAAAGGCAATGGTGGCAACAATCACGTCGATTCTCTCCATAAGGAAGTCATCCTGAGTAGTACTGCGTACATCTGAGTCCATTCCTGCATGATATGCAGAAGCCTTGATGTCATTGGCACGAAGTACTTCTGCCAGTTCTTCCACCTTCTTACGGCTAAGACAGTATATGATACCACTCCTGTGAGGGTTCGACTTTATATACTTTATTATGTCTTTGTCAACGTCCTTCGTCTTCTGGCGGATTTCATACCATAGGTTAGGACGGTTGAATGAGGACTTGAATTCTGTTGCCTCCACAATACCGAGAGTTCTCTTTATGTCCGTACGGACCTTATCGGTAGCCGTTGCCGTAAGGGCAATGATTGGAGCCTTTGCTATTTCGTTGATAATAGGACGGATTCGTCTATATTCCGGACGAAAGTCATGTCCCCATTCCGAGATACAGTGAGCCTCGTCTACTGCATAGAACGAAATCTTCACAGTCTTCAGGAAATCAACATTTTCCTTCTTGGTCAGTGATTCTGGAGCCACATAAAGAAGTTTCGTATTTCCACTCTTGATATGCTCCTTTACTTCATCTATACTGGATTTCGTCAGTGAGGAATTTATAAAATGAGCCACATTATCGGTGTCGCTGATGTGTTTGATTGCATCCACTTGATTCTTCATCAGGGCAATGAGCGGCGAGATAATAATGGCTGTTCCTTCCATAAGCAAAGCTGGGAGCTGATAACAGAGGGACTTTCCCCCACCAGTAGGCATCAGTACGAAAGTATCTTTCTTGTCGAGGACATTCCTGATAATCTGTTCCTGATCTCCCTTGAAAGTATCGAATCCAAAGTAATACTTCAGGGCATCCTGCAATGTATCAAATTTTCCTTTCATTCGTTTCTCTCCTTCAGTACGGTTAGGTTTGCTTTTTCTAACTGGGTCTTTGCGTAGTCAAGAGTAATCTTCAAGGTCTTCACCTTCTTTGATGGAGCTTCGAACATCTTCTCCATCATGATTTGCTCTACGATGGAACGTAGTCCTCGCGCACCGAGCTTGAACTCTACGGCCTTATCTACTACATAGTCGAGAACCTCCTTGTCAAATGTTAGTTTGATGTCGTCAAGTTCAAACATCTTCACATACTGACGTATGATGGAGTTCTTTGGTTCAGTGAGAATATTTCTCAGTGCTTCACGGTCGAGGGGCTTGAGATAAGTGAGGATTGGTAGTCGGCCAATGATTTCCGGGATAAGGCCGAACGAACGGAGGTCCATAGGGGCGATATACTGCATAAGATTACTCTTGTCAATCTTTGCAGCCTCTGCAGCAGCACTGAAACCCACGACCTTTGTGTTGAGTCGCTGGGCAATGCGCTTTTCTATTCCGTCGAATGCGCCACCACAGATGAAGAGGATGTTTCTCGTGTCCACCTCTATGAATTTCTGCTCAGGATGCTTCCTGCCACCATAAGGAGGTACGTTCACCTTACTTCCCTCGAGCAGTTTCAGCAGGCCTTGCTGCACGCCCTCGCCACTTACATCACGAGTGATGCTTGGATTGTCACCTTTACGGGCAATCTTGTCGATTTCGTCAATGAAGACAATTCCTCTTTCGGCCTGCTCCACATTATAGTCAGCAGCCTGCAAGAGTCTGGAGATGATACTTTCCACGTCCTCGCCCACATATCCAGCTTCAGTCAGTACCGTAGCATCCACAATCGTGAATGGCACCACGAGCAACTTTGCAATAGTCCTTGCAAGCAAGGTCTTGCCTGTTCCTGTAGGGCCAACCATCACAATGTTCGACTTCTCCAGTTCCACATCGTCGTCATTTGCCGTGCTAAAATGCCTCAGCCGTTTGTAGTGGTTATATACAGCCACAGACATTGCTATCTTGGCATCGTCCTGACCTATCACATACTTGTCAAGATGTTCCTTGATGTCCTTTGGTGTAGGCAGATTCTGCAAGTCGAAGGCATTATGGCGCTTCATGTTCTGCATCACGACCTCATGAGCCTGCTGGGCGCACTCATCACAAATGAATCCGTTCAGACCTGAAATCAGGAGATTTACTTCCCTCTCACTTCTCCCGCAGAAAGAACATTTTCTACTTGTCGCCATTCTTCCTTGTGAAAATCTTATCAATCATTCCATATTCCTTTGCCTCTTCAGCAGTCATCCAATAATCACGGTCACTATCGGCCCACACCTTATCGTATGGCTGATGAGAATGCTCAGAAATAATAGTATAGAGTTCCTTCTTCAGTTTCTGAATTTCCTTTGCTGTAATCTCAATGTCACTTGCCTGGCCCTGAGCACCACCCATTGGCTGGTGGATCATGATTCGGCTGTGAGGCAGAGCACAGCGCATGCCTTCCTCGCCAGAAACAAGCAATACAGCAGCCATCGAAGCTGCCATACCTGTACAGATGGTCTGGACTTTGCTGCTTACGAACTGCATCGTATCGTATATGCCAAGTCCTGCATACACACTTCCGCCTGGGGAATTCAGATAAATACTGATGTCTGAATTATCCACAGAGTCAAGATACAGCAACTGAGCCTGGAGCACGTTTGCTGTGTAGTCATTAATTTCCGTGCCCAAGAAGATGATTCTATCCATCATCAGTCGTGAAAATACATCCAGTTGAGTCACATTCAACTGCCTCTCTTCAAGGATATAAGGATTGAGGTAACCACTCTGTGCCTTCACTACGTCATCCAGCACCATACTGTTCAAGCCAACATGCTTAGTCGCAAAATTTCTAAAGTCTTCTATCATATCTTAATTCTTTTTCATTATTCAATGTTCATTGTTCAATACAAAGATAGTAACTTTTTTTCTACTTCCAAACAATATTAACAAAAAAAAACAAAAAAAACCTATAAGGCTATGCTGGGCGAACAAAAAAAAGCGTGGCAGATTGCCGTCCGCCACGCTTATGATTCATTCTGAAATTCCGTGTATTAATCGAAGAGCTTGTTGAATTCGTCGATTGATACCTCCTTTGCATTGAGGGCAACTACCTCCTTGAGTTTTGCGCCGAGCTTCATATCTATGGCGCGGTCAATGAGATTGTCGACTGTCTCACGTTTCTTCAGCATTTCAGCAACTGAACTTTCGAGATAGTCCTCAGGAACATTGAGCATACCGTACTGTGCAAACTGCATACGTGTCACATCCTTTGCCATTTCCTTCACGTCGTTGTCGTCAATCTTGATTTCGTATTGTTCAACGAGCTTTTCCTTAATAAGGTGCCAGGTAAGTTCCTCGAGACTCTTGTCGAAGTTTTCCTCAACCTTCTTCTCGTCACCCTTTGCATTGCTGAGCATGATCTTGCGGAGCTTCTCTTCTGGATATTCGAGTTTGCCGACCTTCTCTGTGATGTACTTGCGAGCGCCCATCAGGAACTTGAAGTCACTATCCTTCTGGTACTGAGCCTTCAAGTCATCTGCTATGCGAGCTTTGAATTCATCCTCTGTCTTGATTCCCTGACCAGGATATGTGTTTTCGAAGAGTTCTTCGTTTACAGGGCCAAGTACATAACGGGTAATCTCTGTGATCTCGTAGTTGAAATCACACTTGTAGTTTGCAAGTTCTTCCTTCTTTACCTTGAGGAGGGAAGTGAGTTCTGTCTCACTGTCCTTATAAGCAACAGATGGGTTGCAACGGATAACTGAACCTTTCTTTGCACCGTCGAAAAGTTTCTTCTGATCATCGTCCTTCATATATCCAGGAAGCATCACTGCATCTGCTGTCACGAGACCACCTTCTACAGCATTGCCTGCCTCATCAAGCTGAGTGAATGTACCCTTTACCATATCGCCAAGCTGATAGTCTTCAACCTGCTCATACTTGCCACCTCTCTGACGATACATGTCTACCTGCTTGCTGATGAGATCTTCATCGACCTTGACTGTGTAGTAGTCGAGCTTATTGTGCTTTGTGAGCTTGATGTCGATTTCCGGTGCGAGTGCGATGTCGAACTTGAATGTAAAGGTATTGCCTTCTACGAGTTCGAGTTTTTCGTTCTCTTCTGAAGAGAGCGGTTCGCCGAGCATGTTGACCTTGTTGTCCTGAATATACTTGAAGAGGTTTTCCTGAAGAATCTTGTTTACTTCTTCTGCGAGGATGCTCACTCCATACTGTTTCTTGATGAGTGCCTGAGGGACCATTCCCGGACGGAATCCCGGCATGTGGACTTTCTTACAATATTCCTTGATTGCCTTCTTCACTTTGTCCTGATAATCAGTAGGCTCAATCACTACTGTCATCTCTGCATTGACCTTGTCAATGTTCTGTAATGTAATGTTCATTTCCTATTATATTTTGTTGATTTTGTTTCCAAACTGCAAAGTTACAACTTTTTTTGATGATGACAAAATTTTATTTCCCCGTCAGTTTCTTCAGGAGACCTTCCAATGCGTTGAGGTCGCGCGGATCGGCATTCACCTCCAATTGATTGCCGTACTTGTTGAAAAGGACGTAGGTTGGGAATGCGCTTACCTGAAGGTAATTCTCGATTGCTGTCTGCTGTTCTTGCGGCAGATTGAAGTGAACTACATTCTCACCCGTAACATTGTATTGCTTTATAATATTTTCCCATGAATCCTGCGGACTGCGGTTTGCAAGATAGATATACACGAGATCGTATGGTTTCAGCCTTTCGTATTCTTCTTGAGAGTGCGACAGAGCCTCCTTGCAAGGGCCGCACCAAGTACCCCAGATGTCCATCAGAATCACTTTTCCCTTGTATGGCTCGATGATTTTTTCAAGTAGAGCCTGTCCTTCGCTTATACCCTTGAATTCATCATTTGATTTGAGTACGGATTTGTCAAGTTCCTGATTCTCCAAAGCAAGATAAGTATCATTTGTCTTCACCACCCTTTCAATGACATCAGAATTCTTCACAATGCTCTTCATCTTGTCAATCTTTGCCTGAGAAATCGACTTTCTGTCGTAGTCAATCTGATTGAAGAATTTCTCTGCTACAAACACATCTTTTATCAATTGTTCAGCACCAAGCGAGTCGAGCGCATTCACCAAGGTATTCACTTGTGCATTGAAGAGGAAATCTCTCGCCAGACTCTGTACCTTTGGTGACATTAGAATTGCCTCAACTTCTTTTATCATCTTCTCGTTGGCTTTGTTTTCAGAGTCGACCATCTGCTTCTTCTTCTCTGCATCAGGTTCGGCGTTGATTTTTGCACTGACATCTTTCTGCCATTTTGCCCATTTTCTAATAAGAGCCCGTTCGTCTTCCTTATCTGATATCTCTTCAATGTGGTCAGCCCAACTGAACATGCGAACATTTGAACTATGCTTGTCAGACGCATCATCAACGAAATCCCTCAAGAAACCTCTTATATCTCGGTGAAGCGGATAAGGAGTTTCCCTTTTCTTCCAGAAATTATCGTAACAGTAATCAGCCATATTTTTCGTAAGTTGGAAATCAGGAAGACTGTATCTCGACTGACTCACCTCTCTTGCCTGCTGAGCCATCACATTTCCTTTCCACATCTTGCTGAAACGGGTTGAGAGAGTAGGATGTTCGGCACAAAGATTGTCAATTTCCTCATACTGAACAGTTAAGGTACTGTCGACTTTTGCCAAAAACTTATCAGCATCTTCATCTCTCTCCATTCTCCTCACTCCTTCCCAGCCGAGAGGATATCTGAACAGTTCGTTCTGAAGACGGACATCATCGCCCATAAAGAACCGACGGCCTTCCTTGAAGTCGTACAACATGAAGTAAGTCTTGCCTGGCTCAAACACGGTGCGGATGAAACAGCGGCTCCAGTCAACAAAGAATTCCGAAGTATTGACAAGAGGGAACTTGATTGTGAATCGTCCTTTGTCATCCAGTTGTGCAAGATAATCGTTTTCTTTGTCAAAAAAGAAATCTTCAGAACCAAACTCAATAGTTTTCTGTTGGTCAAATGGTGCCGGCATATCTTTTAACCAGCCAATGACAGTCACAGAATCAGTCTTGTAGTCTGTGTCGACAAAGTCTGTGCGAGTGTCTTTCACAGGATAATCGGGTATGAAACGGCCTGTAATCATAGAGTAAGTCTGTGCCTTATCTCCAATCTTGATGACTCGCTTGCCTTTCTTGTTCTTACCAACACTTACAACAAGTTCCTTGCCCTCATTACAGATAGTGAAAGAAAGTTCTTTTCCTGTTAGTTTGTCTTTATAATCCCAGAACCTATTCTCATAAATCACACAATCATCCAGGAAAGCAATTTTCCAATCACCATTCTCATCTCTCCAATATGAAGGGAAAAGCTGTGCGTAGCGTTCCTCAACAGGTGTTATTCCCAAGATTTTATACGCACCATCAAACTCTCCTTCCTTAAGGTCGAACTTCTTTGTCTTCATTGGAAGTGGTTTGAAATGGAACACAACATCCAGTTTTCCGTCTTTTCCCGTCTGGACGAATTCCCCAAGTGGCATTCCTTCGGCAGAAACAATCGGATATTTCTCTCCGTCTGCCTCCAGATAGGTGTCTTTTGCAAATCGGAACTTAAAATCATCATAATCTGAGCGCAAGGAAATATGGAGAAAGACCTTTGTCTCGGCCTTCGACAACTCTACCTTCGTCACATCAATAGCATTATTGAAATATCCGTCACCATAAATTCCACTTTCCGTAGCAGGAGAGTTCCATACAACAATCTTCTGTGCCCAGACATTCGTCACGCTGAGCAACGCAACCAAAGTTGCAATAATAAAACGCTTCATAAATTAATACTTATTATAGTTTTGAATCATCATTGCCATCAATGCCTCTCGTTGTCGTGCGCCATCTTGACTTGGCGGAGAATGTCGGAGGCGAAGATAAAGTCTTCGAGTTTCTTGTTTTCGGCGTCCATGATTTCCTTGTTAGTGCCTTGCCATTCGGCACGACCTTTACAGATAAATATGATGTTCTCACCTATGCCCATTACGGAATTCATGTCGTGGGTGTTGACGATAGTGGTGATGTTGTCTTCGTGGGTAATGCCTTGAATCAAGTCGTCGATGACAAGCGAGGTCTTCGGATCAAGTCCGGAGTTCGGTTCGTCACAGAAGAGGTATTTTGGTTCAAGAGCAATAGCTCTCGCAATCGCGACTCGTTTCTGCATGCCTCCACTGAGTTCCTTCGGGAACTTACCACCCGTACCGGCCAGATCCACTCGGGCCAGACAATCCTCCGCACGTTTTATACGGTCGGAGTAAGTTTTGCTGGAGAACATATTGAGAGGAAACATCACATTGTCGAGCACAGACATACTGTCGAACAGGGCAGAACTCTGGAATATCATTCCCATCTCGCGGCGCATGTGTCGCTGTTCCCTCTTGGATATCTTCAGGAAGTCTCTACCGTCATAGAGTATGCTGCCTTTGTCGGGAGTGAGTAGTCCTACAATATTATTCATGAACACAGTCTTACCACTACCACTCTGACCAATGATAAGATTGACCTTACCATTATCAAAGAAGGCATTGATGTCGTGCAGGACTTCTCTGTCATCAAATGACTTATGTAGATGTTCAACCTTTATCATGTGAGCATATTGGTTAAGAAGATGTCAGCAAAAAGAATCATTATACTACTTACCACCACGGCATCGGTACTTGACACTCCGACCTCCACAGAGCCACCCTGTACCGTGTATCCCTTGTAAGCAGATATACTCGTTATGATGAATGCGTAGACTACGGCCTTAATCATTCCGCACCAGAAGAACCACTGATTGAAACTATACCTGAATCCCTCTGTCAGTTCAGGAACATTCGTGATACCTGTCAAGGTTGTGGCATATGACCCTATGATTCCCGACGTTACGCTGAACGTGACGAGTATTGGCATTATGGTCATCAGTCCTGCTATCTTCGGGAGGATTAGATAGTTGGCCGAGTTTACTCCCATTATTTCAAGTGCATCAATCTGCTGGGTTATTCGCATCGTTCCAAGTTCCGACGCAATATTAGAGCCAACTTTTCCCGCCAGTATCAGACAGATAATAGAGGACGAATATTCCAAGAGAATGATTTCACGGGAGGTATAGCCCACGACCATTCGTGGCATCCACGGACTCTGAATGTTCAGTTTTATCTGCAGACATATCACCATTCCGATGAAGAACGATATGATGAGAACAATGCCTATAGAGTTATATCCCAGCTGGAACATCTCGTTGACATACTGCTTCATGAACATACGCATTCTATCAGGGCGAGTCATCACACGTCCCATCAGTTGAACATAGCGTCCTGTCTCTGTTAGTACCTTTCTTACTGTAAGCATAATGTTTTGAACTGCAAAATTACAAAATAATTGGGAATTACGATTTAGTTTTAGGATTTTTTATTACCTTTGCGTTGATTATGGACGAAGAACTATTTAAGAGCGCATCAACAAACGCTGGAGACAGCGAGATTCCAGAGTATTCTGATGGCAGAATGACCCTCTACACTCGTAACCTCGTGAAGACTTACGGCAAGAGAACTGTCGTGAACGACGTATCCATTCATGTGCGTCAGGGAGAGATTGTAGGTCTGCTTGGACCAAATGGAGCAGGAAAAACGACAAGTTTCTACATGACTACCGGTCTGGTCGTTCCAAATGGAGGAAAAGTATTTCTCAACGATCTTGAGATTACCAAGTTCCCTGTTGCCAAGCGTGCTCGTGCCGGCGTAGGCTATCTCGCCCAGGAGGCATCTGTATTCCGCACTATGAGCGTGGAAGACAATATCCGTACTGTCCTGGAAATGACTGGGCGCTCAGTTGAATACCAGAGGGAAAAACTTGAAAGCCTGCTTGACGAATTCCGTCTCCAGAAGGTTCGCAAGAATAAAGGCAACCAACTTTCCGGAGGTGAGAGACGTCGTTGTGAAATTGCACGATGTCTGGCCATCGATCCTAAGTTCATAATGCTCGATGAACCATTTGCTGGAGTCGATCCTATTGCAGTGGAGGACATTCAGTATATCGTCTGGAAACTGAAAGACAGAAATATCGGCATTCTCATCACAGACCACAACGTGACTGAGACATTATGTATTACCGACCGTGCCTACCTCCTCTTCGAAGGGCGCATTCTGTTCAAGGGCTCTCCAGAGGAGCTGGCTTGCAACAGCATTGTCAAAGACAAGTATCTCGGTAGCAATTTCGTTCTGCGTCCAAAGGACTTCCAGCTTATAGAACAAAAAAAGCAGCGTGAAGCTGCTGAAGAGAGTGGGGCTAATTCCTCACAGTAAGTATCCATTCATCACATATCCGGTTCATCTTTTGCGAACAAGTTTCTCTGCTTGAGTCGCTCAACACGATATTGTAATATACGTACGCCACAGAGTCGTTCTCATACGCCACAGTAGTAGGTTCCACCCTGACAGCCCTCACGGATCCACCTTTCAGTTGGTCAAACCGTTGTTCATACGCCTTCTTGAGAATGATATTATGAATAGAATCCATTTCGGTTCCATAGTTGACATATTGTTCGTATGTCTCTATGTCGCCCGTGAAATAGGCCTCAAGAGCAGTCTTCAAAGTCAGTTTCAATTCTGCTTCTTCACTGTTTCCGCATGAGCAGACTGACATCACGACAGCCAGCCCTAGTATTAATATGGCGAGAGTCCTCATCACTTCTGTCTTATATATACATTTATCGGAGTACCGCAGAAGTCCCAGTGCTGCCTGATCTGATTTTCAAGGAAACGCTTGTATGGTTCTTTCACATACTGAGGAAGATTTGCATAGAACACGAACGAAGGCACATAAGTTGCCGGCAACTGCATGCAATACTTAATCTTTATGTACTTGCCTTTCCATGATGGTGGAGGAGTAGCATCGATTATAGGAAGCATCACGTCATTGAATTTCGCTGTGGAAATTCTGTTTGTACGGTTGCTGTATACCTTATGGACTTCTTCGATAACCCTGAATATCCTCTGCTTGGTCAGTGCCGATGCGAAGATTATCTGGAAATCTACGAACGGAGCCAGACGACTATGAATCGTGTCTGTCATATATTGTATGGCCTCCTGGCTTTTGTCTTCTACAAGGTCCCATTTATTAACGACCACCACCAGTCCCTTCTGATTTTTCTGGATAATCTGAAATATGTTCAGGTCCTGGCTTTCGATACCTCGCGTGGCATCTATCATCAGCACACAGACATCTGAGTTTTCTATTGCACGGATAGACCTCATCACGGAATAGTACTCCAAGTCCTCGTTCACCTTGTTCTTCTTTCTGATGCCGGCAGTATCGACAAGATAGAAATTGAATCCGAACTTGTCATACTTAGTGTATATGGAGTCACGAGTAGTGCCTGCGATGTCTGTCACCACATTTCTGTCGTCGTTCAGGAATGCATTCACGATTGATGACTTTCCCACATTCGGACGGCCTACAATGGCAATTCTCGGGATGTCTTCCTCTATCACTTCTGACATCTCCTTCGTGAACTTACTCACGATTTCGTCAAGAAGTTCACCAGTACCGCTACCCGTGGCAGCACTGATACAGATTGGATCTCCCAACCCGAGCGAGTAGAACTCCACGCTGTCATAGCGAAGTTCGTTGCTGTCGGTTTTGTTGCAGCAGAGTATAGTAGGGACCTTTGCACCTCTGAGGATATTGGCAACCTGAAGGTCAAGGTCTGTGACACCAGTCTTCACATCAACCATGAAGAGTATGACTTCACATTCCTCTATTGCAATAAGTACCTGCTTACGTATCTCACCTTCAAAGATATCGTCCGAGTTCACAACCCAGCCACCTGTGTCGACTATTGAAAACTCCTTGTTGCCCCATTCGCACTTACCGTACTGACGGTCACGGGTCGTACCAGCCTCTTCACTGACTATGGCATGACGAGTCTGGGTGAGTCTGTTGAACAAGGTAGACTTTCCAACATTTGGCCTACCGACTATTGCTACTAAATTACCCATTGTATCCGAAAATGTTTAATTCCCTGTCTGAGTTTCTCCAGTCTTTATCGACTTTCACGAATGTCTCAAGGAAGATTTTCTTGTCAAAGAACTTCTCGAGTGATTTCCTTGCTTCTGTTGCCACCTTTTTCAGGGCCTTACCCTGATGACCAATGATGATACCTTTCTGAGTATCTCTCTCCACATAGATTACGGCACTGATTCTTATCAGTCCTTCGTCTTCCTTAAAAGACTCCACACCGACCTCTACGGAATAAGGAATCTCCTTGTCGTAGAAGAGAAGTATCTTCTCACGGATTATCTCGCTCACGAAAAAACGTGCCGGCTTGTCCGTCAGCTGGTCCTTATCGAAATATGGAGGATTCTCCGGAATGAGTTCCTTGATTCTCTTTATTACAGGTTCCACTGTAAATTTCGCCCTTGTGGCTGAAACAGGATAGATTTCTGCATTTGGAAGGATGGTCTTCCACTCTTCCACGAGTTCTATCAGATGCGGTTCGTCCGTCAGGTCAATCTTGTTGATGAGCACCAATATCGGAATCTTCATCTTCGTGACCTTGTGGAGGAAATCACCGTTCTTGTCAATCTTCTCTATCGGATCTGTCACGTAGAGAAGTACGTCAGCATCTTCCAGTGCGCTCTCTGAAAAGGCAAGCATTGATTCCTGCAACTTATAGTTTGGTTTCAGGACTCCAGGAGTGTCACTGAACACAATCTGCACATCATCATCATTGATGATTCCCATGATTCTATGACGTGTTGTCTGCGCCTTGAAAGTAGCGATAGATATTCTCTCTCCGACAAAAATATTCATCAGAGTCGACTTTCCCACATTCGGATTGCCTACGATATTTACGAAACCTGATTTATGCATATTATTTCTTTAGGGGTGTTCTATTAATTACATTTTAGGTGATTTTGAGATTTTTCTTTAGCAGGTTGCTGTTCTGAGTGAAGGAGCGATGCGGGCATCGTGACTGAATGAAGGACAGCAAGATGCAAAGAAAAAGCCAAAAACATCAAAATAGCAATAGCACCCATAGTTCGTTAATTATTTATTTTTGCGGGGAATTAATAGAACACCCCTTTAACAAAAAAGCCACGGGCATTTTGAACCTATGGCTTATGTTCTGTAGGGCAAACGACCCTACTCCTACCTGAAAGCTATTAGATTGCTGCGTCTTTCTTGATTGCAACCTTGCCTCTGTAATATCCACAAGCTGGACAAACCGTATGATATACATAGAATTCGCCACAGTTTGGACATACTGCCAATGTAGGAGCCACAGCACCATCATGAGTTCTTCTCTTGAGGGTTCTGGTCTTTGATTGTCTTCGTTTAGGATGTGCCATTTTTACTTTATTTTAATAGTTATGATTGTCTTACAATTCTTTTGCGACTGCAAAGTTAAGAAAAATTTCCGAAATAATGCAATTACAATATGTTTTTTTATATCATGTAACTAATTTTTCTTATTAGTTTATGCTTTTCGGTATAGATAATGCAACACTATTTCATTCTTAAAACACTTTACATATAATTGATTTGCAAAAACATATTTGATTATTATCAGCACTTTTGGCAACTCGGAAATTACATCATCTCAGCATAGATATTATTTTGGCATTTCTATTCTGAAAGTGGTACCTTTTCCAATCTCGGAACACTTGACGAAAATCTTTCCCTTGTGGTATTCCTCCACGATTCTCTTTGCCAATGACAGTCCGAGCCCCCAGCCACGTTTCTTAGTAGTATATCCAGGTTTGAAGACATCCTTGAAACTGGACTTTGTCATTCCCTTTCCTGTGTCCACCACTTCAAGTGTCACAATCTGTGAATGTTCCTGCAGATAGATGTCAATCTTTCCACTTCCGTTCATGGCATCCACAGCGTTCTTGCAAAGGTTTTCCAGCACCCATTCAAATAGTGATGGGACCATCTTCACCAGTACAGGAGCCTTCTCAATATGTGCAGTGATCACCACCTTATTAGATATTCGCTTATTCATGTAACTGACTACCCTGTCAATCACCTCACATATATCGGTATCCTTCGGTTCTGGTATAGAGCCTATCTTGGAGAATCTCTCCGCTATACGTTCAAGTCGCTTCACGTCTTTTTCCATCTCAGGCAGCATCTCGTCACCGGGATAACTGTCTTTCAGCATCTCAACCCAGGCCATCAGAGAGGAAATCGGAGTACCAAGCTGATGGGCTGTTTCCTTGGAAAGACCAACCCATACCTTGTTCTGTTCAGCCTTCATAGAGGAGAATAGGGCGAACAGCGCTATAAGAACAAATATTAGAACTACTAACAACTGCACATACGGAAACACGGTAAGTCGTCTGAGCATCAAGGAATCATCATAGCAAATCTCGACATAGTCATCAAGGGAACCGTCATTGTAAATCCTGATTGAATGACCCTTGCTTCTCATTGAAGTTGCCATACTCTGTATTTCCGGAATGGAATCATAGTCCTCGCCGAAGTCCCTGTCAAGGTTTCTCGAAGTCTGAACTGTTCCTTCCTTGTCGAGCACAATGATAGGTATGTATTTGTTACCGTCCATCACCTTCAGCACAAGGTTGAGGTCGGTAGTCTCGTCAGCATTGTTAAGTGATTTCATGGCTTCGGCCCACACATCCATGTTATTGGCCTCCTCATGCTTGAGGTCATTGATAAGATAATTGGAGGAAAGCAGGGAACCGATTGCAATCACGATAGCGATTACAATCAACCATATCTTGATCTTCCTTATCCTGTCAAACATTTTCATATATTGATATAACGTATGGAACCGTAAAATATTGTGTTTGTCCCTCACTCCGTGGCACACAAAAACAGCAGGGCCCTCCGGGATTGCTCCTGAAGGGCCCTGCGCTAGAAAAAAAGGCGGCGACCTACTCTCCCACGTTGTAGTGCAGTACCATCGGCGCGCTCGGGCTTAACTTCTCTGTTCGGGATGGGAAGAGGTGGAACACCGAGGCTATAGCCACCCAGTTATGTCTGCCGGACTCGCGTCCGTTATGGGATTGACACACTTGGAAGGAAAAGAAGACCCGATCAAGGGCAAAGCCAGAGGTTCGTGCTTCGTGTTGCAAAGCTGACGGGCAATTAGTAAGGCTCGGCTTTGACATTGCTGCCTCTACACCTGCCTCCTATCAACGTCATCGTCTTTGACGACCCTGTGAGATCTAATCTTGCGGCCGGCTTCGCGCTTAGATGCCTTCAGCGCTTATCCGATCCCGACTTAGATACCCAGCGGTGCACCTGGCGGCACAGCTGGCAGACCAGAGGTCAGTCCGGCACGGTCCTCTCGTACTAGTGCCAGAGCCGCGCAAATCTCATGCGCCCA
>CALELI010000127.1 GCA_937902455.1 uncultured Prevotellaceae bacterium | reverse complement strand
AATGTCTGATTAATGTTATAAATCAAATATTTATGCATATGCTAAAGTTAAGTTAATAAATAATAGTACCCCTTATACAATAATAAGGTGGAATTCTCGTTATTCAATACAGATACGAGAATAAGATGACAGGGAATAAACCTTCATTGAAAGGATGTGGAACGCCTCGAAAGCATTCCATTATGTGCATTGTACTTTGTACGATGTGCATTTCCTTGTTGTCTGTCATCTCATGCTCAACCGAGAAAAACACACCTATCACCCGAAGGGTTCATGCCATCAAGGCCGACTACAACACCTATTACAATGGTAAGGTGGCCTTTCTTGAAGGTAACGCGGCCCAGTTGAAAGCCAACAAGGACAATCATCTGGAGGTGCTGCCACTTCTCACCATTGGAAACAAGTCGACACTCTCTGCCGGCAAGGCGAACTATGCCCGTGCTATCGAGAAGAGCAAGAAAGCCATCAAGCAGCATTCCATAACCAAACGCCCTCAGTGGAACAGCAACAAGCCGAAGACACAGAAGGATAAACTGTGGCTTAGCCAGAGAGAATATAACCCATTCCTCTATAAGGCCTGGTTCATGATGGGTGAGTCACAGTTGCGTCAGGGCGAATATCTTGAAGCCGCATCTACTTTTGCCTACATGCAGCGACTTTATTTCTCCAAGCCCAACATCGTGGCAAAGGCAAGAGTGCTCGAGGCATTGTGCTATGCAGAACAAGACTGGCATTTCCAGGCAGAAGACCTTATCGCACGTGCAGAAAGGGACAGTTTCCCTACGAAACTGAATTACATGAAGGCTCAGGTCCTGGCAGACTGTAATATTCGCCAGAAAAAATATGCAGAAGCCATTCCGTATGTCCAGCAAGTCATCAAGAAGCAGAAGGGCAGTTACGAAAAGGCGCGTCTCTACTATCTCCTCGGACAACTCTATCAGCAGACGGGACAGGAAGAACTGGCATACAAGTCCTTCGGAAAGGTCATCCCAAAGAATCCTCCTTACGAACTTGCATTCAATGCCCGTATTCAGCAGACAGAGGTGCTCTCTAAAGGCAACGCCAAGAAGATGATCAGCAAATTGCGCAGAATGGCAAAAAGCTCGAAGAATCGCGACTATCTCGACCGGGTGTACTATGCCATTGGAAATATCTTCCTTGCTCAGGGTGATTCCACGAAAGCCATTGACTATTACAAGACAGGTATCAGGAAGAGCACCAGAAGTGGTCCTGAGAAGGGTGTCGTATGGCTCAGGCTGGGTCAGCTTTACTGGGACAAGGAGAAATTCGCCGAGGCAAAAGACTGCTACTCCGGAGCGTTAGGACTATTCGACAAGGAACACGAAAACTACAAGGAGATAGATGAGCGTTCCAAGATTCTCGACGAGCTCTACCCTCATGCCTGGGCTGTCGAGCTGCAGGACAGTTTGCAGGAACTGGCTCGTATGGACTCCACGGAACGTATGGCCGTTATCAAGCGCATCATAGAGGACGTGAAGAAGCAGGAGAAGGAAGAGGCAGCCAGGGAAGCCGCAGCACAGACGGCATCAAACCGTCAGCAGAATATGGCCAGACAGAACGCCGGTCCAAATAGTCGTATGAACAATCAGGTCACGGCTACATGGTACTTCTATAATCCTACGGCTGTATCATCCGGCCAGGCTGAGTTCCAGAAAAAGTGGGGTGTACGTGAACTGGCTGACGACTGGAGACGTAAGAATGTGACCGTACTTGCAAATGATGAAGAGACGGCCGATACAATTGCGGCAGACAGTATCTCCCCAGCACTGGTTGACAGCCTCGGCAATCCCGTTGCCATCGATTCGGTAGCCGTTGATACTGCACAGGTTGACACCGTCCTCTCTGAGGCTGAACGCAAGCGCCTTGAGAAACTTGAGGAATACCGTCAGGACCCTCACCGTCCTGAATACTATCTCAAGGACATACCACTCACGGATGAACAGATGGAAGCCTCGAACACAGCCCTGGTAAGTGGATTGTTCAACTCCGCCATAATCTACAAGGACCGTATGGAGAACTTCCCGCTGGCTGAAAGGACATTCAAGAGAGTTCTCACCCAGTTCCCAGACTATCAGCACGACGGGGAGCTGTACTACAACCTCTTCCAGCTATATTCACGCATAGGAGAGGTGGATTCCGCTGCCATCTACAAGTCGAAGATGCAGGAGGAGTACCCTGAGAATCCTCATACCATCCTTATCTCTGACCCTTATTTCGAGTACAAGGGACGGTTTGGCAGGCAGATAGAAGACTCCATTTATCAGCAGACCTATGAATACTACCTTGCAGATCAGTATGATTCTGTGGTAGTCAACGCAGATTATATCGCACAGGAATATCCCGACGGCGAGAACCGTCCACGATTCATGTTCCTGAACGTCATGAGCAAGCTCAACCTCGGCGAACGCGACCAGTTCCTTGCCGGAATGAAGGAGATTGTGGAGAAATATCCAAGAAGTACCGTCAGCGAACTTGCCGGATTATACGTGAAAGGCCTTCAGGAAGGTCGTCTGCTGGCAAGTGGCAAGATGGACCATGGCTCACTCTGGGACCGTAGGAGTGGCATACTTGCTGACGATGCCGACAGTGTGGCTCTCGATACTACCTTCACCAAGGAAAAGGCCATTCCGTTTGTGTTCGTCGTAGCCTATGAACGCGACAGCATAAACGAGAACGCACTCCTCTTTGAAGTGGCCAACTACAACTTCTCGAACTTCGCCGTCCGCAATTTCGACATGAACTTCGTGAAGGGTGACGGAATCGACATGTTCCAGGTCACAGGGTTCACCAGCTACGATGAAGCCTATATCTATTTCAACAAGCTGATGAACGACGAGCGAATGCCAAGAGTACTTGAAGGACTCCGCCTGTTCATCATTTCAGAGGACAACCTCAAGAAACTCATGCACGGACTCAGCTTCTCTGACTATTTCGACTTCTATGAACAGAACTTTGACCGAATCGGACAGTTGCAGATTGACGAGGAACTCCTCGACGAGCCTACAGACATACCTGACATCGAAGACATACCAGACGAGGAACTCCAGCCAGAAGAGGAATACGACCCGACCCTCGACGAGGAGAATTATATATTCTGAGATAAACCACAAGAAGATTGTTCGGGAACATTCAAATACATTGGCTGAAAAATTAAAAATTTGGTCAATTCAAACGGATTTACTAACTTTGCATTTTGGAATATAATGCTACTGGCAGAGCCAGAGTGATGCGCGATTAGTGATTAAAGAAAGGCCAACGGCTAATGGCCAATGGCTAATGGCAATAAAGGTTATAGGTTAAATCATAAATAAAACTATGTCTTTTACAAGAATTACGGCTGCAGAAGCTGCAGCAATGATCAACAACGGAGACAATATCGGTCTCAGTGGTTTCACTCCAGCAGGTACGGCAAAGGCCGTTACTGCTGAATTGGCAAAGAAAGCTCATGCAGAGCATGAAGCTGGTCGTGAATTCAAGGTAGGTATCTTTACAGGTGCAAGTACCGGACAGTCAACTGACGGAGTGCTCTCCAACGAGCATGCCATCAAGTATCGTGCCCCTTACACCACTAACCCTGATTTCCGCAAGCATGTTAATGCAGGTGAGATTGCCTACAACGACATTCACCTCGGTATGATGGCTCAGGATCTTCGTTACGGTTTCCTCGGTGATGTAGACTATGCAATCATCGAAGTCTGTGCAATCGAAGATGACGGCAAGGTCTATCTCACGGCAGCAGGAGGTATCTCTCCAACCATTGCACGTCTGGCAAAGAAAGGTGTCATCCTTGAGCTCAACGCATTCCATTCCCCTAACTCAAAGGGAATTCACGATGTCTACGAGCCATTGGACCCTCCTTACCGCAAGCCAATTCCAATCGAGAAGGTCACCGACAGGATCGGTACTCCATATCTCCAGATCGACCCTAAGAAGATCATCGGAGTCGTAGAGTGCAACATTCCTGATGAAGCCCGTTCCTTCAAGGATGCAGACCCTATCACCGACAAGATTGGTGAGAACGTGGCAGAATTCCTCATGAACGAGAAGAAGCGCGGCATCATCCCTCCTACATTCCTTCCGTTCCAGAGTGGAGTAGGCACGACAGCCAATGCAATCCTCTTCGCACTCGGAAGCAATCCGGAGATGCCAAAGATGGAAATCTACACGGAAGTGCTCCAGAACGCAATCGTCGACCTTATGTTCCAGGAGAAGGTGAAGTGTGCATCAACCTGTTCACTCACTGTCACAAACGACAAGCTCCTGAGCATCTACGACAATATCGACTTCTTCAAGGACAGGCTGGTTCTCCGTCAGTCAGAGATATCCAACAACGCAGAAGTAATCCGTCGTCTCGGACTTATCGCCATTAACACAGCCATCGAAGTCGACCTCTACGGACATGCTAACTCAACTCAGATCTGCGGCACAAAGATGATGAACGGCATCGGTGGTTCAGGCGACTTCGAACGCAACGCATTCCTGTCCATCTTCACCTGTCCTTCAGTAGCAAAGGGTGGCATGATTTCCTCAATCGTACCGTTCTGCTCACATATCGACCATACAGAGCACGATGTCAACATCATCGTCACGGAACAGGGTGTTGCCGACCTTCGTGGCAAGAGCCCAATCGAGCGTGCAAAGGCCATCATCGAGAACTGTGCACATCCCGACTACCGTCAGATGCTCTGGGATTACCTCAAGATTGCCGACAAGGGTCAGAGCTGCCACAAACTCTCAGCAGCACTCGCCATGCACGACACCTTCCTCCGCGAAGGCGACATGCACAAGACCGACTGGGCAGCATACGTAAAGTGATATGAAATTCATTTCCTGGAATGTAAACGGCATACGGGCATGTTGTGGTAAAGGCTTCGACGAAGCCTTTACCCAGCTTGATGCCGACTTCTTCTGCCTGCAGGAGACGAAGATGCAGGCAGGTCAGCTCGACCTTGCCTTTCTCGGCTATCAGTCCTTCTGGAACTACGCAGAGAAGAAGGGCTACAGCGGTACAGCCATCTTCACCCGCCATCAGCCACTCAATGTGACCTACGGCCTGCCCGGGATGGAAGGCGACAACGAAGGCCGTGTCATCACCCTCGAGATGAAAGACTTCTACCTCGTCACCGTCTACACCCCCAATTCCCAGGACGGACTTCGCCGTCTTGACTACAGAATGGTATGGGACGACACCTTCCGTGCCTATCTCGTCCGGCTCGATGCCGTGAAACCCGTCATTGTCTGTGGCGACATGAACGTGGCACACAACGAGATAGACATCAAGAATCCATCATCCAACCACCACAACCCAGGATTCACCGACCAGGAGAGGGAGAAATTCACACTCCTCCTCGATGCAGGATTCACCGACACCTTCCGTTTCCTCCATCCCGACGAGAAAGACAGATACTCCTGGTGGTCATACCGTTTCCATGCCCGCGAGAACAACGCAGGCTGGCGTATCGACTATTTCCTCTGCTCCAACCGTCTGCAGCAGCAGATAGAGTCAGCATCCATCCACAGCGATATATTCGGTTCCGACCACTGTCCAGTAGAGTTGGCCATTAGCCATTAGCCTGAGAATTGTTAACTTATAATTCATTGTTAACTATAATTCATTGTTAACTGTTAACTGTTAACTGATAACTAAACCAATCATGCCTCGCAAGACATCCATAGTAAACATACTCCTGATAGCAAATGTGATAGTGTATCTGATTGACCAGGTGTTCCACCTCACTCCCCTGCTTGCACTGTCCTATTTCCAGTCACCCTATTTCCACTGGTTCCAGCCCGTCACCTACATGTTCATGCACGGAGGTTTCTGGCACATTGCCTTCAATATGTTTGCACTCTGGATGTTCGGACGGTTCCTTGAGACCGCATGGGGCCCTCGGCGGTTTCTCATATATTATTTCATCTGCGGAATCGGCGCTGCCGTCACCCAGGAAGCATGCCAGTTCATAGGCCTCATCAGCCCCTACGACTTCACCGTAGGAGCCAGCGGAGCAATCTACGGCATCCTCTTCGCCTTCGGAATGACATTCCCTGACGAACGGATGTTCGTGTTCCCCATCCCGTTCCCTATCAAGGCAAAGTACTTCGTCATCATCTTCATTGCCATTGAACTCTTCGAAGGCTTCGCTGCCGTCGACACCGTAGCCCATTTCGCCCATCTCGGGGGAATGCTCTTCGGAGCACTCATGTTCATCTACTGGAAGAGGCAGATGCGCACCATCAATGGCGTGCACAAGATGAAGGTGACGTACAACAAGGCAGACACCTCCGCCGGCAAGTACGGCTACACCATCAACTACGGCAATTACGACCGGAACGGGAAGACCCCTTCCACACCCACTGCCTCATCATCCGCTGACAGTGCAGAAATCGACCGTATCCTCGACAAGGTCCGCCAGAGCGGATACGAAAACCTCACCCCACAGGAAAAACAGACCCTCTTCGACGCCAGCAAGAAATGACCTGCGGAAGCAGAAAGGGGAAGCTCTCTATCACTTGCCGGCCACTGCCTCTATCTCTATCTTTGCGGCTTTCGGAAGGGCAGCAACCTGGAAACAGGCACGGGCTGGTTTCAGGTCGGTGAAGTACTCGGCATAGACGGCATTCATCCTTGCGAAGTCGTTGATGTCGGCAAGGAGGACGGTGGTCTTCACCACATCGGAGAAAGCCATACCGGCCTCTTCGAGGATTGCCCCGATATTCCTGAGCGACTGATGTGTCTGCTCTTCTATACTTTCCGGCATCGTACCATCTGCCGGATTTACCGGAAGCTGACCGGAGACAAACAATGTTCCGTTGAGTTCAACGGCCTGTGAATAAGGTCCGATTGCTGCCGGAGCCTTTGGTGTGCTGATAACTTTTTTCATTACTATTATTTTTTGACCTATAAGCCTACTATTAATCCTGTCTGATTACGACATACAAAGATATGAAAAAAAACTTGTTCATCAATCAGAAATTACCTTAATTATCACCAGGCCAGGCAGAATTCATTGCAAAGCCGTAGACGGACCATTACCGAGCCTGTCCGAAACTATTACAGAACCTCGCCTGAAATGTTACTGAGTCCCCATTGCGGCCAACCGCAAACGAAATGAGGTTAAAACAAATAGCCT
>CALELI010000126.1 GCA_937902455.1 uncultured Prevotellaceae bacterium | reverse complement strand
CTGAAAGAACAAAGCAAACGGAAATTGTTCAAAAAAATAGAGTTCCCTAACTTCCATCTTTTGGGGGCGAAACATGCTACAGGCACAGGGTCTTTCTTTCCACGAGTTCCACCTTGTCAAGTGAGAGGAGGTAGTCACCTTTGGCATCAAGGAGCTGCTGCCGCTGTTCCTTCTGCAGGTATATTGGATAGTCCTTGCCAAGGGGGAGTATCTTTATCTCCACTTTCCTGCCGACAATGTCACTGACTCGCACATAGAACGGCTTGCCGTTCCAGAAATTATCTTCTACCAGACGGCCGTCGGCATAGACACGGGCTACGTCGCCCTTATAGGATATTCTCAGGAAGAGGTCCTGAGGGTTGGAATCTCTGGTGGCTGCCGGCAATGTCCACACGGCTGCCTTTGAGAAATCTGCCTCCACGGGCATCTCTGCCACCTTCTGACGCCCCATCTGGATGGTACGGAGTCCGTCCGTCGGCCTGACAGGAAGCGGTTTCAGCTCCCTGTTCACTTGCCAGTATTCACTGTATATCTTGTCGTCGAGGGAATAGACTACATCATGAGGTTTCCTCAGTTCGATGAGCCTATGAGCAGGGCTGTCGACTACATACTGACGGATGGCCTTCGCATAGGACATCACCTCTACAGATCCGTTTCCATTGCCAGTAGGGACGGTCTTATTGAGTTTCGGACGATACTCCACTCCGTCGATGCACACAACGGGGTCTATCCCATCCAGTGCAAGGAAGAGGATACGGCCGTCATCGACAGTGACAGGCTGGGCAGTGGCGTAGTTGATGACCCTGCCATCGGTGAGCCGGAGATTGAACGGCAGCACGAAACTCATTCCGTCCTTCACATCCATGCCGGGGAATACCGTCTCCTTGCCGTCTACGTCCGTCAGACGGAACCGTACACCATGCTTGTCGCCGAGGTTCTTCATCCTCTGGAAGTTGTTGACGAAGAGGAATCCCTGATGTCCGTCAGTACGGACCGTCCAGCGCAGTCTTCCTCCACCATCGCCCTCGAACGGGAATACCGGGTCCCAGCCGGACAGCTTGTCGCCCCAGGTGGACAGCAGCATGTGGAAGAGGCGTGTACGGTGGAAGGCAAGGGTGTTGACCTGTCCCACCTCACCGAGCGGACACTGGAAGTCGTAGCTCAGGTAAGGCACGTCGTTGTAGTTGGTTGCCTTCGAGTTCTGCATCTCTCCCATGCTGTGGAGCGGACTGGAAGGATTGGTTCCTCCATGATACATATAATATCCCGGCATATTGCTTCCGCTGCCGACCTTGCAGATGGCAAGAGAGAGGATTTCCTCTCCCGTCATGTTGATACGGCGATGATAGGATGTGTGCATTCCTCCACCCAGTTCGCAGGTGAAATAAGGGTATGACAACGATGACTGAGGACTGGAGTCAGCCGACGAGACAGTACTGACATCATCCTTTGAGAATGTCTCGGTGGCAATGGTGGCAGCCTGTCCCCTGCGGAACTCGAATGCCTTCGGATAGTCTCCCGGCATGTCGTCCAGAGTCCTGTCCCAGAATCCGTCGGCATAGTCGCCATAGAGAGGGAGCATCTCTCCGAACACCTCCTTGCCGTTGAGTTTCGGCCAGCCGGTACGGGTGAAGAACGGTACGTCGAACCCACAGGTAAGGGCCATCTCCTTCAGCTTGGCATAATAGGCCCAGGGACCACGACATTCATTCTCGAGCTGGACACCCACAATAGGGCCTCCGTCCTTATGGTACAGGCCTCTTGTCTGGTAGGCAATCTGTTCATAGAGTTTTCGCGTAGCCTCTATCCACTGAGGGTCCATGCTGCGGGTCTTCACGCCCTTGTCCACTATCCATGAGGGAACGCCACCCTGATAGACTTCTCCATGGCAGAAAGGACCTATCCTGATGACAAGTGGCAGATGACATTCCCTGCATGTCTCCACGAACCGACGGAGGTTCCTGTTTCCCGTCCAGTCCCATTTTCCTTCATCGCTCTCGTGGTGATTCCAGAAGACATAGGTAGAGATGTAATTGATTCCGCCAGCCTTCATCTTCAGTATCTCCCGTTTCCAGTCGCTCTCGGGAACGCGTGAGAAATGGATTTCGCCCATCACCGGAATGACTGGAACTCCATTCTCAAGGAAGCCTTTGCTGTCAACGGAAAGGGAGGTCTTTGTTGTCCCAAAGTCGAACGTCTCCCTGCTTCGCGGAACAGACTTCACCAGCTGGAGAGAATAATCGACTGGCTTCGCCAGAGTGAATAGTGAAAAGTGAATAGTGAAAAGTGAAAGATGAAAAATAAAAAATGAAAGCATTATACCCTTCTTCATAAGCAGTAATTTACAAGTTTTGAGTACAAACTTACATAAATATTTTGAATTATACCATTAATAAGCAAAAAAATGCTTAAATTTGTGCACAAAATCAGTTTATATATTATATAAGGTATAAGATTAAAATTATGAATACATTCTTTCACGTAGACGATATCGGTAATCTTGACGATGCCCTGAAAGAGGCACTCGAAGTAAAGGCCAATCCATTCGGCTGGCAGCATCTTGGCAAGAACAAGACAATCATCCTCGTATTCTTCAACAGCAGCCTGCGCACCCGTCTCAGCAGTCAGAAGGCAGCTCTGAACTTAGGCATGAACCCCATCGTGCTGAATGTGAACGGCGACAGCTGGAAGCTGGAAACCCAGATGGGAGTCGTGATGGACGGCGACAAGACCGAACACCTGAAGGAAGCCATTCCCGTAATCGGCAGTTACTGTGACATCATCGGAGTACGTTCCTTTGCCGGACTTACAGATAAGGAGTTTGACTACAACGAAAGTATCCTCCGACAGTTCATCGACTATTCAGGCAAGCCTGTCATCAGCCTTGAATCGGCTACGGTGCATCCTTGTCAGGCATTTGCCGACCTCATCACTATCGAGGAACACAAGAAGGTGGCCCGTCCGAAGGTCGTGATGACATGGGCACCTCATCCAAAGGCTCTCCCTCAGGCTGTACCTAATTCGTTTGCAGAATGGATGAATGCAGCCGACGTGGACTTCGTCATCACCCAGCCAGAAGGATATGAACTGGACGAGAGATTCGTTGGCAACGCAAGAGTGGAATACGACCAGATGAAGGCCCTCGAAGGTGCAGACTTTGTCTATGCCAAGAACTGGAGTGCTGCCAGCAAGGAGAACTACGGAAAGATTCTCTCCAAGGACCTCTCGTGGACGGTTGACGCAAGACACATGGCTGTGACCAACAACGCCTATTTTATGCATTGCCTTCCAGTGAGAAGAAACATGATAGTAAGTGACGAGGTCATTGATTCTCCTCAGAGCCTCGTGATTCCAGAGGCAGCGAACAGGGTTGTATCTGCCCAGGTGGTAATGAAGAGAATGCTGGAAGAATTATGATAAAGGTATTCAAGATAGGTGGCAATGTGATAGAGAACACTCAGATGCTTGAGCAGTTCTGCAAGGACTTTGCGTCTGTGGACGGCATGAAAGTACTCATTCACGGTGGAGGAGTGATGGCGTCGAAGTTGCAGGAGTCACTTGGCCAGAAACCTGTGAAGATCGAGGGCAGAAGGGTGACCGACGAGGAGGCCCTGAAAGCCGTCACCATGTCGTATGCCGGCTGGTGCAACAAGATGCTGGTCGCCACTCTACAGAAATATGGCTGCAATGCACTTGGACTCTCCGGCTGCGATGCCAATGTGGTCAGGGCATCACGACGGGCACCACGAACCCTGACTGACGGCAAGACTGTCGTCGATTATGGTTTTGTAGGCGACGTGAAACCTGAATCCATCAACAAGGACATTCTCACAGGTTTCCTTGACATGGGACTTACTCCCGTTCTCAATGCCATCAACCACGACGGAAAAGGTCAGCTGCTGAACACCAACGCCGACACGATTGCCTGTTCGGTTGCAGCATCACTGGAGGCAGAGCTCGTCTGCTGTTTCGAACTCGACGGAGTGCTTGCGGACAGGAATGATCCAGACAGTGTCATCCCGGTCATCGACACTGACAAGTTCGAGGAGATGAAGGCAACGGGACAGATTGCCGACGGCATGATTCCGAAAATCGAGAACTGTCTCACGGCGCTCAGCAACGGAGCCGTCAAGGCCAGGATCAAGAACGCGACACGAATCACAGATGATTCAGGAACAGAAATAGAATTATGAATTATATAGATGACTCCATCGGATTGCTGCGCAAGATGATTGCAACACCGTCCTTTTCCTTTGAGGAAGAGAAGGTGTGCAAACTCATCAGCGAAAGTCTGAGTGACTGGGGAATCAGGCATCAGGTGTTGAAGAACAACATCCTGGCATTCAACAAGGAATACAACCCAAGCCTCCCCACACTTGTACTCGATGCACATGTCGACACCGTACAACCTGCCAGCACATACAGCAGAGACCCGTTTGAACCAGGCAATGACGACGACACCATCTTCGGTCTTGGAGCAAACGATGACGGCGGGAGTGTGGTTTCGATGATAGCAACATTCCGATACTTCTACGACAAGCCTCTCTCCATCAACCTCGCCCTCTCGCTTACTGCCGAGGAAGAGCGTTCGGGAGCAGACGGAGCAAGATGGCTTTTCAGCGAGGAAGGGCCGTTCGGGAAGAAGCAGCCTGAATGGGTCATCCTTGGGGAACCGACCAATATGCGTGCAGCAACAAGCGAGAGGGGATTACTCGTACTCGATGGTGAGGCTACCGGGGTGAGTGGCCATGCAGCAAGGAACGAAGGGGTCAGCGCACTCTACATTGCACTTGACGACATAACGGCACTGAGGAATCACCGATTCACGAAAGTATCGCCGCTGATGGGCGAAGTGAAACTCAACGTCACCCAGATAAACGCAGGAACGGCTCATAATGTCATACCCGACAAATGTACATTCGTGGTCGACATCCGTCCTACGGAACAATATTCCAACGAAGAGATTCTGGCAGAGGTGCAGGCTTTGTGCAAGAGCACACTTACGCCACGCAACATGAAGAACCGGTCATCAGCCACAAAGAGCGGTTCCGAACTTATCCGAATAGCGAGCGAGATGGGTATTGAGACCTTCTCTTCGCCTACTACATCCAACTGGATGCGGGTCAGTTCGGATGCTATCAAGATGGGGCCGGGCGACTCATCCCGTTCTCACCATGCTGACGAGTTCATACTCAGGAGCGAGATTGAGGACGCAGTAAATAAATACATTAAATTCATAACCTCGCTTTGCTCGGAGTGAAGAGTAAATAAGGAAAAATTTTTTAATATGGCAAAACTTTGGGACAAGGGCTTTTCGGTCGACGAGAAGATAGAGAAATTCACAGTTGGCAAGGATAGGGAACTCGACATCTATCTTGCTCAGCACGATATACTTGGCACTATGGCGCATATCACTATGCTCCAGAGTGTAGGACTCCTTCAAGAAGACGAACTGAAACATCTTCTCGAAGAACTGAAATCCCTCTATCTGATTGCAGAGAAGGGAGAATTCACTATCGACGAGGGAGTTGAGGACATTCACTCACAGGTGGAATTCCTGCTCACAAAGAAACTGGGTGATATCGGCAAGAAAGTCCATACAGGGCGCTCACGCAACGACCAGGTACTCGTTGACCTCAAACTCTTCACCCGTGCCGAGATAGAGAAGACCGTTCTCAAAGTCCAGAAACTCTTTGCCGTACTCCAGCAAAAGAGCGAACAATACAAGGACGTACTGCTGCCAGGCTACACACACCTCCAGGTGGCAATGCCATCATCGTTCGGACTCTGGTTCGGAGCGTATGCAGAAAGTCTCACAGACGATATGCAGATGATGCTCGCAGCATGGAACGTGGCAAACCAGAACCCATTGGGTTCCGCTGCCGGATATGGTTCCTCTGCACCTCTCAACCGCACACTGACTACTCAGTTGCTGGGATTCGCAGACCTCAACTACAACTCTGTCTATGCACAGATGACTCGTGGCAAGATGGAGAGGATAGTAGCCTTTGCCTATTCCTCAATTGCCGAGACAATAGGTAGGCTGGCAGCGGACTGCTGTCTTTACAACAGCCAGAACTTCAGGTTCATCACCTTACCGAACAGCCTGACTACCGGATCAAGCATCATGCCTCACAAGAAGAACCCGGATGTCTTCGAACTCATGCGTGCCCACTGCAACAAGATAAACGGCATTCCTGGAACACTCCGTTTCATGACGAGTAATCTCCCATCCGGCTATTTCCGCGATATGCAGCTTCTCAAGGAGGTCTATCTGCCTCTGTTCACCGAGATGGACGACCTGCTCGACATCTGCACCTATGCCATCGAGAATATGAAGGTCGAGACAGGCCTGATGGACAAGCCTCAGTACAAGGTGGCGTTCAGCGTTGAGGAAGTCAATCATCTCGTAGAGACAGGCACTCCGTTCCGCGATGCTTACCGTAAAGTAGGCATGGACATAATGAACGGCGAGTTTGAATATCACGGCACACTCCACCACACTCACGAGGGTTCGATAGGTAATCTCTGCAATGACAGGATTGCCAGGAAAATGCAGAAAATCCTCGATTCCTTCTCCTTCCAGCAGGTCAGCGAGGCACTCGACAAACTAAGAAGTTGAAGATTATTTTTCGATTCTCGGAATTTTTTCCTATATTTGTAATCAAATTCCATCATTATGTCGAAAAAAATCGAAGACGACGAGATAAAGCAAGAAGAAGCGAATCTGGATGCGGGCTCCCGCCCAACCTCCGACTATGACCCGACAACCATGACTGACAGTATCACTCACCATCTGAGTGGTATGTACCAGAACTGGTTCCTCGACTATGCCAGTTACGTAATCCTCGAACGTGCCGTTCCGCATTTGCTGGACGGTCTCAAGCCTGTGCAGCGACGCATCCTCCATTCCATGAAGAGAATGGACGACGGCCGCTACAACAAGGTGGCTAATATCGTTGGCCACACCATGCAGTTCCACCCTCACGGAGATGCCAGTATCAAGGACGCTCTCGTGCAGATGGGACAGAAGGAGCTCCTCATTGACTGTCAGGGAAACTGGGGAAACATACTCACCGGCGACGATGCGGCAGCAGGCCGATACATCGAGGCACGACTCTCGAAGTTCGCACTCGATGTGGTGTTCAATCCGAAGACGACAGAATGGAAACTCTCCTACGACGGTAGGAACAAGGAACCGATTGCGCTTCCTGTGAAGTTCCCGTTGCTGCTGGCTCAGGGTGGTGAAGGCATTGCAGTAGGTCTCAGTTCGAAGATACTCCCTCACAACTTCAACGAGCTGTGCGATGCTGCCATCAGCTATCTCCACGAAGAAGAGTTCCAGCTCTATCCTGACTTCCAGACAGGCGGATATATCGATGTGTCGAAATATAATGACGGCCAGCGCGGAGGTGTCGTGAGGGTAAGGGCAAAGATTGAGAAAATCGACCAGAAGACCCTCGTCATCCGTGAGATTCCGTTTGGGAAGACTGCTACATCATTGATTGAATCCATCCTGAAAGCCATCGAGAAGGGCAAGATCAAGGCAAAGAAGGTAGACGACAACACGGCGGCAGAGGTGGAAATCATCATACAGCTGTCTCCTGGAGTATCGTCCGACAAGACTATCGACGCACTCTATGCCTTCACGGATTGCGAGGTGAGCATCTCACCCAACTGTTGCGTGATCGACGGTAAGATGCCTAAGTTCCTTACCGTGAGCGATGTCCTGAAGAAGTCAGCCGACTACACCAAGGACCTCATCAAGCAGGAACTGCTCATACGCAAGGGAGAACTCACCGACCAGCTCCACTTTGCAAGCCTGGAACGCATATTCATCGAGGAACGAATCTATAAGGGTCAGCCTTTCGAAAACGCCGAGAGTGCCGACGAGGCCTGCGCATACATCGACGAGCGACTCACACCATTCTATAAGGACATGGTGCGCGAGGTCACTAAGGACGATATCCTTCGTCTGCTCGACATCAAGATGGAACGAATCATCAAGTACAACAAGGACAAGGCCGACGAACTCATCTGCCGCATAAAGGACGAGATAAAGGAAATCAACCACGACCTCAAGAACCTCGTGGAAGTGACCGTACAGTGGTATCGTTTCCTCAAGACGAAATACGGAGAGGAGCATCCTCGTCTCACAGAAATCCGCAACTTCGACACCATCCAGGCAGCAACGGTGGCTGAAGCCAACCAGAAATTGTACATCAACCGTGCCGAGGGCTTCATCGGAACGAGCCTGAAGAAGGATGAGTTCGTGTGCAACTGTTCAGACATCGACGACGTCATCATCTTCTACAAGGACGGAACATACAAGGTCATCAAGGTTGCCGACAAGATATTCGTCGGTGAGACCGAACGCTCGAAGGCCGACAACAGGAAGACGGAAATCATACATGTCGCCGTGTTCAAGAAGAACGACACGCGTACCATATATAACATATGTTATAAGGACGGCAAGACAGGAGTCACCTACATCAAGCGATTCAATGTGCCGTCAGTATCACGCGACCACGAGTACGACATGACTATGGGAACACCAAAGTCACGAGTGACATATTTCACTGCCAACTCCAACGGAGAGGCAGAGAGCATCCGTGTCACCCTCAAGCCACTCCCGATGATCAAGAAACTGGCGTTCGACAAGGACTTCAGCGAGATTGCAGTGAAGGGACGTGCCGCACGCGGAAACGTACTCACCAAGCACGACATCCTGCGGATTGGCCTGAAAGCACACGGACAAAGTACACTCGGAGGACGTAAGGTATGGTTCGACAAGGACATCCTGCGCCTCAACTACGAAGGTCACGGAGAATACCTCGGAGAATTCCAGGGCGACGACAAGATCCTCTGCGTGCTCGACAGCGGAGATTTCTATCTCAGCAACTTCGACATCAACAACCACTACGAGCAGAACATCATCCGTCTGGAGAAGTTCAATGCCGAAAAGGTGTGGACAGCCGTTCTCTGGGATGCCGAACAGAACGGCCTGCCGTACATCAAGCGATTCGTCATGGAGGCAACTCTCAAGAAACAGAATTTCCTCGGTGAAAATCCCGACAACAAGCTCATCCTCCTCACCGACACATTCTATCCACTCCTCCAGCTCACCTTCCAGGATTCCGACAAGGATAAAGGTCCTCAGGAAGTCGATGCCGAACAGTTCATTGCCGTCAAGGGATTCAAGGCGAAGGGTAAGCGTCTTACCATGTTCAAACTCGACCAGGTCATCGAACTCGAACCGACACGGTTCCCGGAAGAAGATGATTCTACTGACTCACCTGACGATGAAAACGGTGAACCAGAGGAAGCAGAGGGATTCAAGGCAGAACTGCAGAACGAGGTTCCTAAGGACGAGATTCCAGAGATGCGCTTCGACGAAGACGGACAACTGATTTTGTTTTAGGACAAAATCAGAGTGAAAAGTGAATAGTGAAAAGTGAATAGTACAAATGGTTATGGGTTATAGGTTAAAGGTTAAAGTGAATAGGTTAAAGGTTAAAGGTGCACTACTTTTAACTATTCACTTTTCACTATTCACTCTGGGCTTTGCCCAGTCATCCCATTCCACCATGTTCGGAGGAGGAACCGTCAATATCTACGACAGCTATCTCTCTCCATACAGTTTCACAGGCTATGAGCTCCGCATCATCCGCGAGACGTCCCGTCCTACGAAGATGCTGGACGGAAATGTCAGCGTGCAGACTCTCCTGAACTTTGACGGAGGCTACCTCGACAACATTGCCGGCAATGCACATGAATGGGTGGCAGGAATAAGATATTCCTTCAACTGGCACTATAACTTCCGTCCCATGCTCGACTCCCGCCTGAAGCTGATGGCTGGTCCTGGCATCTCGGGTTATCTCGGAGGAATCTACAACACTCGCAACGGAAACAACCCTGCCCAGCAGAAGACCGACATCATGATCAACCTCTCTGCACAGGCCAGCTACGACTTCACACTCTGGAACAAGCCGTTACATGCACGTTACGAACTGACTGTACCATTTATCGGTACGGCATTCTCCCCCAACTACGGACAGTCATACTACGAGATTTATTCCCGTGGCAACTACGACAGGAACATGGTCTTCGCATGGTTTGGCAACAAGCCGTCAATGCAGCATCTGCTCACTCTCGACTTCCCGGTAGGAAAGAGCACTGTCCGTGTAGGCTATCTCGGTGAATTCAACCAGTCAACCTGGAACAACCTGCGATATCATCAGTATTCACACAACTTCCTCATAGGGTGGGTAAAGAGGTTCCAGAAGTTGTAAAAATGAATAATGAATAATGAAAAATGAATAATGAAAAAGATTATAGGTTAAAGGTTAAAGGTGCACTACTTTTCACTTTTCACTTTTCACTTTTCACTCTGAGCTTGCTCAGTATGTTTTCCTGTGTAAAGGAAGAATACCCTACTGCCGATAACCCTCAGGCCAACCTGGAATCGCTTTGGAGGCTCATGGACGAGCACTATTGCTTCTTCGACTACAAGAAGCAGGAACTCGGAGTCGACTGGGACGAAGTCCACGCTCGCTATGCCGCAAAGGTCAATCCAAAGATGACCACCACCCAGCTCTTTGAAGTATGCTGCAACATGATCGGGGAACTGAAGGACGGTCATGTCAACCTCACGGCAGGATTCGACATCGGCCGCAACTGGAGTTACTGGCAGGAATATCCCGAGAACTTCAACGACAGCATCCAGCGCTCATATCTCGGTACCGACTACCACATAGCAGCCGGATTGCGCTACAAGATACTCGACGACAATGTGGGATACATCCACTGCGCCAGTTTCTCTGACGGCATCGGCCACGGCAACGTAGGCGACATGCTTTCCATCCTCTCCACCTGTTCAGGACTGATAATAGATGTCCGCGGAAACGGAGGCGGCCAGCTCACCAATGCCGAGACACTCGCGTCGCACTTCACCAACGAGAAGACACTCGTAGGCTATATCTACCACAAGACGGGCAAGGGCCACAACGACTTCTCCTCCCTCGAACCGGAATACCTTGAGCCGTCGAATGGAATGCGCTGGCAGAAGCAGGTCGTAGTGCTCACCAACCGCCAGTGCTTCAGCGCCACCAACGACTTCGTGAAGTGCATGAAGGGACTTGACCGCGTCACCATCCTCGGCGACACCACAGGCGGAGGAAGCGGAATGCCGTTCACCCAGGAAATCCAGAACGGCTGGAGCGTACGCTATTCGGCTGTCGTCAGCCTCGACAGAGACAGACAGCACATCGAGTTCGGAATCGCCCCCGATGTGCCAGTCAGTATGTCGCAGTCAGATATCCTCAGAAAGCAGGACACACTTATCGAAACAGCCCGCAGGCTCCTTCGGAAGTAGGTGGGATAGGCAGGATTCTTCCAGCCGCATCATAGCTCATAGGCTCTGCTATCACGCTACGGCTGTAGCTCGTACCGTCCCTCAGCCCTCCATTGTGCGAGAAGAATATCCATTTTCCCCTGAACTGCACGATTGCAGGATGCGTGGTGTTTGAATTGCCTGCAATTTCGCTTATCACTCCCATAGGGCGGTAAGGTCCTCCTATGTTATCGGCAATGGCGTATGCAATCTTCTCTGGCCAGCCACTGGCATAGGTGAGATAGTATTTCCCGTTATATTTGTGGATCCACGGTGCCTCCTCGAACTGAGGTACGTCAATCTGGTGGATCTCGCCGTCGATTTCGGTCATGCTGTCCTTCAGCCTTGCATAGTAGCACTGACCGTTCCCCCATATAATATAAGGTGTATTGTCGTCGTCGATAAGGATTGTCGGGTCGATGCATGCCCAGCTGTGCTTCGATGCGAAGCAGTCCTTCGGAGTCAGCATAGGCTTGCCGAGGGCATCCTTGTAAGGACCAGTAATCCTGTCGCTCACGGCAACACCGATTCCGCACCAGTTTGTGGAGACATACCAGTAGTACTTGCCGTTTCTCTTCACCACCTGTCCCGCGTATGCCTGCTTGCTGCTTGCCCATTTGAAGGCATCGATATGCAGTGGCGAAGGGTAGGCCGTCCAGTGCCTCATGTCGGTAGTGGAGTAGAGTAACCAGTCCTTCATGACATACCCTGTCTGGTTGCCGTTCAGGTCATGACCGGTGAAGAGCCACAATGTGTCGTTCTCCACCAGCACAGCAGGGTCGGCAGTATGTTTCTCGGATGACGGGATTGCCCGTAGCCTCGAACTCGTGTTTCAGCACATACCCCCATTTCTGCTGCAGACGGTCCAGTTCGTCAGCTGTAACCGACATCACTGTACCATGACGAGGGAAGAAGTCCTTCTGGAACGACTCCGGTTTCGCAGTGAATGTCTTCAGGTCCTTGCTCCTCTGGAACTCATAGCGTCCTGAACCATAGAGGTCGTACATCAGGATGTACTCGTCCCTGCCGTTGAGCTTGAAGATTCCGCTGCCCTCTACTCCCGTCCTCGTGTCGGCATAGGCATCGATGTACCTGAAATCCTCCTTCCACGGTCCATGCAGTCGCTTCGAGGTGGCCTGCTGGATTCCGTTCTTCACCTCCTTGCCGTTCTTGTCCTTCGTGTTGCCCTTGTAGAAGAGGTGATAGACCCCTTTATGCTCTATGATGTCGTTGTCAATCGAGCCGTACTTCGCAGAGAACAGCTGTCGTGGCTCGCTCTCGAAACCCGTGAAGTCCTTGTTGGCATAGGCGTAGTAGGTGATGAGGCTCTTCCTTCCGTCACCCGTACGCTGGAGAGTGAAGTAGATCATCATCTTCCCCGCCTTCCTGTCGTAGATGGTCTGCGGAGCCCACACCCAGTAGGCATCACTGAAGGCTGGCCAGTCCTTCGAGAGGTTTATCTTTCCGTGAGTCCAGTTCACCAAGTCCTCCGACTTCAGCAGCACGATTCCCGGATTCTCCGTCCACCCGTTCTTCACCGTGAACATGTCGGTAGCCACCATGTAGTAGCATCCGTCCTCACCCCTTATGATATGCGGGTCGCGGATACCGCCACTGTTGCTTATCGTGTCGCTCGCAATGATGGGCTTGTTGCCATTCAGGGCATACCAAGTCTGGGCATCCTCGCTGACGGCAAACCGCAGCTGTTCCTGCAGCTTTCCCTCGCCGCCTCCTTCGAAATAGGCAAACAGATACCCCGCATAAGGCTGACCGTCGCCCTTCTGCGCACTCACCGGCAGGCTCATGCCCATACCGGTCAGTAATGTCATTAATAGTAAAATACTTCTTTTCATCGTTAGTCGTTAATAATTCTTTTTCCGCTGGCAAAGTTACAAAATAATTCATTAAAGTTACCACTATTATGGGTAAAAGTGATAACTTATGTTTTTGAAAACCATTCATTCTTGTTTCTCGCAGAGTGCAACTCGAAGGCTTTGCCTTAATATCTGTCTTGTCAAATCATGCATGTAAGTTCGTTCCTCACTTCCAGCATTATTTCCCAAGCCACATATTAGTTTTTGCTCACAAAAACTTACGAGTTGCATCGCAGAGGCGCAGAGGGATCGCAAAGAATAGACCCCTCCTAACCTTCAATGGTCTTTACACCCCTACTGTTCCCCAAAGATCTTTAACTTTCCACTTTCCCCCGCGAAAGTGGTGACTTCGCAGGCACGGGGGGTGCTGGTAATCCAAAATCTGAGGGTAAAATTACACTTCCGAAACTTTGATAATCTGAAAACTGCGGAAATTCCTTAATCGGAGGTTTTGAAAACTGCGGAAATTCCCATAAATAGCAAAAATAAAATTGCGTAAATTCATTTTTTCTGAATATTAATTATTGATTTTCAATTATTATTAGTAACTTTGCAGAAAATATAATTTTGCAACGGTTATGGAGAAGATATTCAGAAGGAAAATATACGACGAGATGCTTGCGTGGAAGGCAGAGTCTGCAGGTGAATCTGCGCTGCTTATAGAAGGTCCGAGACGTGTAGGCAAGTCAACGATTGCGCAATTGTTTGCCCAAAGAGAGTACCGTTCACACATCATTATTGATTTTGCAAAGGCTTCAAAGGAAGAAAAGGGCCTTTTCAATAATCTTTCAGACATAGACTATTTCTTCACAAGGCTAAAGCTTTTGAAGGGTGTGTCTTTATATGAAAGAGAGTCTGTCATCATCTTCGATGAAGTACAGCAATATCCTATAGCACGTCAGGCTATAAAGTACCTGGTAGAAGATGGACGTTATGACTATATCGAAACAGGTTCGCTCATCAGCATTCACAAGAACGTTGACGAAATAGTAATTCCAAGCGAAGAGGAACCTATCTGCATGTACCCCATGGATTATGAGGAATTTCGATGGGCGCTTGGTGATGCAGAAACGATTCCTTTGTTAAGAGAGATGCTGGAGAGGAAAAAGCCGTTAGGAGACGATGTGAATCGAAAGATGTTGCGCGACTATCGTCTGTATATGCTTGTCGGAGGAATGCCACAGGCTGTAAGCAAATACATCGAGACACTTGACCTAATGAAAGTGGACAAGGTAAAAAGAGGTATTTTGCGTATATACGAGCAAGACTTTCACAAGCTTGACAAGACTGACAAGGCACAATCAATATTCAAGGCTATTCCTGGGGAACTACACAAGAACACTACACGCTATCAGATTAATTCTGTACTGGGCAAGACAAACAGCGACTCGGTCCGCGGACTGATTGAAATGATCGAAGACAGTAAGACCGTGAATGTTGCATATCATTCGGACGATCCTAATGTTGGAATGGAACTGTCATCTGATAAGTCTTCCTACAAGATGTATGTATGTGACACTGGACTTTTTGTGACGTTGGCGTTCTGGGACAAAAAGTTTACAGAGAACATCATCTATCAGAAGCTCTTGAACGATAAACTCGATGCGAATTTAGGCTATGTGTTTGAGAATGCAGTAGCTCAGGCGCTGGCTTCATCCGGCAACAAACTGTTCTATTACACGTGGCCTGCCGAGAACAATCACGTATACGAGATTGATTTTCTGCTGTCACGAGGTTTCAAGCTGTGGCCATTAGAAGTTAAATCAGCAGGGTACAACACTCATAAGTCACTTGATGAATTTTGTAAAAAGTATTCAGGACGTATCAGCAGCAGATTCGTCATATATACAAAAGACCTACGCAAGGATGGTGAGACATTAATGATACCTATATATATGGTTGGGTTACTCTGACCCCAAAAAAGTAGACCTCTCCTGACCTCCCATGGTCTTTACACCCCCTTCTGCGCACGTTATGCCGTAGGCTTTATAGGTTTGGCATATCTTCGTGCGGAGACATAGTCGCCCTCGAACGGAGACGAGGTCAAGGTTGTGCTGGGACGAACTCGGACTTGAACTGAGACGGTCTCGTCAAGATAACTTTTGTCATATCGTGAAGATAAGTTATGTTAACACATGAAGATAAGTTATCTTAACATGTAAAGATAAGTTATCTTAACGATTAAAGATAAGTTATGTTAACGATTGAAGATAAGTTATCTTAACGAGTGTGCCTCCGTTCAACCGCGAGTGAGCCTCCGTTCAACCGCGAGTGAGCATCCGTTCAACTGCGAGTGAGCATCAGCTCAACCGCGAGTGCGTATCAGTTCAGGTGGCAGATTCTCTCCGTTCCCGGTGCAAAGTGGTAAGTTAAAGACCCTACCTAACCAGAACACCAGTAAATCCCTGTGTTTGTAAAGTCACCACTTTCCGTAGGGTAAAGTGGTATGTTCATGAATAGGTAAGCCAAAAAATTCAAATAAATTTGGTTTTTCGCTCGCTTAATCGTATCTTTAACTTGCTGTTTTAGATACTCTCGCTCGGAAAAACTCAAATATATTTGGTTTTTCGCTCGCTTAATCGTATCTTTGCAGATTGAATTGGTCAATAAGTATAAACTTTAACTAAAACAAGAGCGTAATATGGAAAAAACGTGGCGCTGGTTCGGCAAGAAGGACAAGATCACTCTGAAGATGCTCAGGCAGATTGGAGTGGAGGGAATCGTGACTGCCTTGCATGATGTTCCTAACGGAGAAGTATGGACACGTGAGAAGATCCGCGACCTGAAGGAATACATCGAGAGTTTCGGAATGAGATGGAGCGTGGTGGAGAGCCTGCCTGTAGTGGAAAGCATCAAGTACGCCGGTCCTGACCGCGACCAGCAGATTGAGACTTACAAGGAGAGCCTGAAGAATCTCGGACTTGAGGGCATCCACACTATATGCTATAACTTCATGCCTGTGCTCGACTGGGCTCGCACGGACCTGATGCACCCTAATCCGAACTTCACATCGAACCTCTATTTCTCTCACGCCGAGTTTGCCTACTTCGACATCTACATCCTCAAGCGCGAAGGCGCAAGGGACAGTTTCCCTGCCGACAAGGTGGCTGAGGCTGACAAGATTCACGAGAGGGTAGTGAAGGAGGGCAGGGAGGCTGAATTCAACCATCACCTGGTCGACAACATCATCGTGAAGACTCAGGGATTCGTGAATGGCAACATCAAGGAGGACGACGAACATCCTATCGAGTTGTTCCGCCAGTTGCTTGACCTCTACAAGGGTATCACCCGCGACCAGCTTCGCGAAAACATGCGCTACTTCCTCAATGCCATCATGCCTACATGTGAGGAATATGGAATGAACATGTGTGTACACCCTGACGACCCACCTCTCCAGATTCTCGGCTTGCCACGAATCGTGACTTGCGACGAGGATATAGAGTGGTTCCTGAAGGCTGTGGACAACAAGCACAATGGTCTGACTTTCTGTGCAGGAAGCCTCTCGTCGGGTGCTCACAACAACGTAGTGGAACTGGCAAGGAAATATGCATCGAGAACTCATTTCGTCCATCTTCGCTCATGCCACATCTTCCCTAACGGCGACTTCACCGAGGCCAGTCATCTCGGAGGCCGTGCAAACCTCATTGAGCTGGCAAGAATATTCGAGAAGGAGAATCCAGAACTGCCGATGAGAGTAGACCACGGCCCGTTCATGGACATGTACGACGAGCAGGACAAGGGCTACAATGCCGGATACTCGTTCCTCGGAAGAATGTTCGCAATGGGACAGGTTCAGGGCATCCTCGCAACAGTAGATGACGAACTGGGAATTGAATACAAGTTGCCGTATAAATTAGAAAACTAGAAATTCCAGGATAACAACATAATAAATAAGACTATGAACAGTTTATTTGACATCAAGGACCAAGTGGTCGTAATTACCGGCGGAACAGGTGTATTGGGTTCCATGATTGGTAAGTATCTTGCAAAAGAAGGTTGCAAAATCGCATTTCTCAGTCTTCCTCAGGAAGAGGAACTTGGCAAGAAACTCGTTGCTGAAATCAAGGCCGACGGCGGCGAAGCCTGCTGGTTTGCAACAAACGTACTCGATGTGGCAACAGTAGAGCAGAACTGCAAGGATATCCTCGCAAAGTATGGTCGTGTCGACACATTGCTCAATGCTGCCGGAGGCAACCAGAAAGGTGCCACCATCGCTGACGATCAGTCAATCTTCGATCTCGACCCTAAGCAGTTCTCGTTCGTTCTCGAATTGAACCTCACAGGTACTGTCATCCCTACTCAGGTGTTCCTTAAGCCTATGAAGGAACAGGGCAAGGGACAGATCGTGAACTTCGGTTCAATGACAAGTTTCCGTCCTTGCACCCGTGTCTGCGGTTATTCTGCAGCCAAGTCGGGCATCAAGAGCTTCACTGAATACATGGCATCAGAAGTTGCCCGCAAGTTCGGTGACGGCATCCGCGTAAACGCAATCGCTCCTGGTTTCTTCGTAACCAACCAGAACCACGACCTCCTCGTAAATCCTGACGGAAGCTGGACTCCACGTGCCGAGCACATCATCCAGCAGACTCCGTTCGGACGTATGGGCGAACCGGAAGAACTGTGTGGAACTATCCACTACCTCATCAGTCCTGCTTCAAAGTTCGTGACTGGTACTGTTGCTGTCGTAGACGGCGGTTTCAATGTATACTGCATCTAATATGAAACCCATAATCCTTTCATCACTTCTTGCTCTCCTTGTCATCTCATGCTCGGAGAGCAACAGTGATGCAGACATCTGCGGAGAATGGAAACTGGCAACCATCCGTACTGAAGTGAACGACATGCCAGACGTACAGAGTGTAGACAATGTGTTCTACATCTTCCACAAGGACTCTACCTATCAGGTTGAGGATGGAGACTTTGAGGAACTGGGACGATGGACACTCGAGGACAGCATCCTCACCTTGTACCCTGACTCTATCGACTCTGTCTCCGTAAAGAAGGTCATCAAACTGAGTGAAGACTCACTCATTCATGAGGCCTATACCGAGTCTGACTTTGGCCAGATTCACGAAATAATGACTCTAACAAGAACGAAATAATGCTATTTCTCCAGGTACCGATACATGATGTAATAGATAATATCCCGCAGATTGATCTGCAGGAGTTGCAGCGGCAACTCGATTTTGAGCAGTGGATGAAGAATATTGGCGTGTTTGAGATGATTCTGAAAGGGTTGGTCATTGGCATCTTTGCATCTGCACCTATGGGACCTGTTGGAATACTCTGCGTAAGGCGTACCCTCAGCAAAGGCCGCTGGATTGGCTTTGCCACGGGTATCGGCGCATCAATCAGTGACATCATCTATGCTCTCATCACTGGATTAGGGCTCTCCTTCGTGGTTGACATCATAGAAGACCCTATCACTGCCTATTGGATGAAGGTGGTGGGAAGTGTCATCTTCCTCTTATTCGGAATCTACACCTTCAGGTCAAATCCAGTGGGGAACGTGAAGCCTGAGATAAAGACGGGAAAGGGTACTCTTGCACAGAACATGCTTACAGGGTTCCTCGTAACATTCTCCAATCCGATGATAATAAGCTTCTTCGGCATTCTATTCAGTATGTTTACATTCGTGCTGAAAGATAATGTCGTGCCACAAGTGCTTGGCTACATATCAATAGTAGTGGGAGCGCTTCTATGGTGGTTCGGACTTACCTGGCTCATCGACAAGGCGAGGAAGAGTTACAACATGCGGATAGTATGGATGATAAACCGTGGAATCGGTATCGCCGTGATGGTAGTGTCGGCACTCATGCTCACATATACCCTCACAGGACATTCATTCCCGATGCTGAATGATTAGGGTAAAATTGAGAGTTTAGAGTTTAGAGAACTATCAACCAAAAAACATAGTGAACGAACAGGAAATACAGAAACGGCGCACCTTTGCCATCATCTCTCACCCAGATGCTGGTAAGACGACCCTGACGGAGAAACTCCTCCTATTTGGAGGACAGATCCAGGTGGCTGGTGCAGTGAAATCAAACAAGATACGTAAGACTGCCACATCCGACTGGATGGACATAGAGAAGCAGAGAGGAATATCCGTGTCGACTTCCGTGATGGAATTTGACTACCGCGACTATAAGGTCAACATCCTTGACACTCCTGGTCACCAGGACTTCTGCGAAGACACATTCCGTACACTTACGGCAGTAGACAGCGCCATCATAGTAATAGACAGCGCCAAGGGTGTGGAGGCACAGACAAGGAAACTGATGACGGTATGTCGAATGAGAAAGACTCCTGTCATCGTCTACATCAACAAGATGGACCGCGAAGGACGTGATCCTTTCGACCTGCTGGACGAAGTGGAGTCAGAACTCCAGATTAGCGTGCGACCACTCTCGTGGCCAATCAATCAGGGACAGAAATTCAAAGGTGTATATAACATATATGAACACAACCTCAATCTCTTCACGCCAAACAAGCAACTCGTGACTGAGAAGGTGGAGGTTGACATCAACAGCGACGAACTCGACAAGAGAGTAGGTGCAGAGGATGCCCAGAAGCTGCGTGACGACCTCGACCTGATCGACGGAGTCTATCCTGAATTTGATGTCCAGAAATATCTTGACGCCGATGTGGCTCCTGTATTCTTCGGTTCTGCACTCAATAACTTCGGCGTGCAGGAACTCCTTGACTGTTTCGTGGAAATTGCGCCAAATCCTCGTCACACTCAGTCAGAAGAACGTATGGTGGAACCAAACGAGCCGAAGTTCACTGGTTTCATATTCAAGATTACAGCCAACATCGACCCTAACCACCGTTCATGTACTGCATTCTGTAAGGTCTGCTCTGGAAAGTTCGTGAGGAATGCCCCGTACTTGCATGTGCGTCAGGGCAAGACGGTGAGGTTCTCATCGCCAACCCAGTTCATGGCTCAGAAGAAGAGTACCATTGAAGAGGCTTACCCAGGTGATATCGTGGGTCTGCCAGACAATGGAATCTTCAAGATCGGAGACACCCTTACCGAAGGTGAAAAACTCCATTTCAAGGGACTTCCAAGTTTCTCGCCTGAGATGTTCAAGTACATCGAGAACGCTGACCCGATGAAGACAAAGCAACTGGAAAAGGGAATCAACCAACTTATGGACGAAGGTGTGGCTCAGCTGTTCATCAATCAGTTCAATGGCCGGAAACTCATCGGTACGGTAGGGCAACTTCAGTTCGAAGTCATCCAGTACCGACTTGAAAATGAATATAATGCTCAGTGTCGCTGGGAACCGGTAAGTCTTTACAAGGCGTGCTGGATAGAGAGCGACGATGAGGCAGAGCTTGATGCCTTCAAGAAACGCAAGTACCAGTATATGGCAAAGGACCGCGACGGCAGAGATGTGTTTCTCGCAGACTCCAACTATGTACTCCAGATGGCACAGCAGGACTTCAAGCACATCAAGTTCCACTTCACGAGCGAGTTCTAGATTGGTTCATTCATAACTGTTAACTACTATCTCATGTTACAGGACGAAGTAAAGAAAGCAATAGAAGTGATGAAGCAGGGCGGAGTGATACTCTACCCCACTGATACCATCTGGGGCATAGGATGCGACGCAACCAATCCCGAGGCAGTAAAGAAAGTGTATGAGATAAAGCGTCGTCCTGACAGTAAGGCGCTCATCTGTCTTGTCGACTCGGATGCACGCTTGTCACGCTATGTACGCAATGTGGCAGATGTCACATGGGATTTGATAGAACTCAGCACCAAGCCTCTGACTATCATATTCAACCAGGTAGGAGGACTGGCACCCAATCTCCTCGCCGAAGACGGGAGTGTTGGTATCAGAGTCACTCGAGAGGAGTTCTCCAAGGAACTCTGCTACAGGTTTCAGAAACCGATAGTGTCGACAAGTGCCAACATCAGCGGAGAACCCACAGCACGCACTTTCGACGAGATTTCGGACGAGATAAAGAACAGCGTCGACTATGTCGTCCGCTACAATCAGCGCTGCAAGGAAAAGCATCAGCCTTCAAGCATTATTAAGATAGATGCAAATGGCCAGTTTGTGGTAATAAGGGAATGATGAAACTGGCTTGCAGCCAGAGTGAAGAGTGAAAAGTGAAGAGTATAGGGGTGTTCTATTAATTCCCCGCAAAAAATAAATAATTAACGAACTATGGG
>CALELI010000125.1 GCA_937902455.1 uncultured Prevotellaceae bacterium | reverse complement strand
CCATACGTTTTTTCCTTCAATTCACTAAGAAAAAAACAGGAAAAACGGGGATAAAAAGCAAGATTTTTGTACGTGTTTATTTTATCCGTCCTTTGATGATTACGTAGACTATTACAGGTGCTCCGAGGATTGGTGTAACTGCATTGAGGGGTATCAGTCCCGAATTGCCGGGCAATGTGCAGATGAGATTACACAATAGCGCAATTCCTGCACCACACAGCAGTGTGAGTGGAAGCAGGGATTTGTGGTTGTCACTTCCGATAATCAGACGGGCAACATGTGGTACGGCAAGTCCGATAAATGCTATCGGACCGCAGAATGCCGTCGTGACAGCCGTAAGGATTCCTGTAGAGACCAACAGGAGGTTCCGTGTCCTGCGAATGTTGATGCCAAGATTTTCAGCATACTGTGTGCCGAGCAACATGGCGTTGAGTGGCTTGATGAGCATGATGGAAATGCCCAGCCCGATGATACACATCCCGGAGAACCAAGGCATCTGCTGAAGGGACACTCCGCTGAAGTTGCCCATTCCCCATATCACATAGCTGTGCACACCTTCTGCCGTCGAGAAATAGTTGAGCAGGGAAATGGCAGATGAAGTGATGTAGCCTATCATGATACCGATTATGAGCAGCATGAGGTTGTTGCGCACAATACTGGAGAAGAGTAATATTATGCTCATTACAATCATCGACCCAATGAACGCGCTTATAATCACCGAGAGGAATCCTGAGAGTGCAAAAGTGCTGGTTGCAATCGTACCTCCTGTAGCAAGCATGACTATTGCTACTCCAAGACTTGCGCCCGAGTTGATTCCGAGTATTGACGGACCTGCAAGTGGGTTTGAGAATGCCGTCTGGAGCATCAGGCCGGATACAGCCAGCGAAGCACCACACAGCAGTGCCGTTATAGCCTGTGGTAGTCTGGACTCCACTACGATATAGCGCCAGCTCTCCTTGTCGCAGTTTCCACCAGTAAGGATATTCCATACATCGGATGATGGAATGTCTGTCGATCCGAAGAACAGGTTGCAGATAAACAGCACCACGATTATCATGCCGGCAATCAGCCAATGCAAGTCTCTCTTTTTCATGTTTATTCAAGTCTTTTGAAATATTTACTCCCGTATTCTCCTTTCATCACCTTGATGAGGTCATCGAGTATCAGGTCGGGATGGAACGGCGTCTCTTCGAAAAATGGAACCTTACTCAGGTTGCATCCATACACCTTTCTTGTCTTGAAGGCTTTCAGTCTGCTGTAATGGGGAGATTCGCTTCCAAGTTGAGAATAGGTCATGTCGGTCTCCTGAGAATAACGTATAAGCCAGATGTCAGCCTCCTCGCTCTTCTCGAATACGGTCTCCGGTGATAGCGCCAACGAACCGTTCTGGTATCTCTCTCGATAGATATATGTTCCTCCGGCATCCTCTATCAGGTGTCCGAATGTACTGTTGCCTCCAGGTACATACCACGTACTGCCTGTAATGAGGTCGCACGTCACTTTTGGACGTCTCGTCGTTTTCTCTTGCACGGCATCCTTCTGCCGGTTGTAGTTTCTCTCTATCACATCGAACAGGCTGTCTGCCTTCTCGCCCTGTCCGAATAGCCTTCCATAGAACTTCATCCATTCTGCCCGTCCCAATGGGGTTGACTCCATATAGTCTGCACATTGGATGATGTCGATGCCCAGTTTCTCTATTGCCCCATATCCTCCGCTATTTTCAAACGGCGACACGAATATCACATCTGCGTCCATATCTATGATTTGTTCGGGATCAGGCGTGATGATGTCGCTCAAATTGGTGTAGTATTCACCGCAGCCGAGAGAGTCGAGCAATCCGCAGTGTGGGAGAATGAAAACAGCTGCATTTTTTTTCTTTTTTTCTACGACAATCCTTTGCAGAATCCTGGTCGAATCCCATGGGTCGATAATCGTCGCTTCAACCTGATCTGGACTTTCCTTGATGGATAGAAGTCTTGCGTAATTTAATACGATATTTTCTACGACATCTTCTATGGTATCATTAGCTATACCCATACGGGAAACCTTGCCCTGCTGAGTGCATGAACTCAACAGGAGCAAGGCAAAAAATGCAGATAGATAGAATGTCCGTGTCATTTAACTGATGTCTTGAATACCATTGTCTTAGGGCCGACTCCGGCATCGTATGAACCGAGCTTATTTCCCTTCAAGTCATACTTCACGATATAGCCCGGAGTGTTGTAGTCTCCATAGCCATATTCGCTGAGATGATATGCTGAAACATATATATAATTATTGTTACTGTCAAATGCTATGCTTCCCGGATATTCAATGTCATTTCCATCTATGAATGGAGCAATCTTTCCAGTGGTTAAATCGTAAGTGTTATAAGATATTATCGACTGCCAGTTTTCGTCGTAGGAAGTTACATAGTAATAAAGTATGTCATTTCCAAGTGTGAAGTTACTTCCTTCACACAATGTTCTCACATTGTCCTGTGAGTCGATTTTCTGTATGGCAGAACCTACTGACGCATAGTCCCCATAGCTCATTACGTAGATGTCCTTGCCGTCGGTTTCAATCTGTGAAGGGTTGCAGATGACGGTTATGTCCTTTACTTTCCTGAGGTCTGATGCATTGAGTTTCACTACATTAGTGTTGTAGGTGTAGTCAGCGTTGTAGGTGTTGCATACATAGATGTATCCGTTGAGATAAACTATGTCTTCGAGGCATGCACCGATTACTTCCGACGTCTCTGCTACTTTTGTCTCTGGATTATAGGCAATTACCCTTCCGCTATAAGTGGAGATATACACGCGATTTTCGTCAGCTGTGATTTTTCGTGGCTGGAAGTTCAGGGACAACTTGTCTACGACCTTGAATGTCTTGGAATCCACGAACCATACCATTTGCTCGTCTGTCGCTGGAATTACGAGCATGTCGTTGAATATGATTCCGTCGTTGGGAGTACCTCCGAGACTTATGCCATTCGCTTGCTGGAATACCTTGTTGTTTATCTTGTCTGTTGCATAGTCAAGATATGAAAGACTGCCGTCGATACTCGAATAGTAGTTCCCTTCGTTGATGACATACATGCCTTCGGTCACAGAAATAGGTTCGTTACTGTTGTTGTCGTCATCCTTGTCACAGGATGCAAATACGGCAACCGATGCAAGAAGAAATAATGATAGATACTTGTTCATAGTCTTTTTGTTTTTTGTTTTTGTTTTTGTTTTTGTCTTGAATATTATGTGGCCACTTATTTTAGAACTTGTAACTGATACTTACTTTCCATCCTCGTCCAGGCATGGGATAGCGGGCTACGATGTCGTACTGCTTGTTGAAGATATTGGTGACACTGGCTCTTGCTGTGAGGATGTGCCTGCCTATGCTGAAGTCGCGGAACCCGCTTGCCGACCATTCCACGAAGCCTGCCAGCCTTGTGTCGTCGCTGTGCTCGTTGGTTGTCCAGCGTTCACTCATTCCGTCACCAGTCACACTCACGTTGACCCAGGGATTCGTCCAACGGGCGGTGATGCTGCCAGTGTGCTCGGGTGTGTAGGCAATCTGGTAACCATGATACTTACTGTCTTTGTCCGTCCTGTTCTCCACCCGTTGCAGGCTGTAATTGCATGATATTCCCAGAGTGTGACGTGAGGACAGGGTGTAGTCGATGTCGGCAGTCAGGTCTGTGCCGAATGCGGCCACCTTGCCGATATTGACAGTTCTCCATACAAACATGTTGACAGGAACTGACACAATCTTGTCCTCTACCTTATTATAATATATGTCCACGGAGTAACTCCCGTTCCAGTTTCCAGGGCTGAATCTGTGAGCCACGCCGATATTCCACTGGTGAGCCTGTTCCGGATGCAGGTCAGAGGAACCGAGATGATAGTAATAGAGTTCGTTGAACGACGGCATGCGGAAACTGTTTTTCCAGCTTGCTCTCAGGTAGAAATCCTTGTCGTTGAGAACTCTGAACGAACCGCTGACGGAAGGTGAGAAATGTGTCTCTGTCCCATCCGGACAGGAAGAATAAATTCCAAAGAGTCCTTTCCCTACTATTGTGACACGTCCGTCAGACCATTTCCCGCACAGGGCCTGGAGCACCGAGTTCCGGGATGGGTGCGATATGTTTGCGGTACTGCCGTTAAGGCTGTTGTAGACATAGTCGGCAGAATAGTCGAAGGAAAGCATTGTCAGTGGGGAATAGAGTAGGGCACCACTTGCGTATCCCTCGCGTTGCCAGTAGGTTGCGGGCTGGATGTTTCCGTTGGGCTTACCGTTGGTATAGTCCGACATGGCCCAGTTCCATTTACCGCTTATCTTCAATGAGAAATGATTGTCCAGCATACTGCGGAACTGCATCTGGCCGAATATGTTCTGTTCGTGCAGGTTCTCGTCGTTGTCGTTCACGTAGTAGTGTACGGCTCCAGGCAGTTGGCGGTCGTTGTCGTAGTAGTAGAGCTTGCCGTTCAGCGAGTAGGTGCGCCCTTCAGTTGCAAAGTTCAGTTCTGCATGTCCCTGTTTCATGCGACTGTGATTGCGATGTTCATGGGTGGTGACAGACACGTTCTCCAGTGAGAATCCATAGTTGTTCTCTGCGTATATGAAGTCTGCCGAAGCTCCGAGCCGTGACTTTCCGTTGTCCATAAGACACATGGTGAGCCTCGGGTTAATATATCCCCATGATCCGACAGTCAGTTGAGCCGATGAACTGCGTATGTTTGAGTTAAAGCCCAATGTGGCGGCGTTACTCATGTTTCGTGCCGGCTGGAATATGTCCTCGTTGTCGCCAACTGTAAGCCATAGTGATTCAATGCCAGGCATCGTATATCTCTGCAAGTCTATCTGCCCTGTCTGGCAGTCGCTCAGTGCCAGACCGTCGTAGCATACCCCTGTATGCTGCGAACCGAAACCGCGTACGCTCACGGTCTTCATTCCGCCGGCACCTCCATAGTCGCGCAGTGTCACTCCCGGCAGACGGTGAAGGGCGTCTGATATGTCTGTGATGCCATTCTTCAGAATGTCCTGTTCGCCGAGAGAGAAGAGCGGGGCAGACGATGAGATGTCCTTGCCAACCCTGTGGGTTGCCACTTCTACCTCTGTTAATAAGATACTGTCTGACTGGCAAAATCCTGCACAACTCAGCAGCCAAAAGCCAAGGGCTAATGAATGTCTAACCATAGGTTTGTTATTGTGTCCTTTCCTCGAGGACGGGTTAATAACCGAGTCTTGCAGGTCTTCTGACTTGTCACCCCTCTTTCAAACGCCTTCCCGAACTCCTTATAGCAGGAGACAGTGGCAATGTTTGCCGGGAGAATGTGACTTACAGCAGCGGGACTGTCCAGGACTTTCACCTGGTTCCCTTTTAAGCCTCAAAGGCACAAAACTGTTGCAAAGATACGAATAAGTGAGCAAAATACAAAATAAAAAGTGAAGAATTTTTTATTTTTATTTTCGAGCGTGAGTATCTTGCGCGAGTACAACGAGCGATAGATACGAATAAGTGAGCAAAATAAAAAGTGAGGAATTTTTATTTTCCATTGCGGTATTTGGCTTTCTTGAGGAAATTGAAGCCAAGAATGTACTTTACGGTGCCATAAGAATTTGTGAGACTGAATTTCTTCTCACGGTAGGAATAGGTGTGGATGTCGAGCACAAGTCCGGAGAAATACTTAGTGTTGTTCCAGAACAGGCTGGCACGTAGGAAGAGGTCTGTGCTGATGTTGTCGAGGATTTGCTTGGAATAGTTTGTGTTGATCTCGCTTCTTCTATACCCTATGGATGGTATGGCAGATACGGCCAGCAGACAGTTGCGGGCGAACGGCCAGTTGTAGCTGTAACCGAAATTGATGGCATAGTCGGTGTACTTCACATGATCGAAGAACAGAGTGGTGTCAATGTCGGCTGCGATGTCGGTACTGATTTCGTCGGGATCAAAGGAGATATTCATCCTGCAGTACGAGATGCCAGCCTTGAACGACCCTGCGGCTTTCTTCTGAACGGCATTCTCTCCGAAGGCTGCGGGCCATGAGTAGCGGGAGTGATTGAAGATGTATTGGGCATCAACTCCGAAGCACTCGGACTTGAGACCTCCAAAACTGCGGTCCTTACCTTCCAGATCGATTCCTGATATGCGTGTGAACTTGGCACTCTTACCCGACCCGAACGTATAGACTTCTCCGATTATTCTTGCTGTATTAAGTACGAAGGAGTTTCGATAGCCGTTGACGTTGCTCTTTGACTTGCTCTTACCGATGTCTTCCACATTCCATGAGTGTCCAATTCCGAAAGGCCCCCAATATGCATAGATACCGAGTGAGAGAGGATTGCCTGACTGCAGGACCATCTCGCTGTCATCGCCGCTGCGTGACGAACGCATACGGTAGTAGTCATGGAAATAACTGAGCTCCATCTGTGTGGAGAACTCGTATTTCTGAGGGGTGATGTAAGATGTGTCGCATCCCATGAGATAGTCGGAAATGACGTCCATTACTCCCACAGCCCATTTGAACGGCTTGAGAATTTTTGACTCCTTATGTGTGGTTATTGTAGCTGAGTCTGTAGGTGTGGCTTGCTGGTTGTCGAACGACAGTGAGTCGGGAGTGGCTGCTGTGGCAGTAACAGTAGGAACAATCAGAAAAGAGATGATGAATACGGCAGCCGGGATTATATGTAATGTCCGGATTACGGAAAATATCGATATCGGCTTTCCTTGTATCATCATTGTCAATTTTTCATTGTTAACTGTTAACTATTAACTATTAACTATTAACTATTTAACCTCTTATTATCTTGTCCATCACCCAGTTGGCCGCAGTGGCGCTAATGGATGTACAAGAACATTTTGCTCCGCCTCTCAGGTCTTCCACTATGGCCTGAATGAGAGGTAGCTGCACATATTTAGGATTCTCTATTATGATTTCGTGTCTGCCCGACTCGGTGTGTAGGGCAAGAGGCGTGTAGTCAAAGATAGAGAAACAGATCATACCCTTGTCGCCGAATATCTCAATACGGTCTGTACGTGCCGAATCATGAGCTACGAAACTCCAGCTGCCGGAGCCTGTCAGTCCGCTGTGGAACTTGAAACAGCCGTTTATGGTGTCGGCCACCTTGTAGAGTCCGAGCATATTCATGCTGTAGCCTTCTGCTTCGACGATATTGCCGAAAATGTACTGGATCATATCCAGCTGATGAGGAGCAAGGTCGTTGAAGTATCCTCCTGCTCCTGCTATATCCGGTTGCAGGCGCCATGGGAGGTCGTGGCTGTTGTAGTCCAGTTCGCGTGGAGGAACGGCAAACCGAATCTGCACACTCAGTATCTTGCCAATCTGGCCAGTATCTACCAGTTCCTTTACTTTCTGGAAATAGGGGAGGTACCGCCTGTAATAGGCTACAAAGCATGGGATGCCCGTCTGTTCGGAAACCTTGTTTATTCGCAGACAGTCCTCGTAGGATGCAGCGAGCGGTTTCTCGACATAAGCCGGCTTGCCTGCCCGGAGTGCCATCATGGCAAATGTGGCATGAGAGGATGGGGGAGTGGCGATGTAGACAGCGTTGACGTCGGGGTCGTTGATGAGTTCGACGGGGTCGTTGTAATAATGTCTTATCCCATGACGCTCGGCATAGGATTTTGCCTTCTGGCGGTCACGGCTCATGACGGCGACGGCCTCGGATCCCTCAATCATGCTGAATGCTGGTCCGCTTTTCTTTTCTGTCACTTCTCCGCAGCCTATGAATCCCCACCTTATATTTTTTAATGGCTTCATTGATGAATTTATCCTTTTGGAATTGCAAAATTAATAAAAAAGTATTATTTTTGCAATTTGTTAGAAAAAAATTAGACTGGGAACGATGCAAAGATACAATAATGACTGTCTGAAAGGCGGAATTTGCAGAGAGGCAATGCTGAGATATTGCTGTCTTTTCTGTCTTGTGTTGTTCTCTTTGACGGTGAAGGCCGCCGATAACCTGCGGATAAGTATCATCACCTGCCAGCCTGGCGATGAACTGTACACGCTCTTCGGCCATACGGCACTCAGAGTGCAGGAAACAGATAGCCTGGGGCATGCCTATGGCGACTTCATGTTCAACTATGGTGCCTTCGACTATAATGCCGACAAATTCGTGTACCGATTCCTGAAGGGTGAGACGGACTATGTGCTTACTGCCGAGCCATCTGAGCATTTCCTCCTGAGATATGCCGAGGAACGTTGCTGGGTAATCGAGCAGGAACTGAATCTTACCGGCGAGGAAAAGACAAGGCTGTTCGACATCCTCAAGGAAAATATCCTCCCCGAGAACAGGACGTATCGGTACAACTGGCTTTACTACAACTGTACGAACAGGGCAAAGGAAGTGGTTGAGGCTGCAGTAGACGGTCGGATAGAATACAGGAAGGCCTTTGACGGGACAACTACGGCGAGGGAAATCCTCCATAGATACACATCTGGTCATCCGTGGAAGAAGTTCGGAATAGACTTCATCCTCGGTGAGGAAATTGACCGGAAACTCACACACGACCAGCAGATGTTCATCCCCGACATCTATAAGGACGAGATAAACCATGCCGTCATAATAGACAAGAGCGGGAATGAACGGCCGATGGTGATGTCATATATTTATGCGGTAGAGCCTGACATGGAAAGAATGGCACAGAACTCCGAAACTTCAAGGACGATGTTCCTGGCGGTGTGGATTGTGATTCTGGCACTGGTGGCATTCATTATATATAAGGAGATAAAGAGACGAAGGACATATAAATGGATTGATGTGGCAATTTGTGCAATAGTCGGTCTGGTCGGCATACTGATTACCTTCTTCTTCTTTTGCTCAGAACATCCGGGAATGTCAACAAACTGGTTGGTAATCATATTCAATCCGATTCCGCTGGCATTCATACCATTCATCATAAGGAGAAAGACAAAGTATGTATGTATGTTGGCTTTACTGGGATATGTGGCAGGGCTGATAACCATGCGCTGTATGCATCAGGATTCCACAACATGGGGATTCTGCCTTTTGGCATCTATCTTGTTGCTGAGAATATTAGTCAATAGCCATTTGAACGGAAAAAACAAAAAAATAATATAGAATTATGGGATTTAATGATGTAATGACCAAACTGTTCGGTAATAAGGCACAGAGAGACATCCGTGCCATACGTCCGATAGTTGAGAGTGTGAATAAGATTTATCCTCAGTTTGCTGCAATGACGAACGACGAACTTCGTCAGAAGACCCAGGAACTGAAGAAGGAAGTGCAGGAATCTGCCAATGACCTGAGAAAGGAAATTGACGAAATCAAGGCTCAGATAGAAAAGACAGAGATTCAGGATCGTGCTCCGCTGTTCGAGAAAATAGATAAACTCGAGGAAGAAGTGCTGAAGACCTACGATGAGAAACTCAACGAGATACTTCCTACTGTGTATGCCATCGTGAAGGATACTTGTCGTCGATTCCGTGAGAACCCAAATCCGGAAGACGGACTGGTGCTTTCTGCTACCGACTTCGACCGTGATGCAGTAAGCCGTTACAACGGAATTGTAGAAATTGATGGTGATAAGGTGATTATACATGAGGTATTCGATGGTGCTCCAAATATCTGGATTCCGTACGATTGTCAGTTGTTCGGTGGAGTAGTGCTTCATCAGGGAAAGATTGCCGAGATGATGACGGGTGAAGGAAAGACCCTGACTTCAATCCTTCCTGTATTCCTCAATGCTCTCACCGGAAACGGAGTACATGTAGTAACTGTCAACGACTACCTTGCAAAGCGAGACTCTGAGTGGAACTCACCTGTATTCCTCTTCCACCAGATGAATGTAGACTGTATCGACAAGCATCAGCCAAATTCTCAGGCTCGTAGGAATGCCTACCTTGCCGATGTGACATACGGAACGAATAACGAGTTCGGTTTCGACTACCTTCGCGATAACATGGCAATGCGTCCTGAGGACCTTGTTCAGCGTAAGCACAACTTTGCCATCGTGGACGAGGTGGACTCTGTGCTCATCGATGATGCACGTACTCCACTCATCATATCTGGACCAGTACCAAAAGGTGATGACCAGATGTTCGACGAGTTCTGTCCATATATCGAGAAACTCGTGGAGGCCCAGAAGAAGCAGACAACACAGTATCTTGCCGAAGCCAAGAAACTCATTGATTCTGATAATGACAAGGATGTGGAGGCTGGATTCCTCTCACTCTTCCGTGCCTACAAGTCACTCCCTAAGAACAAGGCTCTCATCAAGTACCTTTCAGAACCAGGAATCAAGACAGGATTGCTGAAAATGGAAGAAGTCTACATGGAGAACAACAACCGCAGAATGCCAGAGGCTACCGATCCGCTGTTCTTCGTGGTAGACGAGAAGCAGAAGTCCGTTGATATGACAGATAAGGGTAATCAGCTTATTGCCAGCATTGTTCATGATGATGCATTCTTCGTGCTTCCTGACATCACTACCGAATTGTCACAACTTGAGGCAGAGAACCTGCCAGACGAGGAACGTCTTGCAAGGAAAGACCAGCTGCTTCAGGACTATGCCGTTAAGAGTGAGCGCGTTCATACTATGCAGCAGTTGCTAAAGGCATATACGTTGTTCGAGATAGATGACGACTATGTTGTGATAGACGGAGAAGTGAAGATTGTAGATGAGCAGACGGGTCGTATCATGGAAGGCCGACGCTGGTCTGATGGATTGCATCAGGCTGTTGAGGCAAAGGAAAGAGTCAAGGTAGAGGCTGCGACACAGACATACGCAACCATCACCTTGCAGAACTACTTCCGTATGTACCACAAACTGGCAGGTATGACGGGTACTGCTATCACAGAGGCTGGTGAGTTGTGGGATATCTATAAACTCGATGTGGTTGAGATTCCGACAAACGTGCCGGTAATCCGAAACGACATGAACGACCGTGTCTACAAGACGAACCGTGAAAAGTACAAGGCCGTAATTGAGGAAGTCGAACGACTTGCCCAGAGTGGGCGTCCGGTACTTGTGGGTACTACGTCTGTGGAAATCTCACAGATGCTCTCAAAGATGTTGAGCATGAGAAAGATTCCGCATAATGTCCTCAATGCAAAACTTCATGCCAAGGAAGCCGATATCGTGAAGGATGCAGGTCAGAGCGTACCTGGAAAGAAGGTTGACGAGAATGGCAACGAGGTAGATTGCATGCTTGGAACTGTGACTATTGCCACCAACATGGCAGGACGTGGAACGGATATCAAGTTGTCTTCTGCCGTGAAGGAAGCCGGTGGACTTGCCATCATCGGTACGGAACGTCACGAAAGCCGCCGTGTAGACCGTCAGTTAAGAGGACGTTCAGGACGTCAGGGCGACCCGGGTTCTTCTGTGTTCTATGTCTCACTCGAAGACAAACTGATGCGACTCTTTGCCGGCGACAGAATTTCGAAGGTCATGGACCGTATGGGAATTGAAGAAGGTGAAGTCATCGAGCACTCAATGATTAACAAGTCAATAGAACGTGCGCAGAAGAAGGTCGAAGAGAATAACTTCGGTGTTAGAAAGCGTCTGCTCGAATATGATGACGTGATGAACAAGCAGAGAAAGGTGATTTACGAGCGCCGTCGTCATGCCCTGATGGGAGAGAGAATCGGAATGGATATCTCCAATATCATCTGGGACAGAGTTTCAAAGGTCATTCTCACTAACGATTTTGAAGGCTGTAAGGAAGGTTTCCTGCGCCTGTTCGCTATGGAGGTCCCATTCACAAATGTAGAATTTGAGACTGTCAATAAGGACAAACTCTGTGATATTGCCTATGACAAGGTACTTGAATACTTCAAGGCACGTGGTGAGCGTATTGCATCCGCTGCATGGCCTGTAATCAAGAGAGTCTACGAGGAACGTGGACAGATGTACGAGAATATAGCCGTGCCGCTTACTGACGGACGCAGGAACTATCAGATATCAGTTCCGCTCAAGGAAGCATACGAGACAGAGGCAAAGAATATCTTCATAAACTTCGAGAAACTCATCCTTCTCCATACAATAGATGAGGCTTGGCAGGAAAATCTCCGTCAGCTCGACGAGTTGAAGCACTCCGTACAGAATGCAAGCTACGAACAGAAAGACCCGTTGCTTATCTTCAAGCTCGAGTCCGTCACTCTGTTCGATAATATGATTGATGAAGTAAACGACGGCACCATCTCTGTTCTCATGAGAGTGTCGTTGCCAATGCCTGACCCGGAAGAGGTCGAGAGTGCGAGAGCAGAACAGCAGCCACGCCGACCTCAGTATGTGGAATCCCATGGCGGTGAGAACTACAACGAGCCGTCTGAGGTGCAGAAGGCAATGCAGAGGGCCGCAGGCGGAGACACCCGTCAGCGTCAGCCAAGTCAGCCTATTGTCAATCAAGGACCAAAGATTGGACGAAATGATCCTTGTCCTTGCGGTTCGGGCAAAAAATACAAGAATTGCCACGGGAAAGGACTTGTGTGAGTTTCCGACACCCCCTCGGTGAATAGTTAAAAATCCAAAATTGAGCACGAAAAAGCCCAAATTTTGGATTTTTTTTTGTGGAGTCATTATTTTTTGCTATATTTGCGTATTAAAAACGAAATAAGATAACCAAAAAGAATCAAATTATAAAGGAAAATGGACAATACTCAAGACAGAATCATTAAGGTCGACATCAACCAGACCATGAAGTCATCCTATATCGACTATTCCATGTCGGTCATCGTGGCTCGTGCACTTCCTGATGTCAGAGATGGTTTCAAGCCCGTTCATCGTCGTATCCTGTATGGAATGATGGAACTGGGCATTACTTCAGACAAGGCAACAAAGAAGAGCGCCCGTATCGTCGGTGAGGTGCTCGGTAAGTATCATCCACATGGCGACTCTTCAGTGTATGGCGCACTTGTACGTCTTGCACAGCCGTGGGCTATGCGTTACACACTGGTTGACGGACAAGGTAACTTCGGATCCGTTGACGGTGATGGTGCTGCTGCAATGCGTTACACCGAGGCTCGTCTCACGAAGATTGGTGAAACCATGATGGATGACCTCTACAAGGATACAGTGGACTTCCAGAACAACTTCGATGATTCACTGCAGGAACCTACTGTCCTTCCTACAAGAATACCTAATTTCCTCGTAAACGGAGCAACTGGTATTGCCGTAGGTATGGCAACAAATGTTCCAACTCATAACCTCGGTGAGGTCATTGATGGATGTGTGGCTTATATTGATAATCCAGACATCGACACTGATGGACTGATGCAGTACATCAAAGGCCCGGACTTCCCTACAGGCGGTATCATCTGTGGAACGGACGGAATCCGCGAGGCATACGAGACCGGACGTGGACGAGTAGTCATCCGTTCGAAGACAGACTTCGAGACAGACGGTCAGCACGAGAAGATTATCGTTCATGAGATACCTTATAATGTAAATAAGTCAGAACTCATCAAGCGTATTGCCGACCTCGTAAAGGACGGTAAGATTGATGGTATCAGCAATGTCAACGACGAATCCGACCGTGAAGGTATGCGAATCGTTGTCGACCTGAAGAAGGACGCCAACAGCAATGTCGTTCTCAACAAGCTCTACAAGATGACAGAACTCCAGTCAAGTTTCTCTGTCAACTGTATTGCCATCGTGAAGAAGCGTCCTAAGACTCTCTCTCTGAAGGAGTGCATTCAGTGCTTCGTCGATCATCGTCATGAAGTGACTGTTCGTCGCACTAAGTTCGACCTCAGGAAGGCCCAGGAACGTGCACATCTCCTCGAAGCTCTTATTATTGCCAGCGACAACATCGATGAAGTTGTTCAGATTATCAAGAGTTCAAAGAATCCGGCAGAGGCTCAGGACAGGCTGAAGGCTCGTTTCGGATTTGATGACGTGCAGGCTAAGTATGTTGTTGACATGCGACTCAGCCAGCTCACGGGACTCATGCAGGACAAGCTTCATGCTGAGTATGACGAGGTGATGAAACTCATTGAATATCTCCAGCAGGTACTTGACGACCCGGAACTCCTCAAGAAGGTGATGAAGGACGACCTCATAGAGGTGAAGGAGAAATTCGGTGACGAGCGCAAGACATATATCGACCCTCGTGGCAGCCAGAACTTCAATCCTGAAGACTTCTATGCTGACGATGCTTGTGTCGTTACAATCTCACACCTTGGATATATCAAGCGTACTCCGCTCGTAGAGTTCCGCACTCAGGCCCGTGGTGGAGTAGGTAGCAAGGGTGGTTCTGCACGTGACCAGGACTTCCTTGAACATATCTATCCTGCCACCGGACACAATACAATGATGTTCTTCACTCAGAAGGGACGTTGTTTCTGGATGAAAGTATATGACATCCCTGAAGGTTCAAAGACATTCAAGGGACGTGCCATCCAGAACCTTCTCAATATTGATTCCGATGACAAGGCTACAGCATTCATCTGTATTAAGGACATCAACGATGCAGAATTTGTCAACAATCACAACCTCGTATTCTGTACGAAGGAAGGTATGATAAAGAAGACTGCATTCGTTAACTATGCTCGTCCTCGTAGTACAGGACTTATCGCTATCTCACTCCATGAGGGTGACGAGGTAGTTGACGTCCTCCTCACAAGTGGAAAGGACGAAATACTTGTAGCAAACCGTAATGGTCGTGCCATCAGATTTAATGAGGAACGTGTGCGCGTGATGGGACGTGGAGCCGCTGGTGTTAAGGCCATGAAACTTGACGAAGATGGCGAGGACCGTGTAATCGGTATGATTTCAATGAGCAAGCCTGAAGGTCTCCCAGAGGAACCAACTGACGAGCAGATTGCAGAAATGGAGGCCGACCCTACGATGCCAACTGTTCTCGTACTCTCAGAACAAGGATTCGGAAAGCGTAGTTCTATATTTGAGTATCGTATCACCAACCGTAATGGAAAGGGCGTCAAGACAATCAATGTGACAGAGAAGACTGGTAAGCTCGTTGCCATCAAGTCTGTTACCGACGATGATGATCTCATGATTATCAACAAGAGTGGTATCACAATCCGTCTTGCACTCTCCGTAGTAAGAATCCAGGGACGCAATACTCAGGGAGTGAAGTTCATCGACCTGAAGAAACGCAATGACGTTATCTCTTCTGTCTGCAAGGTAGACCACGAAGACAATCCGGAAGACCTCTTTGAACAGAATGAAAGTGCTGCACCGGAAGAATCCTTCGACACAGCTCAGGAACCCCAAAGCTAATGGCTAAATTATGAATTATGAATTATGAATTATGAATTGATTAAAGTAACCTATAAACAACTTACGTTATGAAAAAGATTTTATTTTTATCGTTGGCACTCATGCTTACGGTAGGTGCATACGCACAGAAACCAAAGAAGTCAACAGCAAAGTCTGATCTCAAGAAGGCACAGACTCTCCTCACTCAGGCTGTAGATGCCCTCAAGGCCGGACAGACAAAGACACTTGACTACACTAAGATTGACCAGGCTTGGGAACTCATCCAGAACTGTATGGATGACGAACTTACTAACGAAGAAGTAGAGACTTGGGAAACAGCAGGACGCTGCCAGGTGTTCTATATGAACAAAATGCTCAATGAACGTACCGCTAACAACGGCCAGTTCGCTGATGTCAATAAGTTCTTCGACAATCAGGAGAAAATCGTTACTTACTTCTGCAAGATGGATGCCATCAACAGCGCACCGCCAGTATTTGACGGTAAGAAGAGACCTAAGTTCCGCAATCCTGAGGACGTGAAGAAGAATCATGAATATGCCATCATGAACGCAAAGGCTCCGCGCGACAACCTCCTCATCGCAGGTAATATGCTTATGGAGAAGGACCCTAAGATGGCACGCCACTATCTCGACATCTATTTCAAGTCATTCGACGAGCCTCTCTACAAGGAACTTAACCTCCACGAGACAGATACAATGCAGTATGATGCCAACCTCTTCTATGCAATGTCACTCATCCCGGAGGCAAAGACTGCTGCCGACACTGCACAGGTCGTCAGCTATCTCCAGAAGGCAATGCCATCAAAGAAGAACGGACAGGCTGTATGTGTTCAGATTATGCAGATCTATCATTCTCAGGGCAACATGACAGAATGGGCTAAGGTTTGTCGCAAGGGCGTTCAGGACTATCCGGAAGAGCCAGCATTCCTCGTAAATCTCCTCAACTATGAGATGGGGCAGAAGAACTGGGACGAAGCACTCCGTCTTGCCAATGACCTCACTACAAGATTCCCAGACAAGGACTATGGCTTCTATCAGAGAGGAGCAATCTACTATCAGCAGAAGAATCTTGAGAAGGCAATCGAGGCATTTACAGAAGCAACTCAGCACGATCCAACCAGTGTGGATGCATGGGCTGGTGTAGGTAACTCTGCATGGATGCTTGCACAGAACAATGCTGCCAACAAGACTCTCTCAAAGAAGTACTACGACCAGGCAATAGAGGCATACGAGCAGGCTCACACAATCGCTCCTGACCGCAGCGATGTATGGGGATACCCTCTCTATGCAATCTACAACAACACAAATAACGTTGCCAAGACAAAGGAGTACAAGAAGTATGACAAGTAATAAAAAGTTAACAGTTATCAGTTATCAGTTAACAATGAATGAATAATGAATAATGAACAATGAACATTGTTAACTTGTAATTCATTGTTAACTGATAACTGTTAACTGTTAACTAATTAATTATTAACCTATTATGAAGAAATCTATCATTTCAGCCCTGTGTGCATTGTTTCTCAGTCTCAGTGCACAGGCTCAGGAGAAAATCACAGTGACGCAGAACATCCAGTATGCAGACCATCCTTCGTGTGTGCTCGATATGGCTCAGCCTGTATCGGATGACAAGTCAGCAAAACCTGCTATCATAATCATACATGGTGGTGGATGGTCGGCAGGCGACAAGCGTGACGGTGTCTATACGAATCTGCTGGTTGACTATGCCATGAAGGGCTATGTCACCTTTTCTGTCAATTACCGCCTTACTCAGGTGGCAGAAATGCCGGCATGCATAGAGGACGTGGAAAAGTCCGTAGCATGGGTTAAGGCAAATGCAGCAAAGTTGGGCGTCGATCCTTCACGCATCGGGTGCTTCGGACATTCGGCAGGTGGACACCTCTCTCTCATGCTTGGCGTGAAGAACCTTGTAACCTGTGCAGTAGGTGGTGCGCCTCCAACTGAGATTGGTAATCCGCAGAATCCATGGAACAACCATCCTGAATGGTGGCCTATCGGATACATAAAGAAGGAAACCGCACCTATCCTTATCCTCCAGGGCAGCGAGGATCCGATTGTGCGTCCTGCACTCACTGACGATTTTGTACAGAAGATGCACAAGGTGGGCAATAAGGTGGAATACATCAAGGCATCCGGTCAGCACGGATTCGCCTTTGACCAGGCATTGGAGATCACCCGCCCAGCCATGGATGCGTTCTTTGCACGTCATCTGAAGAAGGACGAGCCAAAACTCTCCTGGGAACAGATGAAGGTTCCCGATGGAGGTGGTAGTGGACGCTACAAAGCCATTGCCGTAAAGGAGAAATCGCTGAAGGACTTCGTTGTCTATCGTCCGCTCAATATGCAGAATGCCACACGCAGAGGTGGCAAACTACCTATCCTCCTTTTTGCCAACGGTGGATGTATGGACACAAGTGTCGGCTACGAACGGATGCTGACAGAGATTGCTTCACATGGTTATGTTGTAGTAGCCATCGGAGAGATGCAGGTATATCAGTTCGACCGCAAGGAACAGGGAACGGAATCGTCCATGCTCGCAAAAGCCCTGAATTGGATTGTTGACCAGTCAAAACTCGAAGGCAGTGACTATTTCGGTATGGTCGACACGGAGAAGATTGCAGCAGCCGGCCATTCATGTGGAGGCGCGCAGGTGCTCTTCAATGCCCAGGAACCGCTTCTGAAGACCTACATCATCCTCAATGCCGGCATGGGTAAGATGGAAATGGCAGGCGCCAGCAAGAAGAGCCTGAAGAAACTCCATGCCCCGATTATCTATATGACTGGTGGTGAAGGTGACGTGGCCTACCAGAATGCCAAGATAGATTTCGCCAGCATAAAGAAAGTCCCTGCCGTATGGGCTGACAATGCTAAGGCTGGTCATACCGCTACATATAATCAGCAGTACGGAGGTTCCTTTGCCAAGATGGTCATCGAGTGGCTCGACCTCCAGTTGAAGGACAAGAAGGAGAATGCAAGCCACTTCACCGCCGGCAGCACTGCAAATCCTGAATGGACAGTAAAGACCAATGGAAAGTGAATTTAGAAATATAGGAAATCAGGAAAAGAACTAAAAAAGGCTCTTCCCACATCATGGGAGAGCCTTTTTTGATGCCGTATGTCTTTCGCATGCTGACGCAGGCGGGTCATATTTGCCTGGATGCACCCCGGTTGGTTATTTATTCTCTTTGTCTGACTGGACAGAGTCGTTTGTCTGCATGGCCTTTTCGATTCCTTCCTGTAGTTCCACGATCTTTGCTGCCAATTCCTTACTTTTTCTTTTATTAGCAGTAGAATTATTATCGTCAGCAGCGGATTCCAGATATTCCAGTGCTCTTTCAAATTTGCCCTCTTCAAATAGTGACTTTGCAAAGTAATAATGATTCCATGCCATGGTTTCAGGTGTGTCGCAAGAACAGATTGTCATTGCTGATGCCATGAGCGCGATGCATATTAATCGTTTCATACAAGTGCTTGTTTAATGATTTGAATTTGCAAGATTCTGTACAACCAAGAACAAAGCGTAAGTAAACGCTTTCCTAATGTTAAATATCGCTCGTCCCTCCGCTTCATCCACTAACGGGGCTCTGCATCGTTAGGACTTTGCAAAGATAGGAAAAAGATTTGAAACTCCAATGTCTTTCAGGGAAATATTTGTGGTTCACACGCAAACCCCTGTGTGTCTGCTCCCCAAAAGGCTCCCAGATAGAGAAAACAAGTCATTATGTATGAAAATGGCGTTCAAAAATGGTAATACATATTACGCTGGTATAACCTCAGTTGTCTGATAGGAATTTCAATGTATGTGTGACAGTAAAATCATGCCAGAGGTCCTCTTTGTCGTTGCAAAACTTCCCATGAGCTGCAGGGACTTCCACAACGGTAAGTTTTGCCACGCGCTCACGATAGAATGATGGCAAATCACCGTATTCTTGGATTGAGCAGCGGAAAAGAAGAATTTCTGAAGTGATTGGTAAGGCTTTCCAGTCAGACATTAAACGCAGTACAGCCTGACAACCTTCATATATAATCCTTGCCATGACGATTGAAGTCAGATTATCACGGAAAAGTGTCGATTTGATTTCCTCCGCTTCCTGTTCTGGGGTCAAGGCAACATAGTGGCCGAACGAAATCGGCGAATCGCCGCATATCACCTTGCAGGCGCGTCCTGTCTGAAGAAACAGCATCCTGCTCATTTCGTATGCGATGGTCCCTCCAAACGAGAAGCCCATAAATGCCACAATCCTACTTTTATCAGGCATCATCATATCGAGCAGGTCGTAGTACAGTCCCACGAGTCCCTCAAACGAATCGCCTTCTTGAGCAAGAAAGAGATAATGTTCCAAAAATGGTTCAATCATCAATATATCGTAGAATTCTGACAGACTTTCAAGACGTTTCTTCAGTAGTTCTGTTCCTATGATGCCGCACGCAAGGACCAGTATTGGCTTTCTACCCGTCCAAGACGAGTGTCTGTAAAGCAGCGACATCTGGCTTTTTGATATCTCACGGATAGTTTTATGAACCAACAGATCGTTCATCTTGATGGTGATTCCTTTTTCACCCGCCCGGAAGACCATTTCGCCAGCAGAAATGCTGTCCATTCCGAAGTCTATCAAGTTGTCCGTAACCCCCAGTTCACCAGTCCCCATTACTTGGCACGCAATGTCAAGTAGGATAGCCTCACGATTTGATTTCGGTCCTTCATAAGAAGCATGACTGACTTTCCTCACGGGGGCATTCAAAATCAAACGGTTGACCTTTCCGTTGGCATTTAGGGGAAATGAATCCATCTTTACATAGGCCACTGGATGCATATATTTTGGAATGAGTCGGTCCAGATGTACCCTGAATTCATCATGGTCAATTTCTCTTTTAGAGATGTAAAATGCACACAGATATTGGCTTCCCTTGTCGTTGTCAAATCCTTTCACAATGGCATTCTCCACGTCTGGCAACTTGCGGATGGCTGTTTCCACCTCACCAGGTTCAACCCTCTGGCCGTTCACCTTGACCATCCAATCCTTGCGGTTCCTGTAGTATAACAATCCATCGAAGCCTTGTATGACGATATCACCCGTGTGTAACCATCCGTCGGCATAAAGTTTCTGGGTAAGTTCTGGAGCTTTGTAGTAACCTTTGCAGAACGAGCCCTTCAGGTACAATTCCCCCTCTTCCCCAATAGGGACGTCAGCACCGTTTTCCCCGACAATACGGAATTCAATTCCTGGATTGCAGGTACCGAGAGGAACCTTCTCCACAGGTGATGGGCCAACTTCAAAGGAAGTCACTGTGCCGAATGTCTCCGACAGCCCATAATGATTGTACAGTTTATATCCATCTTTAGAATACTGCGTTGTAAGTTTTTCTCCTGCCGTGATAACAGCTTTCAATTGGGGAGAACTGTTTTCGAAGCGCATCAGAACGGCTGGACTGATATGCGAAACAGTAATGCCGTGTGACTGAATATATGTCTGAAGGCATTTAGCATCAGTCTTCACCAAATCAGAATATAAATGGATGGTAGCTCCAGCACGTAGCATATCATACAGAAAGACTATGGCCATGAAATAGAATGGAACGCCATTGCCAAAAACCATTTCCGCAGATGGGGCCGCCAAACCGAAGGTGTGAGGATAATTCCTGTCAAATGGTTCGAAAGTGAATATGATACCCTTAGGAATTCCCGTACTGCCAGAAGTATAGGCAATCATCGCATCGTCGGTTGATTCGGGCAGTGTAAATGCCTCTGTGTCAGGTTCACTCATGTTCTTAATATGCAGCATAACTTTCCCATCAATTAACAAGACGCTTTCGCAATTCTGAACAATAGCATCAACACGTTCCTTAGGGGAGTTCATCCCAATCGGTACGATTACGCACCTTGACAGCCAGACTCCAATCTCCGCAGCCATAAACTCCATGGTGTCAGGCATACGGATACATACATTCGAATGTGCTGTCACTCCTTCTTGACGTAGAAATGCTGCTACTTTTCGAGCTAAAGCGAGCAGTTCTCCGTATGTAGTCGAGCGGCTGCCATCCAAATCAACGAATGCAACCTTGTCTTTATGACGGTTTGCTGTTTCCAACAGCTCTTTGATGTACGATGACTTCATTTTCTGACTAGACTTTTAGTAATTTGACTTTATCTTTTATTTTAAGGTAGGTTCTATTAATTCATAAATTCGAGTGGAAGCCGTTCCGTTAGAGTC
>CALELI010000124.1 GCA_937902455.1 uncultured Prevotellaceae bacterium | reverse complement strand
ATAATATTAATGTCTGATTAATGTTTAGATTAATGGTCATTAATGTTTTAAAATAAAAGATAAAGTCAAATTATTCAATGGTGATAAGTTCATATTTCCTGCTACCGATACCCAGTTCTTCGGCAGCCTCGAGGGTATGGATTCCGTTTCTGCTTTCCATTCTCTCGATAAGATGTACCTTACCGTCATCTGGAGAATTATAGACCATGTCGACACAAGCCTGGTCGAGGGCAACTGGATCAAGTGATGCAAGGATTCCTATGTCGGCCAGTTCTGGTGCATGTGGATGAGAGTCACAGTCACAGTCCACAGAGAGATTGTTTGCTACAGAAATATAGAGCATCCTGCCTTCGTTGTGGTCAACAACACTCTTTGCAGCCTCTGCCATTGATTCGAGGAAGTCGTTCTGCTGTGGGCGTCCGAAACCTCTCCTTGACTTTCCTGCAGAGTGAATCCACATCTTGCCATTGCGGGAGCCGATGCCAATTGATATGTTCTTGATAGCTCCACCGAAACCAGCCATTGTGTGTCCCTTGAAGTGGGAAAGGACAACGGTGAAATCATAATTGAGATAATGGCTGCCTACATAGTTCTTTCCTTGCAGGTGCTTGCCGCCATTGACTACGAGTGCCGTGTCACCGTCTGCGTCCATGATGTCAACCTTTGCTATCTTGGTGAATCCATGTTCCTCTGCGGCCTTCATGTGTTCCTCGGTACTTGAGCGCCGACCACCATAAGCCGTGTTGCACTCTACGATTGTGCCTTTGACCTCCTTTACCAATGGTTCGATAAGCTTATAGTCAAGGAAGTTGTGGCCACCAGGTTCACCTGTTGAAATCTTGACAGCAACATTCTTTCCTTTTGCTTTCTTACCAAGAGCCTTGTAGATTTTCATTAGACTTTCGGAAGAAATGTCCTTAATGAAATAAACCTTTGACTGAGCATTTGCATTGACTGCAAATAATGATGAAATAATAATCGCGGATGTAATACACAAGCAACGACAAGATAATCTGATTTTACCAAACATTTTCATAATGTATTTATTATTAGGTGGGTTCTAAAAATTCACCGTTTTAATAGAGAAGCATAACAATGGGTTAGAATAAACTTTTCGTCGCTTTTGGATTTCTTTCGACATCTTGCTGTTTGTCAGTCGGTCACAATGCCCGCATTGCTCCCTCCCTCCGCGCAGCAATCTGCTCGAAACAAATCTCAAAATCGTCTGAAATGAATTTATAGAACCCACCATTAGTTAATTTAATATCTGTTATTATTAATCATCTACACATAGAAAATCCTCCGTTTAGTAAAAATAGGACAACTACACATCACGCGCCGTTGTCCCGAAAAATGATAAACACCTATTTACTACACATATTTGACAATATGATTTTCCCATGGTTTAATGCCATTTATGTTAAAATGTGTTAAAGTATCACACTAATCTAAGACAATCCTCTTCTATCGTAATCAGGTTCTTCTTATAGAGTCCGCCAACGGCTTTCTTGAAAGTCTTCTTGCTGACTTGAAATTCTGCATAGATGTCTTCTGCAAGACTCTTGTCATGGAACGGACAGCACCCGTCATGTTCCTGGATGTATTGCAGGAGTTGGTCCTCAAAGTCCATCACATGCTTTTTACCGTGTTCCTGAAGAATCAGGTCAATCTTTCCGTCTTCACGTACATTCTTGACAAAGGCCTGCATCTGGTCACCGGTATGCATGTCCCTGAAGAGTTCGTTCTGGTAGATCTGTCCACTATATTGCCCCTCGACGACAGCCTTGAATCCCAGTTCGGTCTTTTGCTGGATGAGAATGTCCACGATATCTCCATGATGATATGGTGGACGTTCCTTGGAGAGAAACTTTTCGATTTTTGCCGTAGCGACAATTCTGTGTGTCAGGCTGTCAATGTAGCAGTACACGATATAGCTGCGCCCTTGCACCATTCTCATTTTCTGTTCACGGAACGGACAGAAAAGGTCTTTCATCAGTCCCCAGTCGAGGAAGGCACCAAACTGATTCACCCATTTCACCTCAAGGTATGCAATCTTGCCAACCTCGATTAATGGGTGTTCAGTGGTTGCTATCAGTCGTTCTTCCTGGTCGAGATAGAGAAATACGTTAATTACATCACCGACTTTACAGCCTTGTGGGACATATCTGCGAGGTAATAGCACATCACCTAAGTCTCCGCCGTCAAGGTAGACTCCGAAATCAACCTCGCGGAGTACTGTCATATCATTTCGTTTACCTAATTGCATCATATTAATTACAGATTTTCATTGTTAACTGTTCATTACCATTCCGTCGCTGAGATGGATAGTCCTGTCTGTCAGTGAAGCCAGTCCTTCATCGTGAGTGACAATGACGAATGTCTGGTTGAGCTTGTCACGAAGGTCAAAGAATATCTGGTGGAGTTCAGTCTTGTTCTTGGTATCGAGACTGCCTGATGGTTCGTCTGCAAGAATCACGGACGGCTTGTTAATCAGTGCACGAGCCACAGCGACTCTTTGCTTTTCACCTCCTGACAGCTCATTCGGTTTATGGCTGGCGCGTTCCTTGAGCCCGAGCATTTCAAGGAAGGACAATGCCTGCTGTCTTACTTCCTTCTTCGAACGGCCGGCGATAAGGCCTGGAATCATTACATTCTCCAGTGCGGTGAATTCCGGAAGCAGTTGATGGAACTGGAACACAAACCCTATGTGCTGGTTGCGGAAACGTGCCAGTTCTGTCTGGTTGAGCTTGCAGATGTCGACTCCGTCAATCTCTATCGAACCTCCGTCTGGGTTATCCAGAGTTCCTATAATCTGGAGCAGAGTGGTCTTTCCAGCACCACTGGGACCAACGATACTCACTACCTCACCTTTCTCTATATGGAGGTCAATGCCTTTCAATACCTGAAGGTCTCCAAAACTCTTTGTGATATTACTTATCTTTATCATTGCCTTTCATTTTTCATTGTTCATTCCTCATTCTTCATTGTTCATTCTTCATTGTTCATTCTTCTTTATCACTTAATTGGTTCCGAGAATGTAGATGTATATGTATTGTCGTCGTTCATGTCCGGGAAGATCATCATCAGACTGCAATGGTTAAAATTGTCTCTGAGCATGCGTGGCAATTTCGAGTTTACCTTCGTGTAACTGATACAACCTGGACGGGCTGCAATGACAACCAGCAGGTGGTCAGGGCGTACAGACTCCTTCATGGATTCGATTGTACTTATATCGTACATTGTGTTGTAGTCGTCGCGAAGGGATGGGTGATGTACTTTATTGTATTCCTTTATGAGTTTTCCCGTGTTCTCAGGCGCATTATATTCCACTCTGCAACCAATTTCATCCACAAAACGGGCAAGGCGTTCAACCCATCTGTAGAATCCAACCTCATATTCAGCCCTTTCGGGAACGACTACGGTTACCTTACGGAACATGGTTACAGGCATATTGTACCTCACAATCATCAGTTGCCTTGACATACCCTGCAAGAGTCCCTGGGCGAAACTTCCGAGAAGTGTGTTGTCTCCACCTTTCTGCTGGTGCATGCCGACAATTATTTCTGATGCATCATTCTCGCGAAGGCTATGTACGACACCATTTACAAGATTCACTGCCAGACGACTCTGCACCTGTACCCTCACATCGGCAGCAGCACAGATGTCACTGGCCTTCGACAGTAATTCCTTGCTCTGTTTCTGAGCAAGATATTCGTCGTCAATATCATTGTCATACACCACATTCAGACAGATGATACCTCGGTTCAACTTGTTGTTCCGGATCATGATTGCTGTGTGAATCAGGTCCTCCAGGGTATCATTGTCCTTGATAGGGATAAGTATCTTCTCGTCGTCACCTTTCTTATGAGCCTGACCATCTTCGAGCCCTAAGTTCTCTGCCAGCTTTATCTGCTTGGCCCCTGCATCTGTGACGATGGAACTGATTATGCAGGAAAAGAGAATCATCACTACCACACCGTCCAGTATCTCGTTATTCATGAGATACACACCTGGACTGACCTCGAGGCTTGTACCGACCATCACCATTGCGATGGCTCCTGCTGCATGGGCTTCGGTAAGTCCGAACATGAGCAGGCCCTGTGATTTCGTGAAGTGGAATATCCTTCTTGCGAGTTCTGACGCAAGAAGCTTTGATACCGTACTGACAACGACAATCACGGCTACAACCAGCATTGCCCCCTTTTCCGTGAACAGAGGAGCGAGATTCACCATCATTCCCACTCCGACAAGGAAATAAGGAATGAACAACGCATTGCCCACAAACTCTATCCTGTTCATCAGCGGGATGGTGCGAGGGATGAACCTGTTGAATATCAGTCCTGCAATGAATGCTCCCACAAGTCCTTCAATTCCACAGACCTCAGCCATTATTGCAGCAAAGAACACCATTGTGATGACAAACGTGAACTGAAGTAGTCGGTCACGGTAGTTACGGAAAAACCACCTGATTATTCTCGGGAAGACGACAATGACTCCTGCGAAATATGCCGCACACTTCACCACAAAGAGAACAAGGAACCAGCTGCTATCACCATCCCTATATCTTCCGGCAATTACAGCAAGTACGAGCAGCGAGCCCAGCAATGCAATCATCGTAGCCGCAACTGATATTGTCACAGCCGGATTCTGATGCACGCCGTATCGGGACACCAGTGAATACGACACCAGTGTGTGCGAGGCAAATATACAAGCCAGCAACAGGGATGTGGAGATAGAATAATCCAGCAGATACCTTCCCGCAGCAAAGCCACACAGGAAAGGAATGGCTGCAGTCAGCAATCCAAAGCAGGCACCTCTGGAGAAGTTGTTCTTCAGTCCCTCCATATCAATCTCCAGACCTGCAAGGAACATTATGTAGAACATCCCCACCTTTCCGAATATCTCGAAACTGGCGTCACGCGAAAGCAGGTTCAGTCCATGCTCGCCAATCAGCACGCCGGCAAGAATCATCCCTATGATGTGAGGGATGCGAAGCTTGTTGAGCAAGAGTGGCGTGAACAGAATGACAAGCAGTACCAGGAAGAATATCCAGGTAGGGTCTTGGATAGGTAGATTAAGGTTAATATGTGAGGTGATTGAGTCCAATGTTGGGTAAGTTTTAAGGGTTCCATGACCCCCTTGCCCCTCCCCTGTGACGGGGAGGTCAGGCAGGGTCTTTTCTTTATTTCTTGATGAGGAACTCTGCAATCTGCACAGCATTGAGTGCTGCGCCCTTCCTTATCTGGTCTGCAGAAAGCCACAGGGTGATGCCGTTGTCATTAGCAACATCCTTGCGTACTCGTCCTACATATACATCATCCTTGTTTGCCGTGAACAGAGGCATCGGATACTGCTTGTTTGCAGGGTCATCCTGGAGTGTGACACCTTCTGCCTCTCTCAGGGCCTGCTGCACAGCTTCCACCTCGAGTGGCTTTTCCGTCTCCACCCATACGGCTTCTGAATGAGAGCGAAGGGAAGGTACTCTCACGCACATTGCCGAACAGCGTACGTCAGAGTGAAGAATCTTACGGGTCTCGTCGAACATCTTCTGCTCTTCCTTCGTGTATCGGTTATCAAGGAATTCGTCAATCTGTGGAATCACGTTGTATGCCAGCTGATAGGCAAATTTATTCACTGTCACAGGCTTGTCCTCCATTGTCTCCTTGTACTGCTGCTGGAGTTCTGCCATTGCAGCCGCACCTGCTCCTGATGCCGACTGATAGCTGGCCACATGTATGCGAGTGATGTGAGAGAGTTTCTCGATAGGTTTCAGTGCCACAACCATCATGATGGTCGTACAGTTTGGATTTGCAATGATTCCGCAAGGATGATTGAGCGCATCCTCAGCATTGCATTCCGGCACTACCAACGGAACGTCATCGTCCATCCTGAATGCCTTTGAGTTGTCGATCATCACTGTTCCGAACTTAGTGATGTCGGCTGCAAATTCCTTCGAGATACCTGCTCCTGCAGATGTGAAGGCAATGTCAACACCCTTGAAGTCATCGTTGTGCTGAAGTTCCTTCACGGTATATTCCTTTCCGCGGAACATGTATTTTCTGCCGGCACTTCGTGATGAACCGAACAAAACGAGCTCATCAATCGGAAAATTTCTCTCGTCAAGCACTCTCAGGAACTCCTGACCTACAGCGCCACTGACTCCTACAATTGCTACTTTCATAATCTTTCTTTTACCTAAAATCTTTATCTTTTAACCTTTTATTGCCGTTAGCCTTCTTTAAACTCTAAACTCTACCCGATTAATACCAGTCAGTATTGTCATACGTACCTTTTCTGTAAACCTTTGCCAGCTTGATGTCGAAAATCAGTGTGGAGTAAGCAGGAAGCCCATAGTTCTCGTTCGTTCCATATCCAAGCTGACTTGGGATATAGACCATCCAGCGGTCACCTTCGACCATATACTGCAAGGCAGTGGAGAAACCGACCACGTTGCCGCTCACACTCAGGAGGGCAGGGACGTCTGTCAGCTCATTGAGGTGGTCGCTTACATAACTCTTGTCGAAGTTATAGCCTTCCTTGTAAGTCTTCGAAGGAATGAGCCGGCCATAGTAGTGAACCCTGACAGAGTCGTTGAAGAGTGGGCGCATCGTTCCGCTTCCCTTCTCCATTTTCTTCACGTAGATGAACTTGTCGTTCTGGCCATTGTACATTGACGTGGAATCTCCAAGGGTATAAGCCTTGTAGATAGCCCAGGTGCCGTCAGCATTGGCGTGAGCCACCTTTGATATTGAATCAACGAATGCTTCGTTCCTTGACTCCCAGTCGCTGTATTCCGACTCGGCATCCTTCTCCGAGCAGGAAGAAAAAGCAGCGAGCACCATCATGACCATGCAAGCCGATAGTATGTATGTTCTTACATTATTTATCATTGTCTTAACCTTTAACCTATACCCTATCAACTCTAAACTATAAAACTGACTCTAAACTCTAAACTCTCAACTATCACTTAGGTAATTTCTTGAGCAGACTTGTGATTGTCACCTCGTTCTCGATGAGTCCGCAGAGATCCGAGATGTTCACACGCTTCTGTTCCATTGTGTCGCGGAAACGGAGAGTGACAGTATTGTCCTCGAGAGTCTGGTGGTCTACAGTCACACAGTAAGGGGTACCGATGGCATCCTGACGACGATATCTCTTTCCGATTGTGTCCTTCTCCTCATACAGGCAGTTGAAGTGGAACTTGAGGTTGTCGATGATTTCGCGTGCCTTCTCTGGCAGTCCGTCCTTCTTCGTGAGAGGGAACACTGCGAGCTTGATTGGAGCCAGGGCAGCCGGCAGACGGAGTACCACGCGAGTCTCGCCATTCTCCAGCTGTTCTTCCTGATAGCTGTGACACATGATGCTGAGGAACATACGGTCAACACCGATACTTGTCTCGATTACGTACGGAGTATAGCTCTCGTTCAGGTCAGGGTCGAAGTACTTGATGCTCTTGCCCGAGTACTTCTCGTGCTGGCTGAGGTCGAAGTTCGTACGGCTGTGGATTCCTTCCACCTCCTTGAATCCGAACGGCATCTTGAACTCGATGTCGGTAGCGGCGTTGGCGTAGTGAGCCAGCTTGTCGTGGTCGTGGAAACGATAGTTCTCAGCACCGAAGCCGAGGTTCTGGTGCCATGCCATACGTGTTGCCTTCCACTTTGCAAACCAGTCGAGCTCAGTTCCCGGCTTGATGAAGAACTGCATCTCCATCTGTTCGAACTCTCTCATTCGGAAGATGAACTGGCGTGCCACGATTTCATTGCGGAAGGCCTTGCCAATCTGTGCAATTCCGAACGGAATCTTCATTCTTCCCGTCTTCTGCACGTTGAGGTAGTTCACGAAGATACCCTGAGCCGTTTCCGGACGCAGATAGATTGTAGATGCTCCTTCGGCCGTGCTGCCCACCTCTGTCTTGAACATGAGGTTGAACTGGCGTACTTCTGTCCAGTTTCTCGTACCGCTGATAGGACATACGATACCCTCATCGAGGATAATCTGGCGGAGAGCATCCAGGTCGTTGGCGTTCATTGCCTGCTGATAGCGCTCGTGGAGCTCGTCCCTCTTCTTTGCCTCTTCAAGCACTCGTGGACTTGTGGAGCGATACTGCTCCTCGTTGAAGGCATCGCCAAAGCGCTTCTTTGCCTTTGCCACTTCCTTGTCTATCTTCTCGTCATACTTGGCAATCTGGTCTTCGATGAGGACGTCAGCCCTGTATCTCTTCTTTGAGTCGCGGTTGTCAATCAGCGGATCATTGAATGCGTCTACGTGTCCTGATGCCTTCCAGATAGTCGGGTGCATGAAGATGCATGAGTCGATGCCGACGATGTTCTCGTGCATGAGCACCATGCTCTGCCACCAGTACTGCTTGATGTTGTTCTTCAGTTCCACACCATTCTGACCGTAGTCATAGACTGCTCCCAGACCGTCGTATATGTCGCTTGAAGGAAATACGAAACCATATTCCTTGCAGTGAGAAATCACTTTCTTAAAGATATCTTCCTGTGCCATTTTATGTTTGAATTTTAAGTTATTTACGGATAATACAGTCATTTAAGTTGCAAATTTAGTAAAAATGCGTGAAACTGCAAAATAATTCGCTCAAGTCATGAGTGTTCCCCAGGGATTTTTATCCTCACATTCCCCGAATGAACACCAAGGGCAGCCGTTCCCGACTGCCCTTGGTATCATTAAATCATTAATCGATTAATCACTCATCGCTAATCATTAATCGTTAATCGTCTAATCATCTATTCGATAATCACTCCCATTCGAGGGAGAAGTCGCTGAAATCCTCTTCGGTGAGGTCGGTTTCCTCCTTGCTCCAGGCTGACTGACCATCATAAGCAGATTGATTGTAGTTAATGCCAAGAACTGACTCACAGACCATCTGTGAGCACTGAATCGCCCTCACCTTCATTGCTGGGGTTTTATATGTCTTCTTCATATTCCTTTTCATTTTTCATTGTTCATTCTTCATTTTTGTAAGACTTTCTTTCCATTCTTGATGACGATGCCCTTATAGTTCTCGTCTACGCGAACGCCGTTGAGGTTGTAAGTGTCGCTTGACTGCTTTCCGCTGATTGTCGGTTGTTCTATTGCCGTAGCCTCTCCGTCATCAAACTGGAAGGTGAAGGCCTTTGCGTTCTCTCCTTCATTGTCATCCAGCGTCAGGTATGCCTTGTTCGCACCAATCTGCTTGCCTTCCCACAGGTAGAAGCCTATGCCGTTACCACCTAATGACAGGGCGTACTGATTAGCACTGAGGGTTGTTGTCTCGTCAGTACCCTTCAAAGCATTGCTGCTGCTCCTGGTTGCCGACGTTGTCGTAGCTGTCAGAGCAAACTGCTGCTTCGTTGCGGTATTGTCTGCCGAGGTCAGTCGCAGTATCACTGCTTCACCGGCAGGGATGATGCCATCAGCCACAGGAGTCAGTCGGAGCACGCTTCCATCCACCGCACCTGTATATGCAGTCACGCTTTCCGGCACTCGGAAATCATACGTCCTTGAATAGAACGTAGAATAGTAGTAGGTCTTGTGGCCAGGGTCCTGATTGGCTGTTATGTTGAAGAAAGGCTCCGTTATGGTTACATATCGTTTGCCAGCCAGACTGCTTGCGAGGTCGGAACCTGTATTTTCAATCGTCGTAGCAGATTGTTCGCTTGCACCTGCTTTCACGATGAGGTTAGTAGCCACGAAGATATCTCCGCCATAGCCATTCACACCGCCACCGATGCCGTCACCTTCAAATCCGATTGCCGTAACCGTACCGCCGTTGATAGTGATGTTTGAGCCGTTACCAAAAGATCCGCCACCAATACCGGCACCAGCATCTACTTTTGCTTCGAGTTTGCCCGATTGATAGGTTTGACCATAGATAGTGAGCGAATTGCCCCTACCAGACACACAGATACCGGCTTGTATTGCATCTCCCGTCGCGGTAAGTTTAGCACCATCGGCAAGGATAAGGTTGACATGACCAGCGCAGATTGAGCCTTGCGAGAGTTTCACATCTTTGCCAGTAACTACATACCAAGAAGTTTCACTAGCCGTACCCCAGGTAACAGGAGCGTCAGTGGCGTCAGTGACTACATCAGCGTCGATATTCTGCGATACGCCCTTTTCGTCAATGTAAGTAGTAGAAACGCGAAGAGGTACGTATTTCGCATATACCGAGATAGGAGCATCCATTACCGTGACGGTATAGGTCTGACCACTGACACCGGTAGTGATAGGTGTGTCAAAGGTGCTTTCTTCATAGAAGCCTGCAAAATAAGTGTATCATAGTCGCAAATGATGAGATTCACCGTGCCCTTGATATCAAGTCCATTTTTCATCAGGAGCCTTCCCTCCGTGACGACATACCAAGTTTCAGTGTCATCCGCACCCAAAACAGCTGTAGATTCTGAGCCCTGGACTAAGGTAGCATCAACTCTTGTGGTTTTCCACTCCTTGATTCCGCTGGCGGCATCACCTTCGGTGTAATAGACTGGATAACGATAAGTCACATTTTTTGTCTGTGCCCACAGTCCTGTGCTCGCCATCATAATAGCTGCGAAAAGTAAAAGTAGTTTCTTCATATTGATTGTTTTATTTACCTTATTATTAATTGTTGTGCGAAGTTACGAATAAGTGAGCAAAACACAAAATTTTTTTGAGTTTTTTCAGTACCTGCAATATTGGCTGCACGATATTTCGAGCATGAGCGAAACGACTACCGCGAGTATTTTGCATTTCATTTGTCCTTGTTCACTTTTTTATTCTTCATTTTTCATTGTCAGCCCGACTGGGACAAGCGTTTCTGAAATCGCGCTGACCTAACTTGCGCTGCAAAGTTACGAAATATTTTGGACTACACCAAATAATTTTCAGACTTTTTTTGAAAAAATTTTCGAAGACGTGGATTAGAGGGTCAATTTATAAACTTTGTAAACTTTATAAACCTATAAACTTTATAAACTTTTAGTGTAAATCGGAGGTCTCTATATTATATATATATATTATAATATTACTATCATAGTTACTGTCATAACCCGCGCGCCCGCCCGAGACGATTCCGGAATTTGATTAAACGAGTCGCGGAATGAAGTCTGGAAAAAGGTAAAGTTTACAAAGTTTATAAGTTTATGTTTTCGCATCCTTGCAACATGAGAGCAATAAGGCCTTCATTGTTCATATTCATTATTTTAGCATCCTTGCGCTGCAAGTCAGATTACAGGTCGGTACCAGTTTACTATGATCCCGAGCAAAACTGCAAACCAATTTCAGGAAAGGCAGACAGATACCCGAAAATTTGTGACTTTGTGATTTTGTGATTTTGTGATTTTGTGACTTTTCATGTCGATTTTGATTAAAACTCCGGCAAGCGGTTCGGGCGGGCGCGCGCGGGTTATGACAGTAACTATGATAGTAATATATTATAATATATATGTAAATGCCTTTATATTAGTCACTTGTATATTAAACGGTAGGAAAATGATTGCATTGATTCTATGGATGATGAAAATAGTAAAAATTTAACGTTTTTAACTTTTGAAAACACTCTCGGAAGGAAGCAGTCTTTTGTGTAGATAGTATAGCTTTCATGGAATAATTTTGTGTGTTTCCGTTCTTTCTTATCCCGAACTCGCGTATCGGATAGGTCTTTGACTGTTCATCATACGCTGGCAACTTGAACCGTCCAGCCTCGAGTCGCTTCACGTACATCACCATGCCGCCGTCTTCAGCATGAAGAAGCTTCATGAGCTTACGGCTGCTGCCGATGAATATGAACACGTCGCCGTTCCTGACCTCGCATCCCATCTTCTCGTGCACGACTCCGCACAGCGAACTGATGCCCTTGCGTATGTCCGTCCTTCCCGGACACAGATAGTAGCGCATAGTGTCGTTAAGGCAGAACATGGCTCACGAGACTTTTCTCCAACAATTCCATGAGCAAACTCTCTGTGCCTGTACCGAAATGGGCGCGAAGACCATTGGGGAACAGAAGCGTGGCACCACAGGGGAGGTCTCTGCCGAAAGGCAAGGTATCTGTGGAAGGGTGCTCTTGCTTCATGAAACTGATCGGAGCCAATTCATGAGATTCTTCCACTGCAAGATATTTCTTGCGCCAGTAGTTATAAGTTGAGTAACATAAACCTATCTCACGAGGGTATTCCTTTAGGTGGGTTCTATAAATTCATTTCTTGCGACTTTGAGGTTTGTTCCGAGCAGATTGCTGTGCGGAAGGGAGAGCCTTCAGCCCAAAATAAGGACGTAGCTGGCAAAGCCAGTGATGCGGGCATCATGACTGACTGACAAGCAGCAAGATGCCGTTTCATGGCAGTGGGTATGCATTGTCTGTTTTACATTGTCGGATTTCTGTTGTTCTATATGACTAATCTTCATGTAGTACAGTTTACATGTCTTCCATTGACAGACCTCTTTTCAAGACTTCTTTGCCACGGAACAGGCGTTGCTTCATTTCTGTGACTTTCTCATCAAGTCTGCCCGGAGAGTACTTCTGAGGATTGCGCTTAACTTCGTATGCTTCAACATCGCCTTCAAGCGTTTCTGCTACGATGTCAATCTCAAAGTCATCGCTGTTACCTTTGGAGTTTACGCCCTTTGGTTGCCACCATCCGCCAATCTGCTTGTATCGGCAGCTTTCCATCATCTTCTGACGGAACCAGCGTTCAAGGGCTATGCCAGAGAACGTCGTGTAGTCATTAGTGATGATATTCTCCAGTGCCGGCATGTTCTGCAGCTCTATAAGAGCCGAATACCTGTGTATGTAGCGGAACCAGAAGCGGAAGAAATTGTCTTGTATCTCATAGCGTACTGTCTGGCTGCCTTCCTTGGCGCCGATAGGACGCTTCTTCTTGATGATGCCGTATTTCTCTTCGAGTATCTTCATCTGTCCTCCAAGGCTCTTCATGCCGAGAGCACCCTCTATCTCGCTCTGCGTAACATCGCCATGAGCTATCTGATCGAGGATGCTGAAATACGTGCCATACTGTTTGCCGAACTCCTGGATAAGGATTTTCTTGCCTTCATCCACAAAGTAGCTGTCACCGCTTGAACAAACGTAGTGAACCATCTTCTTTACGTTTGTACAGCCGTTATTCATCAGAAGCTCTATGTAACGAGCCACACCGCCTGTAATCGTCCAAAGTGCCAGCAGGTCTTCCGAGGTGTAATCAGGCTTGTGATCGCCAAGAATCTCCTTTATCGTCTCTGTATTGAAAGGCTTCAGCTTAATTGTGCAATCATCCCTACCGAAGAGTGGCTGCTCTTCATCCTTGAAGATCTTTTCCATCATGCGGAAGATGGAGCCGGACACAATCAGGCAAACATTTGTTTGCTTCTTGTATTCGTCCCACAGTTCCTGCATGTCGCTGAAGATACCAGGGTTTATGTTGTCAAACTCCTGAAACTCATCCATGAAGAGTGTGAACTTCTTACGCTTGCCAATTTCCAGTATCATCTGGAAAAGTTCACGGAAAGAGGTCATTCCGTCAGGAACAAACTCTCCAAGCTTTTCGCGTACCTCCTGTACGAAGGTTCTGACCAGAACTGTTTCTGTCTTTCTGCCAACAAAGAAATACAAGCCAGGAGCTTCTTCCTGCGTCTCGCTCATCAGTTTATAGACAAGACTTGTCTTACCCACACGCCTTCTGCCTGTGAGCACAACAAACCGTGAGTAGTCGTTGTAAGCTTGACGCTGTAACTCTTTAAGCTCGGCCATTTCGCGCATCCTATCGTAGAATTTCTTCATATATTTTTTATGGCTATAAATTTTACAGCTATAACATTTGGCTGCAAAATTACAAAATCAACCTGACATACACAAGGTTTTTGGTCAGAAATGAATTGAAATTAACCAATTTGGTCATAAATTTAACATTTTACCTCTGATATTATCATTTCTTTTGAAGGCAAACTTATTCTCGTATCTACTTTCCTGCGTGATAAAATTGTGTTGCAAAGGTAAATGTTCTGTCTGTATCTGTGAAAGGTCAAGCAATCCTGTATGTCTCAAAATCTCCACAGCCATTCGGGTAGTATTTTGCGCCCTAACCTTGCACTGATGGACGGAACACCTTTGTGTGGCAACATAATTTCTAATCACTCCTGAAAGTAGAAGATTCTACGAAAGGGAAATAAAAAACGAACGACATGACAACATTAGAATCAATTTTGAGCCGACTGACTGAGGCGGTCAGTGGCACAGAGAAGGAACTCTACACAGAGTCAGAGTTATTGCAGTTTGCAGGTTTTTATCTCGACAAGTGGGATGAGAACACGAGTGAGGACGTTATCGCTGAATCCTTCGTGGACTATTGGTGGGACACTGACCGGACTTGCAGAAGATGCTCCGAATGTGGAAAGCTGATGCGTGAAGGCTATTGCGTGGATATGGGTGTCGCTTACTACACCTTACATATATAGAATAACCGATATTTATGGCATCCAGTCTATGTTGGCTTTCTTTGCTTGCGACAACTGTTTGTCACGATCGACAAAGTAAGTCCTGCCGTTCATTACGAACCGAGCTCCAGTCTGCTTGAAATGAAACGGCGTTCCGCTTTTGATGCATTGCTGACGGATGCCGAGTACCCAGTTATAATCGCATGGTCGGGCATCTGGTCCGGATTCACCTCCTACGCTGATAAGGTCGAACACTTCTCGTACGAGATAATCCCTGAAGTCTATTGCCTCCAGCAATGGTTCAGAGAATATCTGCTTGTGACGGAAAGGCAAACCGATGAACACTGGCATCCGTTTGTCACACATTTCCTGGTTCTCTATTGTACAGGCAAGAGTCACATTGCTGTAACACTCGCCCCAGTCCTTCGGAAGACATTCTTCCACTCGTTCAATGCGCTTCGTAGGTATGAGGAATGTCAAGTCACTGCGTTGTCTGATCATTTCCCATACTTCCTGACGCATCCCGTCCGCATCCTTGTGGAAGAAGTCTGATGTGAAACAGGTATATAGCGTTTCTCCCGATGGTATCTTCCATTCCTTATGCCTGTTCTTCTGCACAGGCAGTAAGAAATCTCCAGTCGGAGCAATGACAGTCGGATCCTTGCCATGCTCCTCATCCATGCGGAACATATAGCAATGCTTACAGCCAGGGCTTACCTTCGTGCAGCCATGCCAGGGATTGTAGATGCGTGACATAAGACAATTATATCTTTCTATCTGAACAAATCAGCCATAGTCAACTGGCAGTGTATATCATCTGCATAACCACCAGGCGTTAAACCGAAAGCTGTTATCATTGTGAGAAGAACGGTCTTTTTTGTCTCTGTCTCACGGATGAACACTTCCTTTCTGTTTCTGATTCGTTCATCTTCTTCCTCTGTTATAGTGTATGTCGAGTTGGTGTACTTGATTTCACAGAGATTGATGGTATCATCATTTCGATCAATCAGCAGGTCTATCTGGGCACCTTTATGAATATTCTTTCTACTTACATGATCCTTCTCTCCCTTGTATGACCAAGAATGAACACTGCTTACTACAGCAGAGAAGCCGAGTGCATCTTTAATCTGATTCACATGCTGCATACAGACACGTTCAAAGGCTCTGCCAGCCCAGCCAGTATGTATTGACGTTCCAGTCTGTGATGTCCAGAAGTGTTCGTCACCATTTACATTCTCACGTATGAAATCAAAATAGAATAATGTATAGTTGTCTATCAGCTGATAGATAGCGTCTTTACTCTTCTTGCCTATCGTAGTATATTTACGGATGAAGCCACATTGTTCCAGTTCCTGGAGTGCCTTCGAGAAATCGGTATTGTCAGATAATTTGGATGCCTTCAACACCTCATCTCTCTGTAAGCCACTCTTTTTATTTGCGAGTGCCGTAATGATGGCAATATGGCGACGTGGCTTCTTAAAAAGTGATGCATAGAGAGCATCAAATTCCTGCGAGAGCTCACCACCTGTCTGGAAGAATATACGGTCGAAGTTCTGAGCTACGCTCTGTCCTTTCTTCAGGAAACTCCAGTAGTATGGTATTCCTCCGAGAGCCATATAAGCTTCAAGGATCTGTCTGTCTTTGTAGCCCAGGTTCTTTGATTCGCAGTACTGCTTACATTCACGAAGGCAGAATGGCTGAAGGTGTACCTTGCATGTCAATCGGTTGTGCAGACCTCCATAGTTCATGATTACATTGTCTATAATCCATGAGGTAGCACTACCGCAAATGACAAGAATGATGTCTTTACGGGTTGTAGCCCATGCATTCCAGAAATGATCGAGCGAACGCACAAAGTTGGACTTTGGCGTGTCCATCCACGGCAATTCGTCGATGAAGATAACTTTCTTCTTTCCATCTACAGGCATTGCCTTCAGAAATTCCCATAGCAGATGGAAGGCATCTGACCAAGTCTTAGGCATGGCACATTTACCCATGCCGGCATTATACAGGGACTCACGGAAATCACTCAACTGTTGTTTCCTCGTCGCTCCGTAAGTTCCTGTATGCTGAAATACGAAGTCATAGTTGTATGACTCACGAATGAGGTATGTCTTGCCGACACGTCGTCTTCCATAAACTGCCACAAACTGTGATTCTTCAGAAGTAAGCAGTCCTTGCAGTGTAGCTATTTCTTTTTCTCTTCCTATAATCATATCTTATACGTTTTTGATTGCAAAGTTACGAAAAATAATTCGATAGTCCGTGGAAATCTATCAAAATTTAATACATTTCCACGAAAAATAAGCAATAAACATGGTAGTCAATAGGTGAAAAATCGTATGATTAGCGAAATCTTTTGAAAAAATATACTTTTTCGCAGAATATAAGCACATTTAAGGTGGGTTCTATAAATTCATTTCTTGCGATTTTGACTTTTGTCTTCCTCCTTCGCACCTCGGCAATGCCAAGCAAGCTTG
>CALELI010000123.1 GCA_937902455.1 uncultured Prevotellaceae bacterium | reverse complement strand
CTTGCTGTCCTTCATTCAGTCACGATGCCCGCATCTCTTCTTCATGGATGTCCGCAACCTGCTAAAGAAAGATCTCAAATTCATCTAAAATGTAATTAATAGAGCACCCCTATAGGATAATATTTGAAACGTAGAGCATACATATTACTGATGATCATGACGTGTCTGCTGTTCTTAAATTGCGGAACAGCAGGACTTTTCGTTAATAAGGGCAAGTCTCCCGATACCGTCTTGATTTCCACGGGACAGAGGGTCGTACATCAGGCTGGGAACCAGGGAATCAGGGCACCAGGGAATCAGGGAACCAGGGAATCAGGGAATCAGGAAAGTGCTAGCTCCCTAAATCCCTCAACCCTCAACCCTCAACCCTCAACCCTCAAGAGTGATTCCATCGTACAGCCTATGGATTCACTGTCACGCCAGCTTGCTCTTATCGATTCCATACGTCAGTCGTTCAATAAGGAACACGACCTCGTGCTTGACCAGTATGGAAAACCAAAGTACACTCAGTGGAACGATTCCATTGCTGCTGTTGAGGATTCCATCAGCAGAACCAGGAAGAAGAGTGCTTTGGAGGACCCCGTAACATATACGGCCAATGACTCCATTGTCTTTTTCATGGATACCAAGAACGCTTTCCTCTATGGTGACAGCAAGGTCAATTACCAGGATATCGAACTCACGGCAGAGCATATCTACATGAATATCGACAGTTCCCTTGTCCATGCTGTTGGAGTGAAGGACTCGCTCGATCATTGGCAAGGTTCACCTGTATTCCGGCAGGGTGACGATGAATACCAGTCAGAGTCGATGGATTACAATTTCGACAGCATGAAGGGTTTCATCCACAACGTCTATACCACCCAGCAGGAAGGTTATCTCCGTGGAGAAGAGTCAAAGAAGGACGAGGACAATACCATCTATCTCCGCAGGGGAACCTACACCACCTGCGACCATGAACATCCACATTTCTACATAGCCCTCAGCCGTGCTAAGGTACGTCCTGGGAAGGATGTCACTTCCGGGCCGTTCTGGCTCGTGGTCGAGGATGTGCCTATACCTTTCGCACTCCCGTTCGCCTACTTCCCGTTCACCAGCACATACTCCTCAGGACTCATCATGCCGTCCTATGGAGACGACTCTTCCAAGGGCTTCTATCTGCGTGACGGAGGATATTATTTTGCCATCAACGACAATGTCGACCTCAAGCTCACTGGCGAGATATTCACCAAAGGCTCATGGGGACTTGCTGCCCAGTCTACCTATAACAAGCGTTACAAGTATTCAGGCAATTTCTATCTTAACTATCAGGTCACGAAGGAAAGCGAGGAGAATCTTCCAGACTTCAGCAAGGCCGAGAACTTCAAGATTCAGTGGACTCATCGTCAGGATAGCAAGGCACACCCAAACAGTTCCTTTTCTGCCAGTGTGAACTTCGCCACACAGAGCTATGAACAGAATAACTTCTCAAGCCGTTACAATCCTGCGACTTATAGCCAGAGCACCAGAACTTCCAGTGTCAGCTATTCCCGCACATTCCCTAAACTCGGGCTCTCGATATCATCCAGCTTCAATATCGCACAGAACATGCGCGACTCGTCACTCTCCGTAACCCTTCCGAATATATCCATATCCCTCAGCCGGTTCTATCCGTTCAAGCGCAAGCATGTCGTAGGCAAGGAACGCTGGTACGAGAAGATTGCACTCAACTACACTGGAAACCTGTCGAACAGCATATCGACCAAGGAAGACAAGATACTCCATTCCGACATACTCAAGGACTGGCATAATGGCATGAAGCACTCCATCCCGATCTCTGCATCCTTCAACATCCTCAACTACATCAATGTCACACCGTCACTCAACTACAACTCCCGCTGGTACACCCATAAGGTCAGCCAGTCGTGGGATGTCGGTCGTCAGCGTACCCTCAACGACACCATCTATGGATTCAACCGAGTGTGGGACTACAACCTGTCCGTATCAGCCAACACTAAGCTCTATGGAATGTTCCAGCCGAATCCGAAGATATTTGGCGACAAGATACAGATGATCCGTCACGTCTTCACCCCGACCATCAGTTTCTCTTACGCTCCAGACTTCAGTGCAAGCCGTTACGGCTATTATGAGACCTACACCAAGACCGACCTACAGGGCAACGTCTCACTCGTGGAATATTCCCCATACGCAGGTTCGATGTATGGCGTTCCAGGTAAGGGACAGACTGGTTCTGTCAGTTTCGACGTCGGCAACAATATCGAGATGAAGATTAAGTCCGACAAGGATACCACCGGCATCAAGAAGATAAGCATCATTGACGAGCTCGGTGCAAATCTTTCCTACAACATGGCGGCAAAGACGCAGCCGTGGAGTAACCTCTCCACCCGTCTCCGTCTCAAGTGGGGTAAGTTTGCCCTCAATGTCAATGCCGTCTTCAATACCTATGCCTATGAGTTCGACAAGAACGGAAATGTCATTGTCGGCAATCGCACCGAATGGTCATACGGACGATTCGGCCGTTTCCAGGGCATGAGCAAGAACCTCTCCTTTACCTTTAATAACTCCACCCTCAAGAACCTCCGCAAGAAATGGGACAAGCTCATGGGACGTGAGGAAAAGGAGGAAGACGAAAACGAAGACGAAAACAAAGACGAAGACGCATCCGAGGAAACTCAGAAGGGCAAGGAGACCAACCAGGACAAGGAGATGGCAACCCTTGACGAAGACGGCTATATGGTGCTCAACATGCCGTGGTCACTGTCCATATCCTACGGTATCAGTATGGCGGAAGACCGTAGTGCCGACATCAACGTCCGCACCATGCGCTATCCCTATAAGTTCACCCAGAACCTCAACTGCTCAGGTAGCCTGAGTCTGTCATCAGGCTGGAACGTCAGCTTCTCTTCCGGATGGGACTTCACCCAGTCACGCCTTGCCATGACCACCGTCAACATCAACCGCGACATGCACTGCTTCAACATCTCAGCAGGGATGGTATTCGGAACCTTCACCTCTTACAACATCTCCCTCCGTGCCAACGCCAGCACACTCACCGACGCCCTCAAGTACGACAAGCGCAGTAGCTATGCCAACACCATCCAATGGTACTAACTGGCTTGCAGCCAGAGTGAAAAGTGAAGAGTGAAAAGTGAAGAGTGAAAGAGTGAAAAATTTAGGAAATAATATACCTGTTGACTGCACTTCCTAATTTTTGCAATAGCCGTCATAGTAAATCAGTTGTTTCTCGCAGAGTAAAATGAAGAT
>CALELI010000122.1 GCA_937902455.1 uncultured Prevotellaceae bacterium | reverse complement strand
GATTGTAGGTGTGTCGTTCTTCTGCTTGAGTCCGAAGATACCGAACTTCTGCCATGTAGGAACATAGAGGTCGCCGATGAGGTCCTTGTCCATGTCGCGGTCGTAGTCGATATCGTATGCAGGAATCTGAATCTGTGCATAGCTTCCAGGAATAAAGTCCATGTGTTCTCCCGGAGGGAGCTGTACCTTGAATTCCTTGATGAATGAAGCAACGTTCTTGTTGCTGATGACTGTGCACTCCCATTCCTTTACTCCAAGGACTGACTCTGGAACCTTGATGCTCATGTCGCCCTTGACCTTAGTCTGGCAACCGAGGTGGAAGTTCTCCTTTATCTGCTTGCGGGTGAAGTGTGGCTTCTCGGAATCGAGAATCTCGCCTGCACCTTCCGGAATCTGGCACTTGCACTGACCGCAGGAGCCCTTACCGCCACAGGCACTTGAGAGATATACGCCATTTGCTGCGAGAGTGGAGAGGACACTACTACCCTGCTCTACCTCGAGGACCTTGTCTCCGTTGATGGTAAGCTTGACGGTACCTGAAGGAGAAAGGTATTTCTTTGCTACGAGAAGGAGTATGACGAGCACTAATATGATTGCAAGGAATACTCCGATGCTTGCTAAAATGAAATTTACATCCATGATCTATTACTACATTTTAAGTCCACTGAAACACATGAATGCCATAGCCATGAGTCCTACGGTGATGAATGTGATACCGAGTCCACGAAGTGGCTTCGGAACATCACTGTAAGCCATCTTTTCACGGATAGCAGCAAGACAGACGATTGCGAGTGTCCAGCCGATACCGCTACCGAGAGCGTAAGCAACACAATCTCCTACTCCACCGATGTACTGGGCATTGTCAGGATTCATCTGGATTCGCTGCTGCATGAACAGGGAAGCACCCATGATGGCACAGTTTACGGCAATAAGTGGAAGGAAGATACCGAGAGCGCTATAAAGAGATGGTGAGAAACGTTCAACGAACATCTCCACGAGCTGAGTCATAGCTGCGATGACGGCGATAAAGAGGATGAAGCTCAGGAAAGTGAGGTCGATGCCGATGAAGCTGCTGGCATCGAGAATCTTTGTCTGGAGCAGATAATCTACAGGGACTGTTATGAGCAACACGAATGTCACAGCACAACCGAGTCCGAAACTGGTCTTCACGGTCTTGGATACTGCAAGATATGAACACATACCCAGGAAGAACGCGAATATCATGTTGTCGACGAAAATCGAGCGAACGAATAATTCAAAAAAATGTTCCATTTGTTTCTAAATTTGAAATCCGAAATCCGAAATCCGAGCATCTGCAACGACTCGTGATTCGTAATTCGTAATTCGGGTTTATTGTTGCATATCCTTGTTGATAGAACGATGTACCCAGATGACACAGGCAACGATGATAAGTGCCATGGCTGGCATGGTCATCATTCCGTTGTGGAGGTAGTAGCCGCCATTGTCCATGAGCCATGTGTCAGGGATGATCTTGAATCCAAAGAGAGATCCGTTACCAAGAAATTCGCGGACGAAGCCTACTATGACGAGAATCATAGCATAGCCGAGACCATTACCTATTCCGTCGAGGAACGATGCCCAAGGACCATTCTGGAGAGCGTATGCCTCGATACGGCCCATGAGGATACAGTTGGTAATAATCAGACCTACATATACAGAGAGCTGTACGCTTACATCGTAGACGTATGCCTTGAGGATGTTGCTTACGATTGTAACGAGAGCAGCAACGACAACGAGCTGTACGATGATACGGATGCGGTTAGGCACAGTCTTTCTGATGATAGACATAATCAGATTGGAGAATGCCGTGATGATGGTAACGGAAAGTCCCATTACGATGGCAGGCTTGAGCTGGCTTGTCACTGCAAGTGCAGAACAGATACCAAGCACCTGGACGGCAATCGGGTTATTGAGGTTCAGCGGATTTGTAAGCGCCTCACCGTTTTGTTTTGAAAATATAGCCATAATGTATTATTTACCCATTTGTTGTTTACACTTCTCGCATGGATTTGGATTCGTGCAAGGTTCGCCGTCCTTATGGTTTGCACAGTCATGCTCTGCCTCGGCATTTGTCTTGACAACCTTGATGAGACATTCCTTGAGCATTGCATCAACTCCGTTGCTTGTAAGTGTAGCACCAGTTATACCATCAACATAGTTCTCGGGAGCAAGGTCACCCTGCTTGCCCTTCTTGACAACTGAGAGAGTAACTTCGGAAGCACCTTCTGCAAACACCTTCTTTCCACGGAATGAATCCTGGAATGGCTGTTCTGCAATGAGAGCACCGAGACCTGCAGTCTCACTCTCGTGCTGGAAGTCAGTACCATAGATTGTATTGAGGTCGTCGTCGAGAGCAATGAAGCCCCAGATACCACCCCAAAGTCCTCTACCTGATACGGGTACGAGGTATTTTGTCGAGCCGTCGACAGCAAACTCTTCGACAGTCACGTCACCCATTACTTCCTCGCCAATCTTGAGGTCGTTGAACTTCTCTTCAACGACAGCCTTGTCGAGTCCGCGGATGTTGAGTGCGTTGAGCTTATGCTGCATGGTGTCAATCTTCACGTTTGCGTCCTGCTGTGGCTTGAGCGCAGATACTACGAATGCAAGAAGGAATGCCACAACTACCACGATGACTGTGGAGTAGATGATGGTATAGGCATTGCCGTTAGTGTCAAGTCCTTTCTTCTTAGGAGTTTCATTAGCACTTTCGTCTGCTACCTCAACTATCTCAGAAGCCGGAGCACCGCATATAGGACACTTCTCTGGTTTGGAGTCAGCCTCGAAAGTCTGACCACATAGATTACATTTAAACTTTGCCATATCCTTTATGCTTTTACGCGCTTTGCACGCTTGTTAATATTAGCCTGAACAACACAGTAGTCGATGAGCGGAGCAAATACGTTCATGAGGAGGATGGCAAGCATCATACCCTCCGGGAAACCAGGATTGAGTACGCGAACGATAATTGCCACACATCCGATGAAGAATCCGTAGAACCACTTGCCAGTCTCAGTACGGGCACTTGTCACAGGGTCGGTTGCCATGAAGACTGCTCCGAATGCGAAACCACCTACACAGAGGTGCTGCCACCACTGGAAGCCTTCAGGACACTTGTCCTGGAAGATGAATGCCATGACTGCACCACCGACAAATACGCTGAGCATAGTCTTCCAACTTGCCACACCGCACCAGAGGAGTATGATTGCGCCAAGAGCGATGGCGATGAGAGAAGTCTCACCGATAGAACCTGGCATCAGACCTGTAATCATGTTTTCAAGAGGTGTAGTAACTGCCTGGCCGGCACCGAGCTGACCGAGAGGAGTTGCCATCGTGAATGCATCTGTAGCCGTGCCAGAGACACCGTTGATGCAATCCATGTAGTTGCTGTTCACCCATACATTGTCTCCACTCATTACTGAAGGGTAAGAGAAGAAGAGGAATGCACGTGTAACGAGTGCAACATTGAAGATATTCATACCAGTACCGCCGAACACTTCCTTTGCAAAGATTACCGCAAAGGCAGTTGCAACTGCGAGCATCCACAGAGGGCAGTTGATTGGCACGATGAGAGGGATAATCATACCGGAAACAAGGAATCCTTCCTGGATTTCTTCCTTCTTCCACTGAGCGATGATGAATTCGATGCCCAGACCTACGATGTAGCTCACTGCAACCTTCGGAAGCACGGCAAGCAGACCATAGAGGAATGTCATCCAGAAGTCCTGAGTTTCACCAATAGCTTCATAATGGCCATAACCGATGTTGTACATACCGAACAGGAGGCAAGGTATGAGAGCGATTACAACCATCGACATGATACGCTTGGAGTCGATTGCATCGTGGATATGAGCACCTTTCTTGCCTGCTACCTCATTTGGCACATACATGAAAGTATAGAATCCGTCGAACACAGACCTGAGCGCATGGAACTTACCGCCTTCTTCAAACTGAGGCTTCAGTTGTGTGTCAATATATTTCTTGAGTTTCATATTAGCTATTCTCCTTTCTTAACATGTCGAGTCCTTCACGTACTACACGCTGAACCTCCACCTTTGACGAGTCAACGAACTCGCAAAGTGCGAAGTCTTCAGGAGCAACCTCATAAATACCAAGAGCTTCCATACGGTCGATGTCGCCGGCAATAATTGCCTTCACCAACTGTTCCGGGAAGATGTCCATAGGAAACACCTTATCATATTCGCCCGACATAATCATGTGGCGATGACCACCCTTGATTCTGTTGTCGAACTTGAAGGCCTTGTTACCCTGCAACCAGCTGAAGTAAGAACGGCTTACTGAGAACTGGTTGAAACGAGGGAGAATCCAGCCAAAAGCCTCATCGGCCTCGCTTCCGTTTGCTATTGCAGTAACCTCAGTAGTGTGAGCTCCGAGGAAGTCATCCACAGTCACCTCACGACCTGTGAGAGGATTGCCGTCGATGATGACAGCATTGTCATTCACCTTTTCTGCAACAACCTTGCCAATCTTTGCACCTACAACCACCTGAACATAGCAAGGGTCCTTTACCTCTGGTCCTGCCACGGCAATCGTACGAGTAAGATTCAGCTTACCTGTATTGAAGAGACGACCGATAAAAATCACTTCTTCAGCTCCGATTGTCCATACAACCTCACCTTTGTTCACAGGAGAGATATGGTTAATCTGAACGCCGACATTACCAGCCGGACACTTACCTTCAAACACAGTGATTTCTGCGTTCTTCACATTTCTGAGAGCACTTGTCGGTTTGATACCCAGGTAAACCTTTGCCAGTTTGCCGAGGGCGTCGATACCAGTCTGGAAATCCCTTTCCTGTCCTTTGTACACGACCTCGAAATCTGCAGCAAGAGGCATGTCGCTGAATCCAGACACGAATATTGCCTTTGGATCATCATCAGGATTACAAGTCACAGCATACGGACGCTGAATGAAGAAAGCAAACAGACCTGATTTCAGGAGTGCCTGCTTCACTTCGTCCTTGCTGGCTGGTATTCCCTGACCAAAGTCAACATACTGCTGTTCCTCGTCAGCTTCTACCTGAATGCTTAACACCTTACGACGGTCTCCACGCTCAACAGTAACGACCTTGCCGCTTACTGGTGATGCGAAAACCACTTCTGGATGCAACTTGTCTACGAAAAGTGCATCTCCGGCCTTCACCATTGTGCCTTCCTTGACCTTCACCAGAGGTTTCACGCCAGTGAACGCATCCGGGACAATACCGATGATTGCCGAATCCTTCACCGCCTTGACCTCAGGTGCAGCCTTGCCAGCCACATTGATGTTCAAGCCTTTGTGTAATTTAATTACATTCGCCATTGTTAATAAAATATTTTAATTATATAAAAATTATCCTTTTCTGTGAATAAACACATATTTCAAGGTGCAAAATTAACAAAAAAAAACAAGTTGACCAAATAATAATGAAACTTCCACCTTATTAATTTTACACGCGCCACGCGAAAGGGCGGACATTCGTGCCGTGAACTGCATGAATCTGAGCGATGACAAAGTCGGAGTGGAGCTAAGGCGAGATAGACCACAGCCGCACATGGAAAATCGGGTAAAGACGGAAAGAAAAGAACGAATTAATAAAAAATAACAGGAAATTTCTTTGGATATTCAATTTTATTGCTTACCTTTGCAACGATAATAAAATATCTCATACTTAATTTGTTTTGATATTCGGGGGCTCTCCGTTGTGAAATGGGGAGCTTCTTTTTTTTACGACAACTCCATAAGCATCCCAGACTTTTATTCCCATACATAAAGTTTGGGAATGATATACCTGTTGACTAATTGATGTCCGAATATATTATACGACCTTTGTTTTTCT
>CALELI010000121.1 GCA_937902455.1 uncultured Prevotellaceae bacterium | reverse complement strand
CAAACAAGCAGAGGGCCATCATGATCTTTACGTAAGTTTTTTTCATAAGAAGTTAATTAAATGGTTAATAAATATGTAACGAGTTACATTTGTAATAGTTATTTCAACACTTTCCTCACATCGCCGTCAGTATTCTGGACGATGTTGATACCGTCCTCGAGGTTCTTGCGGGGCACTCCGAGGAGCGAATAGATGCGCTCCATGCCGTTCACATCCTTCCGGGGAGAGTCAATCGAGACAATCTCCTTGTTGAGAGAGTCAGCCAGGGCATCCACATCTGCCTCGAAGCCTACATAGCTGATGACGGAACGGCCACTTGCATTTGTTGACGTCAGGCCGAACACAGTCTCCTTCAGTTCAAGATAGGCATCCGTCTCGTTCATGTTCCAGGCCAGCAGGATGCGTCCGTCCTTCAGTTCCACGACCTTGTCGGGATTGACGATATTCACCCAGCTGCCGTTGATGTACCACAGCTGTGAGTCGGCTTTGTTCCTCGAGACTTCGGAGGCAACCACGACAAGATACTTCAGTCCTGGCTTGAGGAATTTTCCAGTGCTATTGTATCGCAGTGCGATATTCTGCGCACCGGTCTTGGTGATGGTAATCGTATTGGCTACATTGTCGTACTTGATGTCGGAAGCACCAAGACGGTCAGCGACACGGTTGCGGAACCAGTCGTAGGCCTTCCACGAATACAGGTTCGTAGGAACGCTGACAGTGACCTTGAGAGTCCTTGTCCAGACCTTTCCCGTCACATCCGTGTACTTCACCTTGATGTCGGCCTTACCGTTCTCAGTCCTTGTGCGAATGACTCCGTCGACGACATAAGCCACATTTGGGTCGGAACTCTCGAACTCAGAGTCAAGAGTGACGTACTGCCTTGTGCCGTCAGCAAAGACAGCCTCGACCTTCAGGTTGCTTGCCTGACCGGCATAGAGCGATACGGACGTAGGATTGATGTTAAGGCTCTTTACTGCCACGCCCTGTTCTGCCTCGAGGTTCTCATTGTCGACCTTAACGGAAATCTTCTTGCCTGAATACTCCACCACCTTGCTGAAGCGAGCTGACTGACGAAGTCCGAGTCCGAGATTCTTATCCTTGTCGACAAGGACAATCCTGAACGTCCTGTCCTTCAGCATGCCGTTGAATTCTCCCTTGCGGTCATCGATGGTGAGAGTGGAGTTAGCGTCATCCCAGCCAAAGGTTATCTCGCTGAACTTGCCCAGCTCGTAGTTATAATTGTCGCGCTCATCCTCATAGAGTGTGAACGAGCCGTCTGCGCCTCTGTATATCCTGATTTCGAGCTTGTCCCAGTTGCTCTCTGAGCTGTACTGCACCTTTGGTCCCCATGGCATGATGGTTCCTGCAGGCACATAGAGAGGCATCACTGCCAGCGAAACGTTCTTAGTGACGGTCTGACCTCCGTTGAAATGCTCTCCGGTCCATACGTCGACCCAGTCTTTTCCCTGTGGCAGGTACACGTCCCTCGTTTCTGCTCCCTGCTTTACGACCGGTGCAACGAGAATGTCACGTCCGAACATGAACTGGTCCTTCAGCTGATGTGTCATCTTGTCGGCAGGGAAGGCAATTCCCATAGCTCTCATGAACGTGAATCCTTCTGCATGCACCTTACGGTCGGTACTATATATATAAGGTAAGAGTGCATATCTGAGATTGATGTATCTCTCGATGATGTCATAGTAGGACTCGCCCCTGGAACCATACTGATAGATAGCCCTGTCGACACCAGAACCATGTGAACGCATGATAGTACAGAATGCTCCGAACTGAATCCAGCGGGCATAAAGTTCATTGTATCTGTCTTCTCCAGGACCGGCATATTCTCCGTTGAAGAACCCACCTATATCGCTGTTCCAGCTTGGGATTCCGCAAGCAGAATAATTGAGTGCTGCAGGAATCTGGTTTGCCAGAGTCTGCCAGGAAGAAGTGATGTCACCACTCCAGGTTCCGGCACCGTAGCGTTGCATTCCGAGGAATCCCGAACGGGTCATAATCATTACTCGCTTGGCATTCGTGAAAGAAGAGTTCTGTGCACGATGGCCGTCGTATACACCACTGGCATGCATCAGAGGGAAGATGTTGCGGACAGAACGCCAGGTGTGGTCGGCCTCAATTGAGTGGGAGTTAAGCGAGGCATCGTCGTTTCCGTTCTTGTGGAGGACGATGAAGTCGTTGGTCTGTTCCCAGTCTTCGCCACCCTGATAGTGGTCGGGCTCAGACGAGTCCACCCAGTAGGCATCAACACCCCGATTGACCAATCCCGAGTTGAGGCAATTCCAATAATAGTCGCGAGATGACTGCTCATAAGGATTATAGATTCCTACGCCTTCACCGTTAGGCCATGTGACAGACATGATTCTGTCACCCTGCTTCATCAGCTGGTTCTTGTCTCTGTAATGAGCAAACTGCTTGGTGTCGCGACCGAAATTGGCCCAGATGGAAATGAGCAGATGTCCGCCATCATCATGTACTCCGTCGATCATGTCACGATAGTCGGAAGAGAACTCCGGATTCAGGAAATCCATTGCATTCCACTGGTTGTTGCCACCCCAGTACTGCCAGTCCTGAACCACACAGTCGATAGGAACTCCAAGTGAGCGATATTTCTTCAGCACTCCGAGGGTTTCCTTTGAGCTCTTGTAGCGTTCCTTGCTCTGGAAATAACCGAATGTCCAGAGTGGCACCATAGTGGCCTGGCCAGTCAGTTCCCTGACACGACGGATTACCTCGTCGCCATCAGTCCTGGAACCGAGAAGGACGTAATAGTCAATGGCATGGGCTGCTTCAGTAGCGAAAGTGGCTCCATTGGCATTGTCGGAGAAATCACAAGGTCCATAGAGGTCCCAGTAGATGCCGTAGCCATTCACGGAGTGCATGTAAGGCATCCACACGGAAGTATTGTTCTGAACCATGTGGGAATAGCTTGTGTTCCTATGATTGAGGCTTCCGTCCTGAACCTGTCCGAAACCATATATTGTCTCTCCCGAAGCAAGAGAGAAAGTCTGCGAGACATTATATTTATCTATAGTATGGGAAGTACGTGTCGTGAAGACGGCACGGTTGCGTTCCCTCGTCAGCAAGGTTCCGTCAGCAGACCTGTAGAACGAAAGCAGGCCTGTCTTCTTATTACAGATAACCTTGATTCCATCTGTGGAAAGCGTATCATAAATGCTTCCCTCCGCACACTTGACACCAACATTCTGTGGAGTCATCGTCACAACAAACTTAGGATCGGTCTTTGCCTGAGGGTCGGAAGACTGATACTTCGTCACTCTTACTATCTGGGGAGAATAGAACTTCACCTCAGTAGTCACATTCTGCACTTTCACAGAATAATCCTGCGAAAAAGCCGGTAGGCTTAACGCCACCATCAACGCTGTCAAGAAATAATTCTTCATAAACATTACAAATATCCTATATCATCTGCAAAGTTATATAATTATTTAAACATCAAGACTCAACAAATGTTGACGAATTGTGCATGAATGTTGATAGTTATGTCATGGATGTTGATTTGGTCTTGTAATCGCCAGGTTTGCACCCATATTTCTCCTGAAATAGTCTTGTCAGATGACTTGCATTGCAGAAACCAGCCTGTTCGGCAATTTCGGACAATGTCATGTCTGTAGTGAGTAACAGATTAGCTGCATGAGTTAGTTTTATGCTTCTGATGAACAGCGACGGCGACTGGTCGTGAAGCTGGGTAAGGCGCTTGTAAAGGCCAGTACGCTCCATACACAGATCGCGTGCCAGCTGTTTCACTGAATATCCACGATTGCTTACATTCTTCTTCACAAGTTCCATTGCCTTGCTCAGGAAGTCCTGGTCCTCGTCGGACATTTCCTTTGCCTGAGGAGCAGCCTCGACTTCGTGCCCATCCTTATCCTTGTCATTACCTTCAGGCTCGGAACCCGAAGCCTCCAGGGTTTCCATCATAGCCTGAAGCCTTGTGTACAGCAGTTCTTCACGATGCTGGCGCATAAGTTTTCGAAGACGGGCATTCATGGCCACCCTGAACAGGAGGAACAAGAGTACCAGACCTCCTATTATATATATAATGTATGCCCAAGAAGTCTGCCACCAAGGTGCAAGCATATTAATATGAAGTGTATGCGACGGGCCGAACACATCGCCACCCATGCACGACTGTACCTGAAGGACATATTTGCCGTATGGTAAGTCACTGAAACTGAGATGCAACAATCCATTCACATCCAGCAAGTCACGACCTGAAGCCTCCAGCGACTTCCACATGGTATCCTCTTCCTGCACCAGTCCATCATCGGAGTCAGGCATCAGCCTGTACCTGAACTTCGTATGCTTTGGCAACGCATAATTGAACGCAGAATAGACCAGAGTCAGGTTCTTGCAGTTATATTCCAGCGACAAGGAGTCGACATAGGAAATAGCCTCGCCGTTCCATGCATCAACTTCGTCGTTGTTGACCGACATGGCAACCAAAGTAGTCTGGAGTGGCTGAGGACTGACACTGAAACTGTCACGCATGGAATTGGCATAGACCAGCCCCTGACTTGAACTACCCATCCACAATCCACCTTGATGGTCAACGCAGAGAGTGTTCATGTCAAGTTTTATTTCCTTGTTGCCAATTACTGAATAGCCTGTATCCAACTGACACTTTCCGGAAATGAGGTCGACAATCCACAGTCCCTTCTCACTGGTCATATATGCCTTGCCTGGCGAAGCATTGATAATCGTGTGCATCAAATAATCTGTCGCCAGGAGGGTTTTCCATTCTCTGTCCTTCACAGAGAACTGCCGCAAGACGCATTGGCCCGAAAGCCCATAAATCTGGACGAAGGAATCCGACAACGTGTCTGGCACCACCATAGACGTAAGAGCATTGCCGATATCGGAAGTTATGCTGAATCCGCCATCCTTGCCTTTGACAGGCATACAGCGCAGCGTACCGTTACTCATGAAGAGATAGACAAGTCCGTCCATCACCTCAACATCAAGAATCACACTCTCATCACCTACAGGATATCGCTTGCCAGTTTCGACGTCAATCAACATATCTCCGCTGACCACCCACAGATGACGCACATACGAATCCACAAAGAGGTCTTCCACGCTGTCGCGCACTCCGATGTTCTTCCAGAGTTCTGCGAAATCCGAGCATTGACGTTTTGTGACCATATCGATACAGCGGACAGAATGCCAGTTTTTTATCCACAGCCGCTGACGATTATCCACATACAGGTGATAGCATCCTGTGTACTTCTCCAGACGTGTCGAAAGGACTTCATCCACGCTGTACGAATAGAAGCGATTCCCGTCGTACACGTCAATTCCGCTACTCGTAGTGATGAGCATACGCTGATCAGGCAACTGCATCAGGCTCGTGACACGATTGTCGCTCAGTCCATCTGTGACATTAAAATAAGAATACGAAGTCTGTCCGAATGAAAGTGCTGATGCGACAAAACACATTGCCGCAGTCACAAGCAAGTACCTTATGTCAATAACTCTTTTCACTTTCGAGAGACAAATTCCAGAATGTTTCTGCAAATATACAAATAAAAATCATATATGATTTCAATATGACAAGAAATCTTCATTTTTTTAATACATAATTCTTCACACATTGTCTATCTTTTTAAGGAGTTGATTTAATCTTGTCTCGGCGGCACTCGGGATAGCAATCAAACGAGTT
>CALELI010000120.1 GCA_937902455.1 uncultured Prevotellaceae bacterium | reverse complement strand
GAACTTGTGAAGAAACAATGAATTATAAGTTAACAATTTTTCATTATTCATTTTTCATTATTCATTTTTCATTGTTAACTGATAACTAAAAAACTTCTCTACGTCCTTCCACTTATAGTAAGGGAACATATCAGTCTCGACAGGTATTGAAGTCTCTACCTCGTTGAGGAGGAATTTCACTATCACGTCGCCAGCCTTGTTCCTGAAGAACACCCACTGGATGTTCGCACCCATAGGCGACACGTAGTAGTTCTGCCAGGAATCCTGCAGTTTGTTGAGGTCATTCACCACCGCATCACATCCCTTCAGGTGCATGATGGCAGCCAGAGGAATGATGTTGCCGTCATGACCGAAGCGCAGGGTAGCCGTCTCCTTGCTGTTTCCGCTGATGACAGCATTGGCGTTGTCGATGAAGTGCCTGAGCAGATTGTGTGTGCTTTCCATTGCCGTACCGTCGTTGAACGGACTGTTAGCGTCGCAGTTGTAGAACCAGCTGTTGCTGTTTCTCCAGTTCTCATATAGTTCATCCGTGGTGAACAGGTCGTACATCGACACATCCGTCTCCATGTTCTGGGCATCGACGGTGACATCAAACATTGCGCTCATCACCTGACTCCTGCCAATTCTGTTCTTGGAGATGTAGGAAGTGTCGGCGAAGAACTGGTTGACGAACCTGTCTGCCGGGATTCCCCTTGCGCAGAAATCGCTGTGAGCCTTCTGCCATCCTTCGCTCCTGCGGTTCTTGAGAGAGTTGTAGCGGTCGGTGTGGTAGTTGAGATACTGCATGTTAGCCCTTGTCACATCCCAGTTGATGTTCAGTGCAGGATTCAGTTCCTTCAGGCGCTCGATGAATGCAAACATGCTGACGGTCACCCTCATTGAGGTGGTAGATGTGGCTGTCACCTTTGCACCCTTGCCAAACAGGTTCGGATAGTTGCTGTACATTCTCTCTGCAATTCCCCTGTGCTGGCGTTTGCCGAGAGGGGCCAGTTCGTCACCGTGAAATTCTGCTTCTGCCCATATCTTCTCCAGACGTCCGAGCACGTCCTTGCCCAGCGCATTGAGAGCAAGAGAGTCGTTAGCCCTCTTGAACATGTTCATGATGCGGGAATAGTCCATGTCGTTCAGCAGATACCTCGACCCATGTCGGCCGTAGTGGCTGATATAGAATGGGGAATAGCCCTTTGGTGCAGGTGTCAGTTGCTGTGTCGGAACAGGATATGCATAATACACTCCGCCACTCTTCTCGGGAGTAGCCTTAATCTCGTCATAGGCTGACTGAGCCATGCAATTCATTGCACAGGTTGCCAGCAGCAATAGCATAAATGTCTTTCTCATACTGTAGTTATTAATTGTTATTTTCCTATTTCCTTCAGCAGTTCCTCTACTGCGGTCCTTAGCTGGGTGTCCTCACCTTTTACTACCGTCTCTGGTGAGTTGAGTACGAGGACGTCTGGCTCGAGCTGGGAGCCTTCAAGGTAGTGGCCCTCGTCCGTACGGTAACCGATTACTGGGATTCCAAATACAAGGTCAGGATCCTGCATGGTTACCCAGTTCACGCTCGTCATGGTTCCTGGTACTGGAGCACCGACCAACTTTCCGATTTTCTGGTGGCTGTACACCCACGGAGTACCATGAGCATTACTGTAGTTTGCCTCGCACTGGAGCATGATGCTCGGCTTGTTCCATCTGCGACTTGGCATGTCGCAAGTCTCTCTGCCTCGGATAACCTGTGTGAGGTATTTCTCTCCGCTGAAGAGCACTTCGATGTCTTCGTGCATACGTCCGCCACCATTGAAGCGGGTATCGATTACGATTCCGTCACATTTATTGAATCTACCGAGTACGTCAGAGTAGAGTGGTCGGAAACTGTTGTCGTTCATCTGCTTGATATGGACATATCCAAGTCGGCCGTTCGACCATTTCTTCACGTCTTCTTCTCTCTGCTTTACCCAGCGGTCATAAAGGAGGTCGTTCATCTTTGACTTCGATACTGGAAGTATGACTGCCTCTCCGTTCTTGTCTCCGGTTCCTGAGCTTGTCGAAGGGTTCTCGAAACAGACAAGAGTCTTCTTTCCGCTCTTGCCCATGAGCAATGTACTCACATCCTGTTCGTCGGTGATGTCTGTCCCGTCAATCTTGGTGATGATGTCACCTGCCTTGAGTTTGAGGTTGGCATGGTCGAACGGTCCGCCTTTTATGACTTCGGCCACCTTCAGTCCTTTACCAGTGTAACTCATGTCGAAGAGCAGACCAAGCGATGCCGTCGGTTCTGCTGATCCTGCGGGATAGTAGCGTCCGCCGGTGTGTGATACGTTCAGTTCTCCCAAAAGTTCGCTGAGCAGTTCGGCGAAGTCATAGTTGTTGGATATATGAGGCAGGAATTTCTTGTAGGCGTTCGCCATCTCGGTCCAGTCGACTCCGTGCATGGATTTTGTATAGAAACGTTGCTGCTCTTCGCGGACTACGTAGTTGAACATATATTCGCGTTCTGCCTGGTGGTCGAGTTTCATTTCGGCTGTGAATGTGATAGGCTTGAGGTTGTCGCCATCCATTTTCTTCAGACTGCTACCCATGAGGAATATAGTCTTGCCTTCACCGTCAGTCGTGAACATTCCACTTCCTGCACCTTTGGATATGAGCTTTGTCTCTTTCTTCCTCAGGTCCATCTTCCAGAGGTCCATTCCGCCCTCGAATGCAGCGAGATAATACATCGTCTCTCCGTCCTTGCTCAGGATTGCATCGCCCATGTCGCTGCTGTTAGGAGTGAGACGTACGATGCGGTCTCTGATGCCATCCAGCTCCACTTCGATAGGCTTCACGTCCTTCTTGTCATCCTTCTTGTCATCTTTCTTCTCATCCTTTTTCTCATCCTTCTTGTCGCCCTTCTTTTCTTCTTTCTTGTCTCCGGTTCCTGAGCCTGTAGAAGGATTCTTGTCGAGTTCTTTCCTCAGCTCATAGTCTTCCTTTGAGAGTCGGAACTTATCGTATGCGTCCTGGTTGAGGAAACACAGCATCGCGTCATATTGTGAGCCCCATGAAGCGTGTGCTCTCAGGCCGAACATCTCTGTCTGGAAAAGAATTGCATTTCCGTCCATCACCCATCTGGCGTTGCCCGACATGTATCCGCTTGCTGTGATGTTGGTGATTTCGCCACCCTTGGAACTTACCAGTCCTACGTCGTTGTAAGGCTCGTGTCCGTTTGCGGTATATTCAATTACGAACCACTTTCCGTCAGGACTCCATGAGTAAGAGAATCCGCTGCTCTGCGAATACCAGGTGCTGCCGTCGGTCACTTCCCTTACGGTCTTGCTGTCAAGATTGACCACTTTCAGCTTTGTGCGATTTTCTATGAAAGCCACTTCCTTTCCGTCAGGCGAGAAGGTTGGATGGCTTCTCTCTACTTTCAGGTCTTTCAGCAGGGGCTCTTCGTCGATAATCGTCGCGTTCGGGAAATTGGGGTCTTCCTTGCGTGAAATCTTTGCCAGATAGAGTTGTGACAGTCCGTCTCTCTCGCTGGCATATACGAGTGAACGGTTGTCCTTGCCGAAGTCTACACTCCGTTCTGCTGCTGCGGTGTGAGTGATCTGCTTTGTGGTGTTATATTCTACTGATGTCACGAACACCTCTCCTCGCACGATGAAGGCAACCTGCTTTCCGTCAGGGCTGACACTTCCGCTGCCGGCACCAGAGGAACGTTTGAGTATTTCCGTCTCGTTCTCCTCGTCGAGAGTGAGGCTGATGTCCACCTTGTCAGGCTTTCCGTTAGGTGTCATGGTGTAGATTTCTCCGTCCCACGTGAAGCAGAGCTTTCCTCCGCCCATTGAGAGAAAGCGTACCGGATGGGTCTTGAATGAGGTCAGCTGGCTTGCTGTGGCGCCTTCCTTTGAAGCCAGAGGCATATTCCATACGTTCATGCTTCCCCAGAGCCTGTTCGACTGTGACCCGTCATTTGAAACAGATGGCTGCGACACTTCTTTCAGGAAATAAATAGTCTTTCCGTCTTCGCTGAGCACTGGATTCCTGTCCTCGCCGGCACGGTTTGTCAGGTTGGTGTGCTTGCCTGTCTTCACGTCGTAGCACCAGATGTCCCTTGTGATGGATGAGGTGTGGTGCTTTCTCCATTCGTCCTCACCGCCTTTCCTGTCCTGATATATGAAATAGCTGCCATCCTTGCTCCAGCTCAGCATCTCAGCCGGAGTTCCGAGCACCTGTACCGACTTGCCGCCTTTCACCGGAACGGAATAGAGTTCGGTGAGTCCGGCATAAGGAAACATGGCGCTCTCGGCAGGGTCCTGAATGGTTGCGCTGAAATAGATTAGTTTTCCGTCAGGCGAGAACGAGGAAGGGATTTCGTTGGCTGAATTGAATGTCAGTCGTGTTGCCTTACCACCGTCAGCCGGCATCACATAGATGTCGAGCCCGCCATTCCTGTCAGTAGAGAATGCAATCTGTCTTCCGTCAGGACTCCATATCGGGTTTGCCTCATAACTGTCCTGGGTGGTGATTCTTGTTGCAGTACCTCCGTTTGTCGGTACCGTCCAGATGTCACCCTTGTAGCAGAAGGCAATCTTGCTGCCGTCAGGAGAAATCATCACATCGCGAAGCCACAGAGGAGTGACTGACTGAGCAGAGCTCAGAGTGAAAAGTGAAGAGTGAAGAGTGAAAAGTAAAAGAATTTTGAATGCTGATGTCTTTTTCATATTGTGAGAAATCTAATATTATGCTTTAACCTATACACTATTACCTTTAACCTACAGCGAAGCGTGCTATAACCTCGCTGCTAACAGATACACCAGTCCTGCCTGCCAGTTGATGGCAATCTCGTTGCGGGAGTAGTCCTCCTGGTCGTCCACCCAGTCCGTAGGAGTGTGTCCTCCGCCCACAAGATATCCTGGCCAAGGCTCGTCAATCCCGTCGGCACCACTTCTCCTGTCGTGAGGATGCATTGGAGGGTTCACTCCAAGACCGGTCACGAACGAGCGGTGATACACGTTGTTGCCGAGAATCCATCTGCTGATGGCTGCGATGTCTGACTTGTACGACACCGTCGGGTCGATGAGTTCAGCGACGTGCAGATTGACCGACTGCCGTGCTGCCGTACCGTTACAGCCCCAGAAGAACGAAGTGATAGGACATCCATATTCGTCCTTCCTTATCTGGTCGGCAATGGCCTTTGCGTTGTCCAGTATGGCTTTGCGCACTTCTTCCACCAGTTCCTCGTTCCTGCCTTTCTTCTTGCTGAGTGCGTAGGTCCACATTCCGAGGTTGCCCACATTGCCCCAGTCCCATCCGCTCTCTACGAGTGAGCGGGGACGGAACCTGCGGAAAGGCGAAGCGCTGGTGTCCTTCATGGACTTCGAGATTGCAGATATCCGCGTCTCCAGGTCGGTCAGGCATTCTGCCTCTCCGGTTGTCTCCCACATCTCGGCTGCCGCCCACAGACGGTCGTCCTCGTCGCTTGTGAAATAACTGCCAGTGGAGAAGTCGCCCTGTACGAATCCCTTGTTCTCGGGATGTTCCATGAGATATTTCCAGCTCACCCACGCTGCATCCAGGCAACGTCTCGCATATTTCCTGTCGTACGGCTTGAAATATCTCGCCGACATTGCCATCACCGCAACGAAATCAGCCGTGGCAGCTGAACTCCATTCTGTGAAATAGCGTTTCTCCTTGTCCATCTGAGGCATGATGAAAGCCGAGAAGGCAGTCCTCGTCAGCTTATGGCTCACTCTTCCCGAACCGTCGGGGTACTGCATCTTCAGGAGAAAGTCTGTCTCCCATTTCAGCTCTTCCAGAAACTCAGGATAGCCTTTTGCGGTCACAGGCAGGTCGAGGGAAATCCTTTTCAGCTTATCCCCGAAATGGTCCCATGCATAGAACAATGTTCCGAGAGTCACACCTGCATTCACCGTGTACTTGCCGTAGTCGCCTGCATCGTGCCAGCCACCTGTACCGTCAATCCTGTCCGCCACTTTCGTTCCTGGCAGTAGGGTCGGGATGATGTAGTCGGTATATCCGTCCTCGGTATGGCATGCCTCTGTGGCATAGTGATTGCCGTGATAATCGGTTGACACAGCCATCCCACATCGCCACAGGTAGAATCCCCTCATGGCAGTGACGTAGTTGTCTGCAGCCTTGTCCTGTGCCTTGCATACTGTCACTCCCAGAAGGAGTGTAAGACATATTGAAAATGCTAATCGTCCCATATCATTCATTTTTCATTTTTCATTGTTCATTTTTCATTATTCATTTTTCATTATTCATTTTTCATTATTCCTTTCGGCAAAGTTAGTAAATTAATCTCACCCGACAAAAAATAGAAGATAATTACTGAAACATAGCTTTATTTTGGCAACTTCTGATTGACTCGTGGAGCTGTCCTGAGGAGCCTCCTTGAAACACCCCTCAAATACACCGAAATCATCGCACACTTAATCAATGTCGAACGCACTGTCATTCAGGCTTGTACTGTCGTTTATTCACCCTTGAACTGATGCATGTTCTGAAAGATAACTATCTTCACGCCGTAAGATAACTATCTTTCGCCTGTAAGATAACTATCTTTCGCCTGTAAGATAACTATCTTTCAGATTACACCTCAATACAAACCCGAATGAACCCCACATCAACCCCGACTTCACATCCACTCAAATCCGACCACGACTCCACTCGCACAGCTCTCTGCCTCCGTACGCATGACCCTCGGAGACCGCTCGATTGGTCAGGAATGAAGATAAAAATGGACCACTGATAACAAAAATTCATTCCTCATTCTTCATTGTTCGTTTTTATTTATTATCTTTGCAAAGTGGATTGCGGAGCAGTCCTTGAGATTCCTTTTTAACTCAAGAAATTATGAACGACAAGAAAACTTATCTTTGCCACAGATTTGAAATTGTCCGAAAAAAGAATCATATATGAACTTAAGGAGACCTGTTATTTTCTTAGTACTGACATTCCTTTCGTCAGCAGCGTTCTGCCAGCAGTGGAAGCCTGCCGGCGGACATATCATGACCAAGTGGGGGGAAACCCTGACCCCGTCAGCTGTACTTCCTGAATATCCTCGTCCCGGCATGGTACGCAAGTCGTGGATGAACCTCAACGGGCTGTGGGACTACTCCATTACTGCTGCAGGCGCTGATTGCCCGCAGACTTCCGACGGTAAGATACTCGTGCCGTTCGCTATCGAGTCAGCACTCTCAGGCGTCGGACGCAGAGTCAGCCAGGATGAGTCGGTATGGTACGAACGGCTGTTCTCCGTGCCTTCGCAGTGGAAGTCCAAACGGGTGCTGATGCATTTCGGTGCGGTAGACTACAAGGCAGAGGTGTGGATAAACGGACAGCAGGTCTGCACCCATGAGGGAGGATACACTGCGTTCTCGGTCGACATCACACCCTATCTTCGGGGACGTAAGAACCAGAAGGTTGCCGTACGTGTGTGGGACCCTACCGACTCGGGTACACAGCCACGCGGAAAGCAGGTGAATAATCCAAACGGGATATGGTATACGCCCGTCACGGGAATCTGGCAGACAGTATGGATGGAGCCGGTACCTTATTATTATATAGAGGGACTTCGCATAACACCCGACATCGACCGCCGCGTGCTGACAGTCGAGGCTGCGGTATCGGACGGTGACAACCGCATTTCTGTCAGTGTCATGGACGGCACGGAGGTGGTTGCAGAAGGCGAGGGCAGGAGACTGGTGGAACTTGCTATGCCGAGCGACATGAAACTGTGGAGCACGGAAAGTCCGTTCCTGTACTCCCTGAACGTACAGCTGAAGGACGGAAGGAAGGTGATTGACGAGGTCACGGGCTATGCCGCAATGCGGAAGATAAGCAAGGAGAGGGACAGCAACGGAGTTCTCCGCCTGTGCCTCAACCACAAGCCTCTGTTCATGTTCGGTCCTCTGGATCAGGGATGGTGGCCCGATGGCCTGTACACGGCTCCGAGCGACGAGGCATTGCTCTTCGACATACAGAAGACCAAGGAACTGGGGTACAACATGATACGCAAGCACATCAAGGTGGAACCTGCCCGCTGGTACGCTCATTGCGACAGGCTGGGAATACTTGTATGGCAGGACATGCCAAGCGGTGACAGTGGCCCCGAGTGGCAGAACTTCAACTACTTCAATGGGAAGGAGAAGGTCCGCCAGCAGGACAGTGAAAAGGAATATCGCAAGGAATGGACTGACATCATCAACCAGCTCTACAACTCTCCGTGCATTGCCGTATGGGTTCCGTTCAATGAGGCCTGGGGACAGTTCAAGACAAGGGAGATAGCCGAAATGACTGCATCGCTCGACCCTACCCGGCTGGTCAACCCTGCCAGCGGAGGCAACCACTATCAGGGAGTGGGCGACATACTCGACCTCCATCACTATCCCGAACCAGCTATGATGATGTACGACCGTGACAGGGTCAATGTGCTGGGGGAATACGGAGGAATAGGACTTGCCCTTGAAGGCCATCTGTGGGAACCTGAGAGGAACTGGGGCTATGTACAGTACAAGACATCGGAGGAGGCAACGGCGCGGTATCTCCAATATGCCGACATGCTGTGCTCGCTTGTGGATGCCGGTTACTCTGCTGCCGTGTACACTCAGACGACAGACGTGGAAATCGAGGTCAACGGCCTTATGACATACGACAGGAAGGTCGTAAAACTGGATGAGAGCAAGGTCAGCAAGGCAAACAGCATGATCAGCAGAAAAATTATCAGGTAAGACAGGCGTAGTGTTCATGGCGATGGCTCTGACGCAAAAGGGAGAGGGCAAAATTCCTCCCCCTTTTGCATTGCCCACCCCGTCCGGCAAAAGTTTAATTGCTAACTTGCTTAAGGGGGTGTTCTATTAATTACATTTTACACCTCTTTCAAGGGGTAAAAAGACCCCTCTAAATCTCCCCTTTTTAGGGGAGACTTCCTACCAAATAGGCTCAGGTTCTTGTTCCTCCCCTAAAAAGGGGAGGTTAGGAAGGGTCTACTTTTGGGGTCGAAGCAAGGCACATGTTTTTACTGGTGATTCGCAGTTTTTCCGTTAAAAATAGTTAATAAAATGATGCATGATGTGGGAGAAAATGGTGGGATAGACGGTGTTTTCACATTATAATATATATCAGTAGCAATAATTATTGGCTATCGTTTAAAACGATTGCAATCATTGAAAAAAAATGGTTTTCTAAAAGACAAGTTGTATTTCCTGTGTGTAATTTTGCAGCCACAAAACCGGGCGAGACAATACCTGGTGGTGAAATTAATAATATTGTTGAACGAAAAAAAGTTTGTTTTATGGAAAAGAGAATTGAAGAGGCAATCAATCGCCAGATCAACATGGAATTGTGGTCGGCATATCTTTATCTTGCAATGAGCCTTGATGCAGAGGCTAAGGGAATGAAGGGTGTTGCGACATGGATGTATGTGCAGTGGCTCGAAGAACAGGAACATGCCCGTATCCTGCAGAACTACATGCTCAGCAGGAATGCCAGGGTGGAACTGCTCCCGATTGCTGCGGTGCAGAAGAGCTGGAAGTGTATCCAGAATATGTTCAGTGATGGTCTGAATCACGAGATGACTGTGAGCAAGATGATTCATAACCTGATGAAGATGGCAAAGGAATCGGACGATTTCGCAACTTGCAGCCGCCTTCAGTGGTTTGTCGACGAACAGGTGGAGGAGGAAGAGTCGATGAGGGATATCATCGGTATGCTCGACCTTATCAGCGACAGCAGAATCTCGCAGATGCAATATGACAGATGGCTTGGAGAGCGAAAGCAGAAGAGGATTTGTGGTTAAGGGTTTGTGATTAATGGTTTATAGTTTATGGATATGAAAAAATTGTTTTTGGTTATGATGTGTACTTTATTACCTTTTGGAGTATGTGGAAGCCAGACTACTGTCGACAACTCCCCTGTAGAGATTGAAGATATTGACCGTTATCTGGGCAGGTGGTATGAAATAGCCCGCTTCGATCACCGGTTCGAACGTGGACAGTCGAACACGTCAGCGTTCTATGCGCTGAATGATGACGGGACACTGATGGTGAAGAACACGGGGAAGAAGAATGGCAAGACGAAGCATTCTGTCGGCAAGGCAAAGATGACTGGTGTCTCAGGTCTGCTGAGGGTTTCGTTCTTCTGGCCGTTCTATGCCGACTACAGGGTTCTGATGCTGGCTGCGGATTATTCGTATGCACTGATAGGTGGTGATTCGGACAAGTATCTGTGGATTCTTTCCAGGACACCAAAGATGCCTGCCACCACTATCTCGAAGATTCTTGACGAGGCTGAGAAGAGGAACTACAACACTTCGAAACTTATCTGGGTGAACCAGATGGAGAATATTGCGAGGATGAAGAAGATTGGGATTGACTGAAAAAGGTTGCTTTTAGGATTGTAAACAGATTGTTTTAGGATGGGATTATGGGCGGTTGGGAGAATTTGATTATCAAATTGTTAAACAAAAAAAGAAAGTTTTATGGAAACAAAGTTTTATCGTTGTCCGATTTGTGGCAACATAGTAGTGAAAATGCACGACGGAGGTCCGATTCCTCTGTGTTGTGGAGAAGAAATGAAGGAATTGTCGGCAAACACTTCTGACGGGAAACAGGAATATCATGTGCCTGTGGCTGAGGTGACAGATGACAATTGCGTGAATGTGAAGATTGGCAAGGAACCGCATCCTATGACGAAGGAGCATTATATTCAGTGGATCTTTGTCGATTTCATGACGAAAAACGGCAGGCAAGGTGGTTTCTTCGTGAAGTTGAAACCAGATGACAAACCCGAGTACAAATTCTGCGTATGCAATTTGAATGTGGTGAACATCTACGGATATTGTAATCTCCACGGGTTGTGGAAACTGCATGTAGTGGATGAAGACCAGAAAGATGCTGAAGCCTGCGGTATGTATCCAGCGTTCTGCGGTCAGGGACCGGCGGGTCCACAGGATGCCTATTATTTCTGTGACTGATGGATGGCATCATTCACCACATCCGTTCTGGAGGAGCAGCGGCTCCTCCTTTTTTGTGGCAGGACGGATGGGAAGGGTAAGCAGGGCAAAAAAAGAGAGCGGGGTGAATCACCTCGCTCTTGTCCGTTTCCATTATGGGATGAATGCAGAGAACTATCAGTTGTTCTGAGGAGCATTCTGTGGAGCGCCCTGAGGTCCACCAGGGAAACCACCCTGAGGTCCGCCCTGACGGTTGCCGCGAGGACCACCCTGACCGAAACGCTGACGCTGCTGCTTCTGCATTTCCTCGTACTTTGCATACTGTTCTTCTGTGAGAATCTTCTTGAGTTCTGCTGTCTGAGCCTCACGACGCTTTTCCATGTCTTCACGGCTCATGCGAGGACGCTCCTGGCCCTGGCCCTGATTCTGCTGGAACTGCTTCATCATCTCCTCCTGCTGCTTCTTGTAGTATTCCTTAATCTTTCCGTACTGCTCATCGTTGAGTCCACAAGCCTCCTTGATACGATCTGCCTGGCGAGTTGCCATCTGATCTGGGTTAAACTGACGCTGACCACCCTGGCCGCCACCGAATCCCTGTGCAAAAGCACTTGTTGCCAAAAGGCAAAGCATAACTGCTAAAATCTTTTTCATAATCTTCCTTGTTTTTATAGGTTTGTTTTTGTAAATCGTTGCCATTTTGACATCATTTATAGGTAAAGGTTTAATTTTGACTTGTTTTTTTTGAATTTATTTGGCATTTCTCTACTTTTTCACTAACTTCGCAAGGAAATAAATATAGTTGATGGTTGATGTTGAAGGGATGGCTAATTAAAAATTAAAATTATGAATCGTAGACTAAGAATTATCATGGCATTGGCTTTGTGCCTTGCCGGTAGTGTTATGTGCATGGCTCAGGATAGTCTGAGATATGAGAATCTGTCGTGTGTGAACCCTGCTGACAACAACATTCAGGAGGGTGTAGTGTTCTCGATGAAGATAATCGAGGAGAAGAAGTCAAGACAGATAGAACTGGTCCTGGAGAATTATCCACCTTATACGGAGCCTCTGAAAATCATCTTTGGCAAGACTACAAGTCTCGGTAGCGGCAAGGTTACATGGATGAGTACAGGCAGTGCCTCGCTGACAAGGGAAAGCAAGGGCGTGAGATGGATGCTGCTGTTCGGTGCACCAAATCCCGAGAAGAGTGTGGTGCCATGCCGATTGTCGAAGATCACTTCGTTCGGCCAGGACATCCAGCCGTTCCAGCTTGCATTTGCACCTGGACAGGTGGAACAGATATTCGAGCTGCTGAGGAACGCCGTAGAGAAGAATATTATTGCACAAAGCAAACTGTGAAAACTGAAAATTGAATCCTGAATCTTGAAATTTGAATATGATGTAGTTGTAGTGGGTGCGGGGCATGCCGGATGTGAGGCTGCCGCTGCATCGGCACGCATGGGGGCAAGGACTTGTCTGGTTACTATGGACATGAACAAGATTGCCCAGATGTCGTGTAATCCTGCCGTGGGTGGAATAGCAAAAGGACAGATTGTCCGCGAGATTGACGCCCTCGGAGGAAGGATGGGTGAGGTGACAGATGCCTGTACGATTCAGTTCAGGATGCTCAACAGGTCAAAGGGACCTGCTGTATGGAGTCCGAGAGCTCAGTGTGACAGGGGGAAGTTCATCTGGAAATGGAGGGAGATTCTCGAAAACACTGAAAATCTGGATATATGGCAGGACTGTGTCTGTGAGCTGCTCACGCAGACAGGTGATGATGGTTCGCCGATGGTTTCGGGACTGAGGACCATGTGGGGCGCGGAGTTCACGGCAAGATGCGTGGTCATCACAGCCGGAACTTTCCTCAACGGACTGATGCATATTGGGAGGAAGAAGATTGAGGGTGGACGAATTGCCGAACCGGCAGCAAAGGGACTGACAGAATCACTTGTCCGTCTTGGAATCCGCCAGGGGAGGATGAAGACTGGTACTCCTGTGAGGATTGACAAACGGAGTGTAGACTTCTCGCTCATGGAACGTCAGGACGGAGAAGCGGGATGGTACAAGTTCTCGTACATGAAGGACGACGATTCGGCAGCTCAGCCAAAAAACAGAAAGCTACAGCATCTGCCTTGCTGGCTGTGCATGACGAACGATAAGGTGCATGAGGTCCTGCGTTCGGGTCTGGCTGACTCTCCTTTATATAATGGACAGATTCAGAGTATCGGACCTCGGTACTGCCCGAGCATAGAGACAAAACTGCATACCTTCCCAGACAAGGAGTTCCATCAGTTGTTCCTGGAACCAGAAGGCGAGACGACAAACGAGATGTACCTGAACGGCTTCTCGTCGTCGCTTCCGATGGATGTGCAGATTGAGGCGCTGAGACTTATCCCTTGTTTCAGGAATGTGGCTGTGTATCGCCCCGGATATGCCATAGAGTATGACTATTTCGACCCGACTCAGCTGAATCATACACTCGAGTCGAAGGTGGTGAAGAACCTGTTCCTCGCTGGTCAGGTGAATGGAACGACGGGATATGAAGAGGCTGCAGGACAGGGCCTGATGGCTGGAATCAATGCTGCCATCAACTGCAAAGGCGGTGAACCTTTTATCCTCCACAGGAACGAGGCGTACATCGGTGTGCTTATCGACGACCTTGTGACAAAGGGTGTCGATGAACCTTACAGGATGTTCACTTCGCGCGCTGAATACCGTATCCTGCTTCGTCAGGATGATGCCGATATGCGTCTGACAGAGAAAGGCTACCGACTCGGACTGGCAACAGAAGAACGGTACCAGACCATGCTCGACAAGAAGGCTCGGATTGATGAAATCATAAGGTATGCCGAAGGATTTTCCATCAAGGCCGCCTATATAAACGATGCTCTCGAACGAATTGGTACTACTCCACTTGAGCGGGGCTGTAAGCTGGTTGACTTGCTTCAGCGTCCAGGAGTGACAATCAGCAACATGAGGAAGAACATAAAGTCGTTTGACGAGTTCCTTACAGGCCAGTTGCTCTCTTACTCGCCTCAGTTCCGTGAGGAGATTCTCGAGGCAGCAGAGATACTCATCAAATACAAGGGCTATATAGACAGAGAGCAGATGGTGGCAGAGAAGATGCTGCGCCTTGAGAACATAAAGATTGAGGGCAAGTTCGACTATGCCAACATGACACAGATAAGTATCGAGGCACGTCAGAAGCTGGCTGCCATCAATCCGAAGACTCTGGCTCAGGCAAGTCGCATCCCCGGAGTGTCGCCGAGCGACATCAATGCAATGCTTGTCTTGATGGGACGATGAATGAAAACAACAAATTATAAATAGGTTAATATGAACAATCAGTATTTACTGGATCATCTGAGAAGTATTCCAAATTTTCCTAAGAAAGGAATCAATTTCCGCGACGTGACAACTCTCTTCAAGGACCCGAAGTGTCTGGAAATCATGGAAGAGGAAATGTATGAGTATTATAAGGATAAGGGTATCACTAAGATAGTCGGTATTGAATCCAGAGGTTTTATCATGGGTGCAATCCTTGCCAAGCGACTTGGTGCAGGACTGGTGCTCTGCCGCAAACCTGGCAAGTTGCCATCAGAGACTTATTCACAGAGTTTCGACAAGGAGTATGGTCAGGACACGATTGAAATCCACAAGGATGCCATCACGGCTGATGATGTGGTGCTCATCCACGACGACCTGCTCGCCACTGGAGGAACAATCAAGGCTGCTTGGGACCTCTGCAAGAAATTCAATCCTAAAAAGTGCTATATGAACTTCCTCATCGAGATTCGTGACGAGGGCCTTCAGGGACGTGAATTCCTCGGTCCTGAGATTGACATCATGACTCTCATAAAGGTCTGAACGACTCTCAACTCTAAACTGATAATGGCCGACAACGAGATTAGGAAACGGCTGAAGAATATAGTAGCATCCTTGCCTGAAAGTCCTGGGTGCTACCAATATTTTGATGAAAACCGTAAGATTATCTATGTCGGCAAGGCAAAGAACCTCAAGAGGCGTGTAAGCTCCTATTTCCTCAAGAATGTCAACTCACGGAAGACGGAAATACTCGTCAGCAAGATTTGTGACATTCAATATGTAGTGGTACCGACAGACGAGGATGCCCTCCTGCTGGAAAACAACCTGATAAAGAAATACAAGCCTCGTTACAACATACTTCTGAAGGATGACAAGACGTATCCGTCTGTCTGTGTCACTCACGAGTACTTTCCTCGTGTCTTCAAGACTCGCAACACAAACCTTGTGCTGAACGGTCACAGGGTAAAGGCCGATTTTTTCGGTCCGTTCTCACATGCAGGGACTCTGAATAACATGCTTGAACTTATCAACAGGATGTACCCACTTCGTCGTTGCCGTATGGGGATAACACAGGAGGGAATCCAGGATGGCAAGTACAAGACATGCCTGGAGTATCACATCAAGAACTGCAAGGCACCTTGTGTGGGCCTGCAGACTCATGAGGAATATATGGAGAACATCCTTGAGGTCAAGGAAATACTGAAGGGAAACGCACGTAAGGTCTGTGACAGCCTTCTTGCCAATATCCGTCAGCTGTCGGATGAGATGCGTTTCGAGGAGGCTCAGGAACTGAAGAACAAATATCAGTTGGCTCTGGAGTTCTGCGAGAAGTCAGAGGTGATATCGCATTATTCGCACGATATTGACGTGTTCAGTATTGCCGACGACGAAAAATCTGCCTTCATCAACTACCTGCATGTGACGAAGGGATGTATCAACCAGGCTTTCACCTTCGAGTATGCCAAGCGTACTGATGAGACGGCAGAGGACTTGCTGGCTCTGGGCATAGTTGAGATGAGAGAGAAATATCGCAGTCAGTCTAAGGAGATTGTTCTCTCACAGCCACTCGACATAGAACTGAAGGACATAACCATCACAGTCCCTCAGCGTGGAGAGAAGAAGCATCTTCTCGAGATATCTCAGGCAAATGTCCGTCAGTACAAGTTCGACAAGGCGAAGCAGGCTGAAAAGCTTAATCCTGAACAACGTAGTACCAATCTTCTCAAGGAACTTCAACGGCTTCTTCAGTTGCCAAAACTACCTTATCATATCGAGTGTTTCGACAACTCTAACATCTCTGGAACTGACCCGGTGGCTGGTTGCGTGGTCTTCAAGGGTGCAAAGCCGTCGAAGAACGATTACCGTAAGTACAACATCAAGACCGTCACGGGTCCTGATGACTATGCGTCTATGGCAGAGGTGGTGTACAGGAGGTATGGCCGCATAGTGGCTGAACATACCAGCGAGAGCGACAAGTACCTTCCTGATGTCATCATTGCTGATGGTGGAAAGGGTCAGATGGAGATTATTCGCAAGGTCATAGAGGATGAACTAGGTCTGGCAATACCTATTGCAGGTCTTGCAAAGGACAACAGGCATCGTACATCCGAACTGCTCGTGTTCGACAAGTCGTCTGAGGCTCAGTCAATCCGTACCGTAGGTGTGGATATCAAGTCACCCGTGTTTCAGCTCCTGACTCGTATTCAGGACGAGGTTCACAGGTTTGCCATCACCTTCCACAGGGAGAAACGCAGCAAGCATCAGGTCGAATCAGAACTTGATAGGATAAAGGGAATCGGCCCGCAGACAAAGCAGGTACTGCTGAAGCAGTTCAAGAGTGTGAAACGTATAAAGGAAACAGACTTGCAAAGCCTGGAGACTGTCATCGGCAAATCAAAGGCTCAGCTGATAGTGGATTACTTCTCGAAAGACAGAATGAATCCATAACTGTACGACTTGTTGGCATCTATGGTATATTTGCCCAAAGTGCGTGCTCCCCATCCGTCATTGCAACCTACACCGTGTATGTTGAGGTCAAGGCTGACGTTAACATAATCCCTTTCTGTCAGTTCATGAGGATGTCTGGCATTTTCAATGTCCTCCTCAGCCCATGGCCATGCCTTGAAGCAAAGTGGCTGTAGTCCCTCTATTCGAATCTTTTGTGTTCCGTCAGAGAAAGTGACCCATCTGGTGTCGCATCGGTTTCCGTTCTCCTGAGGAGCAGGATAGTTGACCACGAAGTCCTTGAGAGACATATTGTATTCTCCGATGAACTCAGATGACTTTCTGTCTGGATAGTTTTCATGAATGCCTCGACCATACCATGTTATGTTGTCCATGTCGGCGTTGATCAACATCTTCATGCCAAACTTCGGCATCAACGGCAGGTTTTCTTTGACTGGCTTGTAATCTGCCTGTACTATGATTTTTCCGTCTGAGTTAATCTTATATGTCAAGGTATAATTTGCGCCAAGTTCGATTTCCTTCTTGAAGGTGAGTACAAGAAGGCCGTCCTGCTCTCCGACTGTTGCAGAAACCATTTTCATAGTCTCTCCGGCATTCTTCCAAGGGCCAAGTCTGCGGTTATAGTTATTGTGCTTCTGGTTTTCAGTTGCCACTTTCCAGAAGTAAGGCTGAAGTGGACCCCTGAGAAGTTCGGTCGAGCCGTGTTTCCATGAAGTCAGATTTCCGGTAGATTTTTCAATGTTCACTGTTTCCTGACCTGTGGTGACGACATAGCAATTATCCTGTTCCTTAACTGTTGGGACAGAGGATCCGGCGACAAGCTTTACTGCAGGGTTTTCAATGAGCTGGAACTGTTCCTTGGCAACTGTGAAACCTGCATCAGCCCAGATTGTCGGACGACGGAGCCGAGCATATACATTCAGGAAGACATCACCCTTCGTATCATCGAATGTGGGGATTTCAAGAATGCCGTTTGTGTTGATTGGCTGTTCGGCAGAATAGACCACTTTTCCGTCATCTACGAACTCGTAGAAATAATCAAACTCTTCGGCGTCAGTGAATTTGTATGTATTAATAATCTGTATGTTGCTCGACGAAACCAGTTTGAAGTTCAGGAACTGATTGACTTTCTGAGCCTCATAATATTGAGGATATGGTTTTCTGTCTGCGCGGACAATGCCGTTTATACAGGTGGTCGAGGAGTTCGGAACATCGCCGAAGTCACCGCCATATGCAAAATACTCGTCGTCCTTGATTTCGAGAGAGAATGGGTCGGCAGGATATTTCTGCACATTGCTTCCGATTTTCTTTTCAATACCGTGGTCGCACCATTCCCAGATGACAGCGCCGAGGTTGCTTGGGTCGGAATTGATTACGTCTGCATAATCCTTGTAGTTGCCAAGTGAATTTCCACCTGCATAGGCATATTCTCTCATGAAGAAAGGCCTGTCCGTAATTTCTCTTGCCTCGGCAGCCACCTTGTCTGGATGGATGTAACCATCATCATAGAAGTCGGAAATGTCGCGGTCTGTGTCACTGAAGACAAGTCGGGTTGAATCCATTGAACGGACTTTTTCCGCCATTGCGATAGAATTGATGCCCCTTCCGCCTTCATTTCCAAGCGACCATATCAGGACGCATGGCCAGTTCCTGTCTCTGGCAACCAATGCCTCGGCCCTGTCGAGATGGGCCTTGGTCCAGTCTGGATTGTCACCAAGTTCGCGGTTCCTCAGACCATAGTCGTGGCTCTCCTGGTTTGCCTCATCCATAACATACAGACCATAGACATCACAGAGCTCGTAGAACAGCGGATCATCAGGATAATGCGAGCATCTGATAAGATTGATGTTTGCCTGTTTTATAAGCTTCAAGTCAAGTTCCATTAGTTCCCGGTTCATGGTACGACCAGTTCTGGGATGGAATTCATGCCTGTTCACGCCTTTAATCTTGATGTCTTTGCCATTATAATAGACTACCTCTGTACTGTGTTCAATCTTTCTGACACCCAGATGATTCTTGAAATGTTCCAGTTCGATTCCCTTGCTGCTTAACACGATATCGACATCATAGAGATTTGGTTTCTCAGAAGACCACAACGCCGGATTGTCCATGTTGATAGTGAGTTCAAGCATGGCTTCACTTCCTGAATCAATCTTCTTGACATTTGTTGCAGCAGTGTACGTCATGGCAGCACCTCTGTTGTTCTTACCATTGACAGAGACTTTCAGGTCAATGTTCTTTCCTGACTTCTTTGACAGATTGGTCAGCTGGAATTTCATGTTGGCTACAGCACTGCTGAAATCGTCATTAGGAATGGCTGTGATTGTATAATCGGAAATATGCACTTCTGGTCTTGTCCACAGGTCGACTGAACGGAAGATTCCGGAAAGGCGCCACATATCCTGATCTTCAAGATAACTGCCGTCACAATACGAATAAACCTCGACTGCCAGCCTGTTCTCTCCGGCATGGACATACGACGTGATGTTGAACTCGGCAGGAGACATTGAGTTCTGGCTGTATCCTACTTTCTGACCGTTCACCCATACATACATGGCTGATTCCACACCGGCAAAATGTAGGTAATATGTTTTTGGAGACTTAGTCTCCTCAATGTTGAATGTAGTCACGTATTGTCCGACAGGGTTTCTGTTGACGTATGTGTAATAGTTCTGAGGAGGGTCTGACATGACTCTTGGCTGGTCTTTCTTGAAAGGCATAGTCCAGTTGGTATATATTGGAACGCCATAACCTTGCATCTGCCATTCGCCAGGTACAACTATGTCATTCCAGCCAAAGGCATCGAAATTCTCGTCGTGAAAGTCCAATGACCTCTGTTCCGGACGTGGATACCATTTGAATTTCCATATTCCGTCCAGCGACGTGCATTCCCCGCATTCGTATCGTCTTGACGGTAATGTGAGTGTGGCATGGTAGGGTTCCTTGTTTATTCCCAGAACTTGAGGATTCTCCCAGTCGTTGACTGGCTCGTCTTCTGCCGTGACTTTATTGGTCGGAACTATGTTGTTAAACGAAAAAACCTGTACTGCATGCATGAATAACAAAAATACTGCTGCAAGAACAGGAAAGAAAGAAAATCTTCTCATGTAAGGTTCTGTCTGACGTTAATGTTTTGATGGTGTTTCTTTTGGTAACAAATAAAAAAAGGAGTTTGGAACTCCTTTTTTTATGCTAACTTAGCAAGGTGCTGTGCTGCACCAGATTTCAAATTGGCTGCCTTATTCTTGTGAATAATGTTCTTCTTAGCCAACTTGTCAAGCATCTTCTGGAGCTTTGGAAACATTTCCTTTGCCTCAGCTTCGCCAGCCTTGCGGAAATCGCGCAATGCATTACGCATAGTCTTTGCGTAATAGTGATTGTGCTCTTTTCTTGTTGCGTTCTGGCGAATACGCTTTAGTGTTGATTTGTGATTTGCCATTTCTTGTTGTTATTTATTATTTCATTCTTAGTAGTCCCTAGCAGAATCGAACTGCTCTTTAGAGAATGAAAATCTCTCGTCCTAGCCGATAGACGAAGGGACCAGCCTGTGGCCGAAGCCAAGCGAAATCATGCTTTAACAGATTTTGCGGGTGCAAAGGTAGGAAAAATATTTATATCTACAATGATTTCTTGCAAATTTTTTTTAATTTTGCGTCAGAAATGGAAAAAATCAGGGGAATAGTCATCAGAATCGTAAAATATAGCGACAAGAAACAGATAGTCGATATGTTTACGGAAACTCGCGGACGTATGTCGTTTGTCCTGCCGATGAAGGCGAAGTTATCGCCACTTTCCATCCTGGAATTTGACATCGAGATTCACCCGAACAGGAACTTGCAGTCCATCACCAGCCTTTCCGCCATTGCCGGGCAGACGGTGATGCATAATCTCCGGCTTGATCCTGTGAAGTCAATCATATCAATGTTCGTCGTGGAATTCCTTTCGAACGCACTCAGGGAAGAAGGTCCGAACACACCTCTTTATAAATATATAGAGGACTCCCTCCTCTGGCTTGACACGGTGGAGGACCACTTTGCCAATTTCCATATTGTATTCCTTGAACACCTCACTCGCTTTCTGGGTGTGATGCCGAATCTCGACGGGTATTCCCCATCTGCTTTCTTTGATCTTATGGATGGAAGCTACAAGCCTCGCCAGCCTTATCACCCTTACTTTCTTGCTCCGGATGAGGCCAGGACATTACCTTATCTTTTCCACATGGATTACTCCAACCTTCACCATTATCCTCTCTCGCGTCATCAACGCCAGCGTTGTCTGGAAGTCCTCAACGACTATTTCATGATTCATATCCCGGGCTTTCCTCGGCTGAAATCTCTGGATGTGCTTAGGTCATTGTTTGAATAGTTACTTACTTTTTGTTAAAAAATTTCACTATTCATTATTCATTATTCATTTTTATTCGTAACTTTGCCGAATATATTCATCAACTATGACTGACGGAGAACAATATGCCATTGATGTCGACCAGATAATCAGGTCGAAGGCAGGGAGTAAGTACAAATACATCCCACGCCCTGTGATATCGTGGCTGAGGAAGATTCTCCACGAAGATGACAACAACTATCTTCTTACTGTCCTTGCGAAGGAGAAAGTGGGAATGGACTGGCTCGATGAGTGTCTCTCGTATCTCAGGATGGAGAATGATGTCAGAGGCATCGATGCACTTCCCGACAATTCCGGAGGTCGTTACTACACCTTTGTCAGCAACCACCCAATGGGAGGTATTGACGGAGTGGCTCTGGGCTCTATCCTGTGCCACAGATACGGCAGTAAGATAAAGTATCTTGTCAACGATGTCTTGATGAATCTCAAGGGACTCGCTCCGCTCTGTGTGCCAATAAACAAGACGGGTAGCCAGAGCCGTGATTTCCCGAGAATGGTCGACGCAGCATTTGCTTCGGACAATAATGTCCTGATGTTCCCTGCCGGACTCTGTAGCCGGAAACAGCCAGACGGAACCATCAGGGATTTGCCTTGGACAAAGACCTTCGTCGCCAAGAGTGTCCAGTACCAGAGAGATGTGATACCAATCCATTTCTCAGGCCGGAATTCTGACAAGTTCTACAATATCGCCAACTGGAGTAAGCGGCTCGGACTGAAATTCAACCTCGCCATGCTCTTCCTTGTCGACGAGATGTACAAGAATGTAGGACAGAAATTCACGGTAACCTTCGGGGAACCGATTCCCTGGCAGACCTTCGACGATTCGAAGACAAGGCAGGAATGGGCTCAATGGGTGAAGGAGAAGGTGTACGAGCTGAACCCGGACAATGAAAAATGAAGAATGAAAAATGAACAACTTGCGATAATGGAAGAGAAGATTATTGATCCAGTCAGCCGTGATCTGCTTAAGGCTGAACTCACTCCCGACAAGAAACTCAGGACTACAAACCGTAGCGGAAACAGCATATATATAGTCACCTGGCAGGATTCGCCAAACGTAGTCACGGAAATAGGCCGTCTCCGCGAGATTGCATTCCGTGCAGCTGGCGGCGGCACGGGAAAGGCAATTGACCTCGATGAGTTTGACACGTGCGAAAACCCATACAAGCAACTCGTTGTCTGGGATCCGGAAGCAGAGGAAATCATAGGTGGATATCGGTATCTCCTCGGTTCAGACGTGAGATACAGCGAGAATGGTCAGCCGATACTTGCCACTTCCCACATGTTCCATTTCTCCGACAAGTTCATCAAGGAATATATTCCATATACGGTAGAGCTGGGACGCTCGTTCGTGACACTGGAATACCAGAACACACGGGCCAACTCGAAAGGACTGTTCGCACTCGATAACCTCTGGGACGGACTTGGAGCACTCTCTGTGATCATGCCAAACTGCAAGTACTTCTTCGGAAAGATGACAATGTATCCATCTTACAACCGTCGTTGTCGCGACATGATTCTCTATTTCCTTCGCAAGCATTTCCCTGATTCTGACAGCCTCATCGTACCGATGACTCCAATACAGATTGAACACGACCCGGCTGAATTCGACAAGATATTCACAAGTGACAGTTTCAAGGATGACTATATCATCCTCAACCGTGAAATCCGTCAGTGCGGCCTCAACATACCTCCACTCGTAAATGCCTACATGAGTCTTTCCCCTACCATGCGTTTCTTCGGAACAGCCATCAACGACGGTTTCGGTGATGTGGAGGAGACGGGAATCCTCATTGCAATCGACGAAATCATCGACAACAAGCGTATGCGCCATATTGACTCCTTCGTGGAGGAACATCCGGAACTGGTCAAGGAATCTATCACGGGAATGTCGCGCATCGTTTCTGGAATCAACAAGGTCAAGAAATAACGGCCAACCTCAATCTCTCCCGGGCAGGTCATGAAATAACAAAAAGGAGTCATCTTTGCGGGATGGCTCCTTTTTGTGATTGGTATCTGTGTGGGATTATTTCTTGGTGTCGTCGGTCATTGTGACTTCTATGCGGTTACCGTCCTTGAGGACTTTCTTTGCAAGAGCCTTCATGTCGTTTGCTGTCACGGCCTTCACGATGTCAGTGTAGCCTGTGATCATATCCTTGTTCTCAGTGACCTTTGTTACGATACCATTCAGCCAGAATCCGTTGGTCTTGACATTCTCGTCGTAGCTGCGGAGCATGTATTCGCGAACCTTCTCGAGCACTTCTGCCTTAGGACCTTCACTGACGAGCTTGTCGATTCCGTTGTTGATTACTTCGGTCATCTTGACACGCTTTTCAGGAGCTGTAGGGAGTACGATCTGGATGAGACCGAACTTCTCTGGATAGTCAGATACATTCGATGCCACGCTTACGCTGTATGCACCACCTTCGTCCTCACGGACTGTCTCAGTGAAGAGGATGTTCATGATCTGGTCGAGCATTGAGAGCTGAATCTCGTTCTTCAGGTTATGGTCCATCATTGCCTTGTAGGCAAATACACAGTATGCCATTGGAGTTTCCTGCTTCTTCTGGAACACGTTAGTCACGTTCTTGTCTGTGATCTTGAGGTCTATCTGGTTGTACTTCTCTTTCTTGTTTGTTACAGGGAGTGATCCGAGGTACAGCTCAAAGAGAGGCTTTGCAGCTTCGATGTCGATGTCGCCAGTGAAGAAGAATGTGAAGTCGGCAGCATTGGCAAAACGCTCCTTGTAGTACTTCATTGCTTCGTCGTAGCTGATATTGTCGTAGTCCTTTGCCTTTGCCTTGCGAGCATAGTCGTTGTTGTTATAGAGAGTGCTGACGATAGAGTCCTGCAGAGCAGATGTAGGCTGGAGCTCGGCATTCTGGAGCTGGCTCTTTGTGCGCTGGATGGTTGAAGAGAATGCAGCGTCGTCCCTGCGTGGAGCAGTGAAGTTGAGGTAGATGAGCTGGAGGAGAGTCTCGAGGTCCTTTGTCACACATCTTCCGCTCAGGCCTTCAGAACGTACTCCTATGGTTGGAGAACATGATGCCTGCTTGCCGGCGAGTTTCTTCTGGAGGTCGGTTGCAGAGAACTGTCCCCAGCCGCCAAGACCGATCTTGCCTGCGAAACTGATGTTGAGAAGGTCGTTGAAATCTTTCTTGTAGAGAGACATACCGCCCCAGCTTTCTGCATCGAACGAGATGTTGTTTGGCTGATAGTCAGTCTTCTTCACGTAGATGTTGATGCCGTTTGCGAGAGTGATTACCTGGCTGTCCCAAGGACCTGCTGCCTGCTTCTTGATCTTCGAACCCTTGAGGGCTGCTACGTCTACGAGAGGCTCGTTGCTCACTTCTTCCTTGTAGGCCTCGATTTCTTCTGCCTCGACTTCCTTGAGGATTGACAGGATTTCGTCCTTGGTCGGTTCTACGATACCTTCCTTGTCAGGGAGCATCATCATGATGGCGAGGTTCTGGTCAAGGGAGTCTGACTGGAATGCCTGATTGATGACCTGGAGAGGAATCTGGTCCATGAGAGTCGGATAAACCTGATGTTCCCACTCGATGCCTGGGATTGGCTCGTTGTCGAGGAAGTGACGATAGTATTCCTCGCAGAAGGAAGTGTTGGAAACCTTGTTGCGCTTCTCGTACTGGTTGTCGAGGGAAGACTTGAACTCTTCCTTGAAACGGATATACTCAGTCTCTGTGAATCCATGACGGTAGGCACGGAGAACTTCGCGGTAGATAGCCTTGATGGCGTCCTTGTGGCCATTGTCCTTGAAGAGAGCCATTGCAAGGAAGTTGTCCATTGTCTTCGACACGATGTAGTCGCCATATCCCATGCCTCCGGCAATGAATGGAGGGTTGTCCTTCATGATGATTTCGCTGACACGGCCGTCAAACATTGTGGCGATGGCATTCTGTACATACTGTGTGAGCAGATATCCGAGATTTCCCTTCTCGGCATCAGGAGTGACATCCTGCTTCCACATGAGATAGGCCATTGAACGAGGCTGTTCCTTGTCCTTGCCTACTGCGAAGATAGGTTCCTTGTTCTTCTCTACAGGGAAATAGACTCTCTCAGCTGCATTCTCCACTGGCTTGATGTCGGCGAACATAGTCTTGATCTTCTGTTCCACCTTGTCGACATCCACATCACCTACGACCACGATACCCTGGAGGTCAGGACGATACCACTTCTTGTAGTAACTGCGGATAGCGTCATAAGGGAAGTTCATCACGATGTCCATTGTTCCGATAGGCATGCGGTTTGCGTACTTGCTGCCTTCGTAGAGTGCCGGGAACAACTTCTCGTACAGACGCTGCTGAGCACTGCTTCGCATACGCCATTCCTCGTTGATGACACCACGCTCCTTGTCGATTTCCTTGCCTTCCAGCAGGAGGTCGTGACTCCAGTCGTGGAGGATGAGCAGACATGAGTCAAGAGAAGCAGGATTGCTTATCACTGGTACATTATTGATATTATATACCGTCTCGTCGAAACTTGTGTAGGCGTTGAGGTTCTCGCCGAACTTCACACCGATGGTTTCCAGGTAACTCTTCAGTCCGTCACCTGGGAAGTGAGTGGTTCCGTTGAAACACATGTGCTCGAGGAAGTGAGCCAGACCTCTCTGACTTTCCTCTTCCTGCATACTTCCCACCTTCTGGGCGATGTAGAAGTCTGCTCGCTGTTCCGGCCATTCGTTGTGGCGGATGTAGTAGGTCATTCCGTTGTCAAGCTTGCCGATTCTGACCTGAGGATCGACAGGGATTGCTGGCATCTGCTGAGCCAGAGCACTTGCAGCCATGAATATCATTCCTGCTGCAAACATAAAGATTCTTTTCATTTTTGATATTGTTATAAAACCCATTTTCTGCTTTTTTTACCCATTAGACGTAATGACCTGACAAAAAACTACGCCTTTTATAAATTTTAACATTTCATCATCCCTATCAAACAACTTGCAAAATTACAAAAAATAAATGAAAGTAGTATAAGGTATGCAAAAAAAGTGGATTTGGGAAGGAATGATATGCAGCAACTCGGTCCTAGCAGACCTGGGGCTGAGGTTCAGGTCTTTGATATGTGAGAGGAAGGACTACGACAAATGAGAACAAACTCTTTTGAAGCTGACTACAAGGTTCGCCATTACGAAGAATAAGGTTGATGCATTAATATGGCGATAACAATCGCATTAATATGGCATTTGCAATTGCGTTAATAATGCAATCGTGCTTGCATTGATAATGTATTTACCTTATTCTTTGCTATATCGAACCTTGTCGACTGGAATTTCAGACCTTGTTGACTGGAGTAGAGAACCTTTTCGACTGAGGTAGAGAGTCTTGCTGATTGGAAGACAGTGCCTTGTTGAGGGGGATATGTGTTGAGAGCGGTTGCAACTAATGATGCCAATTCTGCGTTTTTATTTGTGGGAATTGAGGAATTTTCTTAAATTTGCAGATTGATTGTTGTGAAACGGAAAAAGTATCATGATTAAGGTTCTGAAATACATACTCGTCGCGCTGAATGTACTCGCCGTACTGATGATGCTGGTGTGCGCCTATTCCGTGTATCTACATCCCGTTCACTATCCCAACTGGTCCTACTTTGGAATGCTCTTCCCAATACCGCTCATAGTCAATGTCGCCTTCTTCTTCGTATGGATTTTCAGGCCGAAAACCAGGTACTTTCTGATTCCGCTGGCAGGGATGTTTCTCTGTATGGGTGCAATCAAGGCCTTGCTGCCGATAAACCCATTTCAGGGCGACCCCGACGGAAGGACCATTAAGGTGCTGTCGTACAACGTGATGATGTTCGACAGGGTCAATGCTGACGAGGCATGGGAAGACAACGAAATCCTGAGATACATACTCGATTCCGAAGCCGACATCGTGTGTCTTCAGGAGGCTACTTCGTATGTCGAGAATGAACCGGTAAAGACACTGATAGGCGAGAAATACGACTACATCGACATTTGCATGAGCGACACCTCATCATCGGTGATACTGTCGAAGTTTCCGGTAGTCAGTTCGGCGCCTATCGACATCCCCTCGGAGTCGAACTCCAGCTGTGCCTTCACACTGCTTGTCGGGGAAGACACTATGACGGTCATCAACAACCACCTCGAATCCTACAAGCTCAACGATGACGACAAGGAGAAGTATAAGGAGATTTTCCGTGACATCCGCGACCGTTCCGGCAAGGAAGAGATAAAGGAAAACTTCTGGCTCCTCGAGGAGAAACTGGCCAAAGCCAACCAGATTCGTGCCGTCCAGGCCGACTCCATCGATGCCTTTGTGCAGAGATGCACGAGCAAGTACATCATCTCCTGCGGCGACTTCAACGACTGCCCGATTTCGTATGTCCACAGAGTGATGTGCAACCACCTCAGGGACGCATACACAGAGTCGGGAAACGGGCTGGGACTTTCCTACCACAGGAGCGGCATGTACTTCAGGATTGACAACATTCTCGTGAGCGAAAATATCAAGGCTTACCATGCCAAAGTGGATGACTCAGTGGACAGAAGTGACCATTATCCGATACTTTGCACCCTTGAATTGTGAAAAAATATTGAAAAACCGCTTATAATTCGTTATTTTTTCTTACCTTTGCACTCCGTATGCGCACTGGGCGTGTACGCGAGAATGAAATTAATGATTAACAATTCAAAATAAAAACAAAATGCAAAACAAAGGATTCATTAAGTTTTTAGCCATTGCGCTAACACTTATCTGCCTGTTCTACTTGTCTTTCACGATTGTTGCCAATTACGTTGACAACAAGGCTGCAAAGATGGAGCAGAACGAGGCTGAGCAGTATTTGGACTCACTGAATACTACTCCATTCTATCTCGGGAGTTACAATCTGAAGCAGTGCCGCGAAACAGCCATCGGTCTCGGACTTGACCTCAAGGGCGGTATGAACGTAATGCTGGAAGTATCAGTTCCTGACATCGTCAAGGCACTTGCCGACCACAACCCAGACCCTCTCTTCAACCGCACACTGAACGAGGCTCAGCAGGCAAACATCACAAGTCAGGACGACTACATCACCTGTTTCCTCGACGCCTTCAAGAAGAACTTCCCAGGCAAGAGCCTCTCACAGTTCTTCGCAACTCAGCAGCTCAAGGGCAAGGTCACTACCAACAGTTCCGACAAGGACATCGAGGAAGTGCTCCGCGACGAAGTGAAGACTGCAGTCGACAACTCATTCCTCGTTCTCCGTACACGTATCGACCGCTTCGGTGTCGTTCAGCCAAACATCCAGAAGGTTGAAGGACAGACAGGTCGTATCCTCGTGGAACTTCCAGGTATCAAGGAACCGGAACGAGTACGTAAACTCCTCCAGGGAAGCGCAAACCTCGAATTCTGGGAGACCTATGACACTCAGGTAGCCGTTCCTTTCCTCAGCCAGCTCAACAACGCACTCAAGCTTCAGGGAACTACTCCAGTTGAAGAAGACACTACAGCAGTAGAAGAGACAGAAGCAGCAGAGGAAGTGGCAGAGGCAGTAGAAGACTCAGCAGAAGAAGCAGCACCAAAGGAAGAGAAGAACATCCTCTCAAAGGTGACTACAGCCGAGAACGAGACAAAGGCAGGTGCTCCAGACGAAGAAGCAATTGCTAAGGCAAAGGCAGAGAATCCACTCTTCGCAATCCTCCAGCCTATGCAGGGCGACAGAGGCTGCATGGTAGGCTATGCACTCGTATCAGACACAGCAGAAGTAAACGCACTCCTCACCTGTGAGACAGCCAAGAGAATCCTCCCTAACGACATGAGTCTGAAGTGGGGTGTCAAGGCAATGGACAAGGCAGGAAAGATCTTCGAACTCTATGCAATCCGCACTACAGGTACAAACGGCCGCGCTCCACTCGAGGGTGACGTAGTAACTGAATCAAAGGACGAATTCGACCAGTACGGCAACCCATGCGTATCAATGAAGATGAACACAGAAGGTGCACGTAAGTGGGCCGCACTCACAGAGGCAAACGTAAAGCACGCCATCGCAATCGTACTTGACGGACTCGTATACAGCGCACCAAACGTAAACGACAAGATTACAGGCGGAAGCAGCCAGATTACCGGTAACTTCACGACCAACGATACAAAGGACCTTGCAAACGTTCTCCAGTCAGGTAAGATGCCTGCCCCAACACAGATCGTACAGGAAGACATCGTAGGTCCGTCACTCGGTGCTGAATCAATCAAGGCAGGATTCATATCATTCATCATCGCATTCATCGTGCTGATGATCTACATGTGCCTCATGTACGGAGTACGTGCAGGTATGGTAGCCAACACGGCACTCCTCCTCAACTTCTTCTTCACAATCGGAATCCTCACATCACTGCAGGCAGCACTCACGATGTCAGGAATCGCCGGTATGGTCCTCACACTCGGTATGGCCGTCGACGCAAACGTGCTCATCTACGAACGAACCAAGGAAGAGATGAAGGCAGGAAAGAACATCAAGAACGCAATCGCTGCAGGTTACAGCAACGCATTCTCGGCAATCTTCGACTCCAACCTCACGTCAATCATCACAGGTGTCATCCTCTTCTACTTCGGTACAGGACCAATCAAGGGATTCGCAACCACACTCATCATCGGTATCATCTGCTCATTCTTCACAGCAGTATGGTTGACACGTATCTGGTACGAACACCAGATGGCACGCGACAAGTGGCTCGACCTCACATTCACCACCGGCTTCTCGAAGAACATGATGCAGGGAACCGACTTCAAGTTCATGAGCGTCTACAAGATTTCATTCACAATCTTCATCGCAGCACTCGTCATCGGACTCGTATCATGCTTCACCCGCGGACTCAGCGAATCAATCGACTTCACCGGAGGACGTAACTTCAAGGTAGAGTTCAGCACGCCAGTCATCCCAGAGGAAGTGGAAAGCGCACTCAACGACGAGTTCCAGGCAAAGGTAAGCCAGGAAGAAGACGTCGACAAGGTGACAGTACAGGTAATCTCAGTCGGAACAGACAACAAGACAGTCCGCGTATCAACCAACTACCGCATCAACGAGAACGGACAGACAGTCGACTCAGAAATCGAGAAAGTACTCTACGACGTATTCACAGCCCACAACTGGATTGACAAGAGCGTTACATTCGACAACTTCATCGACCGCGACAACCGCGTAGGAGGATCGATCATCAGCTCACAGAAGGTAGGCGCATCAATCGCAGAAGACATCACATACGGAGCAATCTGGTCAGTGATCCTTGCACTCATCGCAATCTTCATTTACATCCTCATCCGCTTCCGCAACGTGGCATTCTCAATCGGCTCAATCACAGCACTCGCATTCGATACATTCCTCATCATCGGAATCTACAGCCTCCTCTGGGGTATCGTGCCTTGGTCACTCGAAGTCGACCAGACATTCATCGGTGCAATCCTTACCGCCATCGGTTACTCAATCAACGACAAGGTGGTAATCTTCGACCGTATCCGCGAGGAACTCAAGAAGTACCCTAACCGTGAACGTCAGCGCCTCTTCAACGACTCGCTCAACATCACCCTCGCACGTACAATCAACACCTCAGTGTCAACACTCATCGTACTGCTCTGCATCTTCTTCCTCGGTGGAGAAGCAATCCGCAGCTTCGCATTCGCAATGATCCTCGGTGTTGTAATCGGCACATGCTCTTCACTCTTCATCGCAGCACCTACAGCCTACCTCGTACTCGGCAACAAGATCGTTGACCGTCGCGAAAAGGCCCAGGCAGCAGCAGAAGCACCAAAGGCATAAGGAACATACACGTAATATATATAATAAGGAGTGCAGCCCAGACGACTGCGCTCCTTTTTGCGTTGTATAATAATTTTGATAATTCGGACAAATTTACTATCTTTGCATGGCAAATTATATATTAGCACAGGATAAATTATACATTTATATGAGTTTTACAAGTTTTAGCTGGCCCATATTCGAGCAGTCCATCAGGGACTACCACGTTTTTGATGACGTAAATCATCCTATCCAGAACCCTTACCAGCAGGGAACTATCGAGGCTTGTCTGTATCTCAAGAACTGGATCGACACTGTTCAGTGGCATTTCGAGGATATCATCCGCGACCCTGAAATCAATCCTGACGAGGCTCTGACTCTCAAGCGCAGAATAGACAAGAGTAACCAGGACAGGACGGACCTGGTGGAGATGATTGACTCTTACTTCCTCGACAAGTACAAGGATGTCGCAGTGAAGGAGGATGCCACCATCAACACGGAGAGCCCAGCATGGGCCGTTGACCGTCTGAGCATCCTTGCCCTGAAGATATATCACATGAGGGAGCAGGTCGACAGGGATGATGCCTCTGAGGAACACAAGGCAAAGTGCCAGGCAAAGCTCGACGTCCTCCTCGAACAGCAGAAGGACCTCTCTACTGCCATCGACCAGCTGATTGACGACATCGAGGCTGGAAAGAAGTACATGAAGGTCTACAAGCAGATGAAGATGTACAACGACCCAAGTACTAATCCGATTCTCTACAAGGGAGGAGGGAAGGTTTAGTTGAGAGTGGACCCTACCTAACCTCCCCTCCAAAGGGGAGGGACTCAAAGTCAATGGGGTATTAAGGTTAGAGTTTATAGAATAGAGAAAAGCCAACGGCTAACGGCTAATGGCATTAAAGACTAAGGGGGGATGAAGGTTCTCGTCATAAGGTTTTCGGCTTTGGGGGATGTGGCGATGACTGTTCCGGTTATCAACACTTTTGCCTGTCAGCATCCAGATTATGAAATCAAGGTGCTGACTCGCGCACGTTTTGCCCCTCTGTTCTCGTGGATGCCGGAGAATGTGGAGACCATCGGCGTAAACCTCGATGACTATAAGGGTGTGCTGGGGCTGAAAAGGCTGTTTGACGAGCTGAAGACTCAGCATTTCGATGTCGTGGCCGACCTTCATGATGTGCTCAGGAGCAAGATCCTCCGCTGGTTCTTCCGAATGTACGGATGCAGGGTATCGGTCATCGACAAGGGCAGGAAGGAGAAGAAGGAGCTGATGGGGAACGGAATGACTCACGAGCCGCTCAAGCCGATGCGACAAAGGTACTGGGAAGCGCTGAATGCTGATTCAGAATGTTGTGCGGAAGTGCCTGACTTCTCCAGTGTCGGACCTGCACGGAAGTCGGGGGAGGACAATGGCGCCATCTCGGTAGGCATTGCTCCGTTTGCGGCATACGAGACGAAGATGTACCCTCTCGACATGATGAAGAAGGTGGTTGAGGGACTTAGGGCTAAGGGCATGAAGGTATTCCTGTTTGGTGGCGGAGCGAAGGAGAAGGCGATACTGCAGGAATGGGAAGGTGACGGTGTCACTTCCATGTGTGGCAGGCTGAGTGGGCTGAAGGAGGAGCTGGAGTTCATGAGTGGTCTTGACCTGATGATTGCAATGGATTCGGGAAACCTGCACCTTGCATCGATGATGGGCGTGAAGACCTTGTCGGTGTGGGGCGCGACTCATCCGAAGGCTGGATTCGTTCCCGAGGAGTCTGTGGTCATGGAAAAGGACTGTCCGTGCAGACCATGCTCGATATATGGCAACAAGCCGTGCAGATATGGAGACTTGCATTGCCTCAGGATGATTGAGCCTGAGGAGATAGTGGATTTAGTTAACAGTTATCAGTTCACAGGACTCCGAGCTTGCTCGCCTGAACTTGTGAAGAAACAATGAATTATAAGTT
>CALELI010000119.1 GCA_937902455.1 uncultured Prevotellaceae bacterium | reverse complement strand
AAATCGTCTGAAATGAATTTATAGAACCCACCTTCACTTTCAATATCATTTGCATTATGAATGGTTGGTACACGATTCTACTTCTGATTGGTTCAAATATTTTCATGACGTTTGCCTGGTATGGCCATCTGAAACTGCAGCAGGAACATGTCTCTGATAACTGGCCGCTTATAGGTGTCATTGCCTTCTCGTGGGCAATTGCCTTCTTTGAGTATTGTCTGATGGTCCCGGCAAACCGACTGGGTTTCGTGGAGAATGGAGGTCCGTTCAGTCTTGTGCAGCTGAAGGTCATTCAGGAAGTGATTACCCTGGTTGTCTTTGCAGTCGTGGCAAATTTGCTCTTTCAGGGACAGCAACTCCACTGGAACCATATCGCTGCGTTTGTCTGTCTGGTGGCGGCAGTATATTTTGTGTTTATGAAATAAAAAAGGGGAGTGATTATAAATCAACTCCCTTTTTATTTGGTGTTCACATAATTTTTTAGTAATTTTGCTTGTTGAAAATGGCTTCGTGGATTCAAAGTCTGCGGAAGTCATTGTGTGTATGTTGATTTTGAGCATATTAGCATTAAATAATATATTAACAACTTAAAAACAAAAGGAAATATGAAAATTTCACGTATTGACCACCTTGGCATCGCAGTCAAGAGTATTGAGGAAGTTCTCCCTTATTTCGAGAATGTATTAGGTCTCAAGTGTTACAACATCGAAGAAGTAGCAGACCAGAAAGTAAAGACAGCTTTCCTGAAGGTTGGCGAAGTAAAGCTTGAACTCCTTGAACCAACTTCAGAGGACAGCACTATCGCTAAGTACCTCGAGAATGGTGGTCGTGGTGTACATCATGTAGCATTCGCTATCGAAGACGGTGTTGCAAATGCAATTGCTGAGTGCACAGAGAAGGAAATCCGCGTTATCGACAAGGCTCCACGTCCAGGTGCAGAGAACATGATGATCGCATTCCTCCATCCAAAGTCAACAGCAGGTATCCTTACAGAACTCTGCGAACCAAAGGCATAAAGCAGGCTCGGAGTGAAAAGTGAACATAGAAAAAGTAAATAGTAAATTGTCAAATCGTAAATAACACGATGAGTATTCAGTCAAATAAAATCAAGGAACTTGTCGAACTGAGAGAGAAAGCACGTCTCGGTGGTGGTGAGAAGGCCATCCAGAAGCAGCACGACAAGGGTAAGTATACAGCTCGCGAGCGTATTGCTATGTTGCTCGACGAAGGTAGCTTCGAAGAAATGGATATGTTCGTAACACACCGTTGTACCAACTTCGGTATGGAGAAGAAGCAATATCTTGGTGACGGTGTCGTTACTGGTTACGGAACAATTGGTGGCCGTCTCGTTTATGTATTCGCACAGGACTTTACAGTAAATGCCGGTTCTCTTTCTGAGACAATGGCCCTCAAGATCTGTAAAGTTATGGATCAGGCCATGAAGATGGGCGCTCCTGTTATCGGTCTCAACGACTCAGGTGGTGCACGTATTCAGGAAGGTATCAACGCACTCGCTGGTTACTCTGAGATTTTCCAGAGAAACATCATGGCAAGTGGTGTCGTTCCTCAGATCAGCGGTATCTTCGGACCATGTGCCGGTGGTGCTGTCTACAGTCCAGCCCTCACAGACTTCACTCTCATGATGGAGGGAACTTCATACATGTTCCTCACAGGTCCTGCAGTAGTGAAGACTGTCCTCGGCGAAGTCGTAACTCAGGAAGAACTCGGTGGTGCAAGCGTACACTCCACAAAGTCGGGTGTCACTCACTTCACAGCCAAGACAGAGGAAGATGCAATCGCAATGATCAAGCAGCTCATCAGCTACATTCCTCAGAACAACCTCGAGAAGACTCCACGCGTAGAATGCACAGATCCAATCGACCGTACAGATGATTATCTCAACGAGATTATCCCTGATAACCCTAACATGCCTTACGACATGTACGAAGTCATCAGCAGCGTAGTCGACAACGGCGAGTTCTTCGAGGTTCAGCCAAACTATGCAAAGAACATCATCGTAGGTTTCGCTCGTTTCAACGGTGAAAGTGTCGGTATCGTTGCAAATCAGCCAAAGCAGCTCGCAGGTGTACTTGACTGCAATGCAAGCCGCAAGGGCGCACGCTTCGTCCGTTTCTGTGATGCGTTCAATATTCCAATCGTTACTCTCGTCGACGTACCAGGATTCCTTCCAGGTACAGGACAGGAATACAACGCAGTCATCCTCCACGGAGCTAAGCTGCTCTATGCATTCGGAGAATGTACGGTTCCAAAGGTAACAGTCACACTTCGCAAGTCTTATGGTGGTAGCCACATCGTTATGAGCTGTAAGCAGCTCCGTGGTGACATGAACTACGCATGGCCATCAGCTCAGATTGCAGTCATGGGTGCAGCAGGTGCAGCATCTGTTCTCTATGCAAAGGAAGCAAAGGCCCTCAAGGAAGAAGGCAAGGACGCAGCAGCATTCATCCAGGAGAAGGAAGAAGAATACGACAAGCTCTTCGCAAATCCTTACAATGCAGCTAAATATGGTTATATCGACGATGTAATCGAACCACGCAACACTCGTTTCCGCATCATCCGCGCCCTCGACCAGTTACGCGACAAGAAACTCACTAACCCTGCCAAGAAGCACGGCAATATTCCATTGTAATATGATTACAGTAGTAGTAGATTGGAACAGTGTATGGGCCATGACAGGTATCGGCATAGGAGTAGTATTCTGCATACTTCTCCTGCTCGTGTTTGTCCTGATACTCTTTGGTGCCGTCTTTGGAGGCAAGAGCACTCCTAAGGCAGTAGCAAAGCCGGTAGCAGTACAAGCCGCAGATACGGGCAAGACTCCAGCCCTGGCAGCATCACAGGAGACAGAGGCAGCAATAGCCACCTCTCTCTATTTATATTTCCAGGATGTACATGACGAGGAGAGCTACAAGCTCACAATCCATCATGACGCACATCCGGCATGGCATTCAGAACTCAATCATCATTTAACGAACGATTAAAAAATGAAAAATTTCAAATTCAAGCTCGGCGGCAAGGATTATGAGACATCTGTAGAAGAGAAGGATGGCAATATCGTAGAAGTGACCGTCAACGGCAAAGCATATAGCGTAGAACTCGAACAGCAGGCCGTAAAGCCAGCTGCACGCCCTGTAGCTCGTCCAACTGCAGCACCATCTGCAGCACCAGCACCAGCCGGAGGTGCAAGCAAAATCAGTGCACCACTTCCTGGTAACATCACAAAGATTATCGCACAGGCAGGTCAGTCAGTAAAGAAGGGTGATGTCCTCCTTACTATGGAAGCAATGAAGATGGAGAACAACATCACTGCAGAATTTGACTGCAAGGTTCTCAAGGTCGTTGCACAAGTTGGTCAGTCAGTCAATCAGGGTGACGTACTCGTAGAGGTAGAAGGCGCAGCCGCTCCTGCAGCTCCTGCTCCAAAGCCAGTAGAGGCACCAAAGGCAGCACCTGCTCCAGCACCAGCCGCACCAAAGGCAGCTCCTGCTACAGGTGCAGGAAAGAAGGTGGAGTCACCACTTCCTGGTACAATCACGAAAATCCTCGTTTCTGTAGGTCAGCAGGTAAATCCTGGTGATGTCCTTCTCACAATGGAAGCAATGAAGATGGAGAACAACATCACTTCTGAATATGCAGGAACAGTAAAGGCAATATTAGTACAACAAGGTGCCAGCGTAATGAATGGCGACGCACTCGTAGAAATCGGATAATAGCATGAAGAAAGTATTTTGTCTTATCTTGATGCTCCTGCTCGTGACAGCACCGGTATTTGCGGCAGAAGGTTCGTTCGACTTCGGACAGACCATGTCCAAATTCCTCGGCGACATGGGTATTACCCGCATCTTCATTGGCGATGGATGGAAGAACTTCGTGATGATAGCCCTCGCGTGCTTCCTCCTCTATCTCGCCATCAAGAAGGAGTATGAACCACTACTCCTCCTTCCAATAGCATTTGGTATGCTCCTCACGAACCTTCCTGGAGCAAACATGTTCCATACTGAGATGTGGAATGATGAATTCCTCAATCCTGACAGCCAGTTCTTCCACAGCTATCGTCATATCCTGGCTGAGGGTGGACTGCTCGATGTGCTCTACATTGGAGTCAAGGCAGGTGTATATCCTTGTCTTATCTTCATTGGAGTTGGTGCAATGACAGACTTCGGTCCGCTCATCGCAAATCCTAAGAGCTTCCTCCTCGGAGCAGCAGCACAACTCGGAATCTTCATCACATTCATCGCAGCACATGCACTCGGCTTCACAAGTCTGGAAGCAGCATCTATCGGAATCATCGGTGGTGCCGACGGACCTACATCCATCTTCCTCACCACTCGTCTGGCTCCGCACCTCCTCGGCCCTATCGCCATCGCTGCGTATAGCTACATGGCACTCGTGCCAGTGATTCAGCCTCCAATCATGCGTGCCCTCACTACCAAGAAGGAACGTATGATTAAGATGAGCCAGCTCCGTACGGTGAGCAAGGTCGAGAAGATCATCTTCCCAATCGCTATCACCATCGTCGTTGCGTTCATCCTCCCAGATGCTGCACCGCTTGTAGGATGCCTCATGCTCGGTAACCTCATGAAGGAGTCTGGTGTAGTGGAACGTCTCTCAAAGACTGTCCAGAATGAACTCACCAATATCGTCGTTATCTTCCTCGGTACGACAGTGGGAGCAACTGCAACAGCAGGAACATTCCTTGACCTCAAGACTATCTACATCCTCTGCATGGGTATCGTGGCATTCAGCGTCGCAACAGCAGGTGGCGTACTCTTCGCAAAGCTCATGAATCTCTTCCTCAAGGAAAAGATCAATCCGCTTATTGGAAGTGCAGGTGTAAGTGCTGTTCCTATGGCTGCACGAGTAAGTCAGGTGGAAGGTCAGAAGGCCAACCCAAGCAACTTCCTCCTCATGCATGCAATGGGACCAAACGTAGCAGGAGTAATCGGTTCTGCAGTTGCAGCCGGAATCCTCCTCAGTATGCTTGGCAACTAATCGAGACTTATGTCCCGACACAATATCCAAGGCAGCGACTCTCCAGGCCGCTGCCTTTTTACTAAATAAGGTTATAGGTTAAAGGTTTAATTATGAAATACAGAACTCTTTCTTTGCTGCTCTTCCTCATGGGCTCCATTGCCGGATATGCCCAGGAGGCGAAGATGGGTGGTTACCTCATGGTGTACCACAAGGACCAGGATCATGGACTTCACATGGCCGTGAGCTATGATGGCTATAACTGGGTAGGACTCAACAACGACAAGCCGATAATTGGTGGCGATACGATTGCCATGCAGAAAGGCATCCGCGACCCACATGTCTTCCGCGCCCCGAATGGTGACTTCTATCTGGCAATGACCGACCTGCATGTCTACGGACGCAGGGCTGGATTCCGTACTACTCAGTGGGAACGTGACGGCGACAAGTACGGATGGGGAAACAACCGGGGACTTGTACTCATGAAGAGCCACGACCTCATCAACTGGACACGCACCAACATCGACTTCACGACACTCGGGGTCGTGGACGGTATTGACTGGGGCGAGATGGGATGTGCCTGGGCACCCGAAACCGTATGGGATTACGAAAAGGGAAACCTGCTCGTGCATTTTACAACCCGTTTCGGCAATGCTCCAAACCAGATTTACTACATCTACATGAATGACGACTTCACCGAGATGCTCTCCACCCCAAAACTACTCTTCGAGGCACCAGGAAAGAAATATAATGTCATCGACAGCGATATCATCAAGGTAGGAGATACTTACCATCTTTTCTTTGTCAGTCATGAACATTCAGCCACACCGCGTCATGCCTACAGCAAGAATATCACAGGTCCATATACTATCGACGACACTTATCACGATGGTGAGCGACAGGGCCATGAGGCTCCTAACTGCTGGAAACGTATCGGCGAGGAGAAATATGTTGTGATGTTCGATAACTTCAACCGCCATCCCATGAACTTCGGATTCATGGAAACGACAGATTTCTTCACCTACCATTCGCTCGGCTATTTCGGAGAAGGCAAGATGCAGCGTAGCGGATTCGAGGAACAGAAACATGGCGCCGTCATCTGGCTCACGAAGAAAGAAGTGAAGAAACTCCTCAAGGCTTATCCGAGCAAATAACTTTTTAGACAAGCTTTAAGGCGGGAACTGAGAAACAATTCATGGTTCGTAATCCATAATTCGTAATTATTTATTATCTTTGCAGATGTAAATCAATTTGTGTCAGGACTTGAAATATAAAATTGAAGAAGAATGGACAAAAGACTGTTGAAGAGCGAGATTAATCGTCTGCGTAAGGAAAAGAATGCAGTGGTTCTTGCTCATTACTATACTGAATCAGAAGTGCAGGATATTGCTGACTTTGTGGGTGATTCACTTGCACTTGCCAAATGGGCTGCAAAGACCGATGCTGATGTCATCGTGATGTGTGGAGTGAACTTCATGGGCGAGACTTGTAAGATTCTATGTCCGGAGAAGAAGGTACTTGTCCTCGACGAAAAGGCTGGTTGCTCTCTGGCTGACAGCTGTCAGGCTGCCGACCTGAAACGGTTCATTGATGAACATCCAGGATACAAGGTGGTCAGTTACGTCAACACAACTGCATCGGTCAAGGCTCTGAGTGATGTTGTCGTCACAAGTTCCAATGCCATGAAGGTGGTAGAGAGTTACCCGAAGGACGAGAAACTCATCTTTGGTCCCGACAAGAACCTCGGTAGGTTCATCAACGAGCAGACAGGTCGCGAAATGCTTCTCTGGAATGGAGGATGCCATGTTCATAGTGGGTTTACGGCAAAGGAAATACTCTCGCTCAAGCAGGAACATCCGAATGCAGAAGTACTCGTACATCCAGAATGTCCTAAGGACATCCAGTTGCTTGCCGACAAACTTGGAAGTACTGCCGACCTCCTGAAGTACAGCGCAGAATCAGCATCCGATGAATTTATCGTGGCAACTGAGAATGGAGTGATTCACAAGATGAAGGAATCATCCCCTGGCAAGAAATTCTATCCCGTAGGGAACGTGTGCGACTATATGCGCCTGAATACGTTGGATAAACTCTATACGGCCCTGCTCACTGAGCAGCCAGAGGTCATTGTCGACAAGGAACTGGCCAGCATGGCAATAAGGCCAATTGAAAAAATGCTGAGACTGTCATGAACATAGCAGCGCTGGTATCGGGTGGGGTGGACTCCGCAGTGAGCGTACATCTGCTGAAGGAACAGGGATATACGCCACACCTCTTCTATATAAAGATTGGACCTGACCGCGATACGGAATGGAACTGCACATCGGAGGAGGATGTGGAGATCTGTAGATGGCTGGCAAAGCGTTACGGCTGTCCGTTCGACATCATCGACCTTCACAAGGAATACTGGGAACAAGTCGTTGCCTATACTATGGACAAGGCGCGTCAGGGTCTGACTCCAAATCCTGATGTGATGTGTAACAAACTCATCAAGTTTGGATGCTTCGAGGCAAAGGCCGGTCATGAATTCGACAAGACCGCAACAGGACATTATGCCGCCACCGAGGAAATAGATGGAAAGGTGTGGCTGGCAACGAGTCCCGACCCGGTGAAGGACCAGACCGATTTCCTCTGTCAACTTGATTATGCCCAGGTCAGCAAACTGATGTTTCCTACAGGCCACTTGTGGAAGCATGAGGTGAGAGACATTGCCGACAAGGCTGGGCTTCTCAATGCCAAGAGACGTGATTCGCAGGGAATCTGTTTCCTGGGCGACATTGACTTCCGTGACTATATAAAGGCACATCTTGGAGAGAATCCAGGAGATGTGCGTGAACTGGAGACTGGTCATAAGATTGGGGAACACAAGGGCTTATGGTTCTATACGATAGGGCAGAGGAAGGGACTCGGATTTGGTGGCGGCCCTTGGTTTGTCGTGAAGAAGAACCTGAAACGCAATATTCTCTTTGTCTCGCATGGCTATGAACCCGAGAAGGTCTATAAGGATCATATCGAGATGCACGACATGCACTTCATCACGGAACCTCTCGAGTGCCCTTCCGTCACATTCAAGATCCGTCACACTCCTGAGTTCCATAAAGGCATACTTGTTCAGAATCCAGATGGCTCCTGGCATTTGCAGGCAGAGGAGAAAATCCACGGAGTTGCTCCAGGACAGTTCTGTGTCATCTACGACGAGAACCACCATCTCTGTTATGGCTCCGGAGAGATAGAATGAACATGAATAATGAAAAATGAAGAATAACACTTTTAAATCATATCGACAATGAAGAGAACGTTTATTATTGCAATGGCACTTATGGTATGCGCGTTGTGTATGGCGCAGAAACAACTTCCTGGCCTGACCTACGGTAGCGAACCAGCAACACTTTTACTGATAGTCAAGCACTACACCCCGAATGCTGATGACAAGGTGACACTCAAATATGTCTCTGGTGCATCAGGCGAGAAGAAATCTGTGTACAATGACGAAATCTCTACGACAGGCGAATTCAGGACTTCCGTAGTGCTTTCTTACACGCAGTTAGTGACCCTTACATTTCCAGACCTGGAGAAGAGTGTTCAGTTTCTTATGACTCCTGGCAAGGAGACAGTCGTAACTGTTGATGCCAAGTTGCTCAATGATCCTAACGCAAAGAAACCGGCATGGACCTTCAAGGGTGACAATGCTGACTTCAATAAGGACTTTGCCAACTATGGAGGTAAGTATTCTTCAAGGAATATCCTTTCACAACTCAGTGGCGAAGGGCTAAAGCAGTTCAAGGACAAGGGTATTGCTGACTATAGGGCAACTATGCTGAAGATGTATGCAGACTGCATTGCAGAAGTCAATGCAGACAAGCGTCTCAGTGGAGTCTATAAGGACTACATGAAGACGGTGTACCAGCAGACTACAGCAACTGCCATGACGGGATGTGCCTCAATTCTTGCTTATGCTAACGGTAAGAAGGCGACCGACTATGTCATGCCTGAGGATTACTGGAATGAGGTGAAGGACTGGAACCTGTTCGGAACCGACAACGCACTGTATACTCAGTATGTATCCTCTCTCTCAGAATATGCCTCGTCGATGAACGACCTGATGAATGTCACCACCAACACTGTACCCGAGAGCTTCGGCCAGCTGGCAAAGGCAAGGAAATACTGTGCTACTATTGATAATCTTCAAGTGCTTACTCCTGAGGAACTGCAGAAAGTGGCAGCTGACTGTCCTGCATTCGAACAGGAAATCCTCGACAAGAATGCTGTCATGAAGGCGATGCTTGAAGAGAATGCAAGGAATCCGCAGTTTGTCATCAAGTCAATTCCTGAAGACCTGAAGGGCGAGGATGTCTTCAAGGCGCTTGTGGAACCTTACAAGGGAAAACCGATACTCGTGGATTTCTGGGCAACATGGTGTGGACCGTGCAAGGCTGCCATGAAGACTATCGAACCTCTCAAGCAGGAACTCAAGGGAAAGGTCAACTTCATATATGTCACAGGACCTTCAAGTCCGAAGGAGACCTGGAACAAGATGATTCCTACAATTCATGGAGACCATTATTATGTCACCGCAGAACAGTATGACACCCTTCTGAAGCAGTTCGAGAGTCAGGGAATCCCGACTTATGTAATAGTTGACGATTATGGTGCCGTAGCCCACAAGCATATAGGCTATCCTGGAAACGAAGTGATAAAGGAGGAACTCACCAATAAGCATCTTGGTTACAAGAGGCCTGACATAGTAAAGGAATAAGGAGGTCAGAATACCATACTTCCGGTAATAATCACATCACCATCGCTATGATACGTTGCAATCATCGGCGATGGTTTTTTGTTGCCTGTCTGCCTGAATGCTTCAAGCACAGTCTCGTACCTGAATACATCCATGTCGTAGACGATGTAGTCATAATCTCTGCCCATGTCGTTCAGGCTTGTGTGTCCTGATTCGATTATGTCCTGTGAGGCAACGACTGAATCGTAGATGATTCCCTTAGCTTCGCATTTACCAATCATTCTCTCCATGTTTCTGCTTCCGCCAATAAGGAGGAAACGGCTCTTCTGTATATAATATAAGGTGTCATGCTTGTCAATCATCACCTTGCACTGCTGCCACAAGTAGTCAGCGAATCCTTTCAGGTAGATTGCTCCCTTTATTGGAACTGACAACATCTTGCTGTATCCACCATAGTGTTTCTCGAAGAAAATGAGCATGGCCTGATAGAATGCGTTCACATATCTGAAACTGTTCTTCTTCGTGCTTTCACCCTTATAGTGCAGTATTGCTGAAGGAATATACAGGTTTCTCTTGCCGGTGTTCAGCAGACGGTACGACAGGTCAATGTCCTCTCCGTACATGAAGAATGTCTCGTCCAGCAGTCCTGCTTCGTCGAGCACGGATCTGCGTATGAACATGCAAGCTCCAGAGATGATTTCAATGTCTGCGATCTTCTCACGGTCGAGATATTGCATGTAATATCCTCCGAACGTCCTGCTTTTTGGAAACAGCTTGCAAAGTCCGGTCATCTTGCAGAACGATGTGAATGGAGTAGGGACTCCTCTCCTTGATTCGAGAGCAAAACCACCATCCTGTTTCAGCATCATCACTCCTGCTCCTCCTGCATTCTGTTCTCTGTCCATCACGCTGATCACTTCCCTCAGTACATTCTCACCTACGATTGTGTCTGGATTCAGCAACACAACATATTCTCCCTGTGCAAGCCTGAGAGCCTGGTTGTTTGCTTTCGCGAAACCAACGTTGTCTTTATTACCGATGTAGTGAACATTAGGATAGCGTTCACAAATCCACGTCTCAGTATCGTCATTACTGCAGTTGTCCACCACGAATATCTCCCCCTCAATGCCATCCATGCCCCGTCGTACCGAGTCAATGCACTGACTCAGATAAAACCTCACATTATAACTTACTATGACAACACTAAGTTTCATCCAATATGATTATTTACTGTCCACTATTCACTTTTCACTCCGAGCGTAGCGAGGTCACTTATATTCCACTCTGTTTACAATCGACCTTCCCAGAGTGATTTCGTCAGTATACTGCAACTCGTCGTTCATTGACAATCCTCTTGCAAGCACAGTCAGCCGCACGTCATACTTCGCCAGTTTCCTCGAGATGAAAAAGTTTGTCGTGTCACCTTCGACGGTTGAACTGAGCGCCAGAATCACTTCCGTCACCCCTCCTTCGGCAACCCGGTTCACGAGTGATTCTATTTCCAGGTCAGTAGGACCGACACCCTCCATCGGACTGATTACGCCTCCAAGCACATGGTAAAGACCATGATATTGGGTCGTGGCCTCAATTGCCATCACGTCTTGGATGTTTTCCACGACACATACCGTTGACTTGTCTCTCTTCTCGTCACTGCAGATGTCACACACCTCCGTATCGGATATGTTATGGCACACACTGCAGTATTTTATCTCGTGGCGCAGTTCCTTGATGGCGTCGGCAAATCCGTCCACGACATCCTTGTCCAGCCGTAAGATATGCAGCACCAGCCTGACGGCGGTCTTCCGTCCCACACCAGGCAGCTTCGAAAATTCGTCCACTGCCCGTCTAAACAAATCCGATGAATACCTTTGGTCCATTTCTTCTGCAAATTTACACTTTTTTTTCCGTCTACACCCCATTATTCATCCAAATTCATGAAAAATGTAGGAAATTGCCTCCGCTTTAACATCTTTTAACTATTTTTTTTTGTCTACACGAATTATTTACCCTAATTTTGCGTAGACTTTTTACAAATATTGTCTACATTTTCAATAAAAATGCTCTAATGACTTTATTAAAATTGTCTAAAATTAAATAAAAATAACTTTAAACATAAAGAAAAATATGAGTATAAACTATCGCCTGACTCCGATGAAGGACAACATCAGCAAGGAACCAAAGAAGGCTTTTTATGCACAGGTTGTCACGAAGGGTACAATAGACACTCAGACACTCTGCAAGGACATTGCAGCATCATGCACACTGACTATGGCCGACATGGCCGGAGCCATAGCTGCACTCGTCGAGAAAATCGAGCAGAGTCTTCTTGATGGTTATAATGTCTATATCGACGGACTCGGTACATTTTCAATCTCGGCAGAATCTCCGCTTGTGGAGAGTGAGAAGGATATGAAGGCAAAGGATATCAAGATTAAGAATATCCATTACCGTGCCGCAGTTCCTCTGAAGAAGGCAATGAAGGCATCTTCGTTTTCATGTGTGAAAGACTGATGGCAATTCGATGGACTGACAACACTGAATCACTTCCACAAGAAATCAAAATTTTACACTCCTCAGTTCGTCGGAATCGTCAACATTAATAAATTAAACAGATAGAGATAATTAATTACAAAACTAAAAAAAACTAAAAACATTATGAAAAAGAATCTTATTTTAGGCTTGGCACTCATTTCAGCTATCGCCTTCGTTTCATGTAAGTCATCAGAAAGTAGCTATCGTAAGGCCTACGAAAAGGCACAGGCAGCAGAACAGACTGTCCAGCAGCCGGTAGCTCCAGTCGTACAGCAGCCAGCAGCTCCAGTCGTAACAGCTCCAGTGGCACAGCAGCCAGAAGAGAACGTAACTGTACGCCAGGAATCACTCAACGCAATCAACGGCACACTCAAGGCTTATAACGTAATCTGCGGATCATTCAAGAGCCTCGACAACGCAAACCGTCTTTGCAGCACACTCAAGTCAAGCGGCTATGCAGCACAGGTAGCACAGAACCCAGAGACAGGAATGTACCGCGTAGTGGCAGAATCATTCGACGACAAGTCATCTGCAGTCAACACACGCAACCGTCTCCGCAGTATCTATCCAGACGCATGGTTGCTCCTGCGCAAGTAATTCATTAATACGCCAGAAACGTCAGTGCCATTCTATATGCATCAGTGCTGAGAAGGCCAGACGAAAAAGATATATTGTGTTTTCAATCAGCTTAGTTTAAGCACATTTTAATTTCTTTTTGGTAAGTGAGAATAATTGTAAGAATTATCTCAGGCGGTCATCAGCTGTGAAAGCTCGTGACCGTTTCTTTTTTTTTGTGTTGTACCATCATTTCCAATCTTTTTGCCCAATCCATAGCGATTATGTCAAAAAAAAATACTAAATTTGCAAATGCAATATATGCATTTGTGAAATGAAGACGAAAAAAGTACTCTATGTAAATACGGAAATGATGCCGTTCACCGCTGAGACCCCCATCTCAAAGCGGTTCCGTGAGTTGCCACAGCGCATCCAGGAATCAAGCTGTGAAATCCGTACATTCATGCCTAAATGGGGAATTATCAATGAACGCCGTAACCAACTACACGAAGTCATACGACTTTCGGGAATGAACCTCATCATCAACGAAGCAGATCATTCTCTGCTCATAAAGGTCGCATCCATACAGGCCGCACGCATGCAGATATATTTCATCGACAACGACGACTTCTTCCGCAAGAAAGGCATCGGAATCGATCCTCGCGGCAAGGAATACGCCAACAATGCCGATCGTGCTATCTTTTACGCCCGTGGTGTCCTCGAGACAGTCAAGAAACTCGGCTGGGTGCCTGATATCGTACACTGCACCGGATGGGCTTCAGCCATTATGCCGCTATACATCAAGAAGGCGTTCCGCGATGAACCATCATTCGCTGAATGCAAGATAGTATATTCAGCTACCCGTCAGATGCTCACTCAGCCACTCAGTAAGAACCTCGAGAAATCACTCACCTTCCGCGATGCATCATTCCTCGATGTTGCCGACGTGACACCACTCGAGTGTCGTTTCGACAACATGCAGAAACTGGCAATCAAGTTCTCCGACGGAGTTATCCTCGAGGACGAGGAAGTAAGTCCTGAAGTCATCCAGTATGCACAGTCACTTGGACTGCCTGTACTCCCATATCAGACCGAAGACAAGTGCGAGGAAGCCTACAAGCAATTCTATGACCAGGTGTTAGGCTGACCTCATTTCCTGTATATCAATCCACACAAGCAAAACAACGAAGATTTCAATGCGCAACGTTCGTAATAAAATACTTACAGTCTCTATATCACTCCTTCTCCCGTTTCTCGCTTCATGCGATGACACTACCAACAATCTGGGCTCCGACATGATGCCTTCCCAGGATTTTGTCCATTCATCTGAGGCTGTCTATTACGCCGTCTCACAGACAGTGCCGGCAGGCGACGTACTGGCACGCTCAAGCATATCCTATCTCGGACGTTTTACTGACCCCGAGACAGGGACATCCATCAAGTCCGACTTCCTGGCACAGTTCCACTGCCCAGAGCATTTCGCCATGCCTGACTCAATAGTCAACGACTCAGTCACGGCTGTCGATCTTCGTCTCTATGTCAAGGACTTCGTGGGCGATTCACTCCAGACCCTCAAGTTATCCGTCTATCCGCTCGACTCAGTACTCAATCCTGATCTCAACTACTACACCAATATCATCCCTGAGAACTACTACGACAGCAAGAAGGAGCCGATTGCAGAGAAGTGGTTTACACTGTCCGACTACACCATTTCCGACAGCGAGCGCTGGTCATCAGAGCACTACAATAACATCTACATACCGCTCCCACGCTACATCGGTCAGGCCATCTACGACGGCTACAAGTCGCATCCCGAATATTTCACCAACTCCGAGGCATTTATCCGCAGCGGAATTCCGGGAACCAAAGGCTTCTACTTCAAGCTCGAAGCTGGTGACGGAGCAATGGCCTATATCGACATCTCATCGCTCACAATCCATTTCGATGCCTACGTAGCCAGTGAAGACTCTGTCTACAAGGATGCATATAAGGCATTCGGATCTACTGAGGAAGTCATTCAGGCAACACGATTCGAGAACTCTAACCTCCAGAAACTCATTGACGACCAGTCTGCCACATACCTCAAGTCACCGGCAGGACTCTTCACGCAGATTACCCTGCCAATCGACGAAATCATGTCATCGCAATACTCCAATGACTCCATCAACTCCGTAAAGCTCACCCTCACCCGCTATAACGACCGTGTGCAGAGCCGTTTCAAGCTCAGCATACCGAAGAACGTACTCCTTGTACGCTACGACGACTATACAGGCTATTTCGAGAACTATAAGGTTGCCGACGACCTCACATCCTACATAGCAACCTACAACAAGAAATCCAATACATACGATTTCTCCAACATCTCCAATCTCGTGAGCACAATGATTACCGAGAAGAAGAATGGTCGTGCCACGCCAAACTACAACAAGGTATATATCATCCCAGTAGAACCAACCTACGACACATCCTCATACCTTGTCAAGCTCTGTCACGACTTCTCCATGTCCAGTACACGTCTCCTCGGTGGCACCGACAAGATCAAACTCGACGTAGTCTACACAAACTACCGCAGATAGACAGAAAAAACTCGTCCTTTTTGTTGTCGTTATCGTTTTTTTTCGTATCTTTGCACACTTTTTCTCCGGTGGGAGGAACTGCAACTTGGGGTTGAATGGATTTGACAGCAAGTTGAGGTGGTGCGTAAGCATGCAGAGTGTTGAGACCGACTCTTCAAAACGTCTCGAATCAAATTTATCTGGCAACAATACTTATGCTCTCGCTGCATAGACGAAGTTCAGTAGTCTGATTGCTTAATTCCCTTGCCAGGCAGGGGAACGAGACATCGCCCTGAAAGCTATTTTCCTGAAGCGGTCAGTAAGGCGGTGCAGTAAAATCGGGAATAGTTGTGGATGGCCTCGCGTCTGCGATGAAACTCTTAGAGGATAAGGCTGCATTTGGTGGTCCGGGTCTTGATGCAGCACGAAAACCTAAGCCGGAATAAGCATGTAGAAAGCGTATGGTCTCCTTGTTTGGACGCGGGTTCAAATCCCGCCAGCTCCACACTTATGCCTTTGCGGGATTTGAACCTCTTCCGTATTTATGATTTAGGTCCCGCCAGCTCCACACTTATGCCTTTGCTGATTTTGTCGGTGTATTTGCCTGCCGAACCAATCTGATATTCCTGCTCGCAAAACGTACCGCTCACGATTGTGAGTTCGGCATCGCTGTCTGTGGCCTTGATGGTGGTGGCATTACTGAATGTGCCCACGAGCTGAGACAGGTCCCATGTGACAATGCCTCCTCCTGCCCAGGCAAGGGAGGCAAGGCAGATGCTGAATGCCAATGTAATGATTGCCTTCTTCATTTTATGTAATAGATAACATGATAATTCGATAACTGATATCTGTCTCGATTCCTGTTATTATAACATTCCCTTGATGTACTGCTGCATCATTCGGACAGCCTGGGCGTTATTGCCGCCGTTAGGGATGATGATGTCGGCATATTGCTTGGTCGGCTCGATGAACTCGTCGTGCATTGGCTTGAGGATGTTGCGGTACTTGTCGATGAGCATGTCGAGTGGATGACCGCGTTCTTCCATGTCGCGCACGATAACCCTGAGCAGGCGTTCGTCGGCTCCTGCATCGACGAAGACCTTGAGGTCCATCTGGTCGCGGAGGTCCTTGTCGTAGAGTGCCATGATGCCTTCGATGATTATGACGTCCTTCGGCTCTACATGTACGGTCTCAGAGAGACGTGTGCAGGTGATGTAGGAGTAGGTTGGCTGCTCGATGGCCTTGCCGAGCTTGAGCTGTGCTATCTGTTGCTCGAAGAGTTTCCAGTCGAATGCGTTAGGATGGTCGAAATTGGTGCGCTTGCGTACTTCGAGTGGCAGGTTGCTCTGGTCGTTGTAGTATGAATCCTGTGGGATGATTGCCACACTGTTTTCAGGCAGTGCCTCTACTATCTTGTTGACTACTGTTGTCTTTCCGCTGCCGGTTCCTCCGGCGATTCCAATGATAAGCATGATGGTAAATTGTGAATTATGAATTATGAATTACGAATTATGAATTGAATTACGAATTACGAATTACGAATTACGAGTTGTTGTTAATTTCGGATTTCGGATTTCGGATTTCATAATTACGAAAATAAAGTCATAGATTTTGCATATTGACTTGTCCTTTGTGGCGGATGTGAACTGGAAGAACAATGGCTGTTTGCCCTTGAACTGGTTCATGCCAGTGAGTGGGATGGATATCTCGGCCATTGGTGTTGCAGGACCTGACTTGAAGGTGTAGGAACCGACGACCTTGCCGCCTTTCTTCACACTTGGACCTCCAATCATCACTTTCATGGTTCCCTCTATGCCTTCCTTCACTACGTTCATGTGAAGTGTTGCGTCAGTTGCATCCTTCATGCAGTCGAAGTTGAAGTACTTGTAGCCTACGACCGACCCGTCGGTGTTGTTGACTACAGGACAGAGTGGCTGTTTGAGGTTGTATGGTCCGACGTATGAGTTCCAGTCGATGCGTGATGCTTCGATATATGAACCGTTTGGCATGAATTTCGGATATTCCTGTCCCATGCCCTTCGGATGGGTGTAGTAGCACGCTGTACCTGCCGCTGTACGTTCGAGTGGGTTGAGACCGTCTGTCTGGAATCCTTCAGAGGTATATTCTCCCTCGGATATGGTGACCTTACCGCCCTTGCCTGTCTGGACATCCACCTTGATTGGCGCAACCATTGCCTGACGGGAGAACTCGTCGAGTCCTGTCTGGCGATGATAGAACACCCACCACTGGCCGTTGATTTCACAGATGCTGCCATGAGTGTTGCCGGTCTTGTGGGCTGTATAGATTATCTTCCCGTTGTCGTCGGTGTCACGGCCTCGGCCGTCGATGATGGTACCTCCATAGGTGAACGGACCGAGAGGATTGTCGCTATAGGCGTATGCGAGGGTGTAGTTGGTTGTAGGCAGTCCGAATTCGCCTTCTCCTGTCCAGCGGGAGTAGATGAACACGTACTTGTCCTTTATCTTGCGCATTGACGAGGCTTCGAAGAAACGGAAGATTCCGTCTTGCTTGTAGTTGGAAACCATGTCGGTGACAATCTTCGTGCCGGGCTTGACGGTCGACATGGTCTCGGGGTCGAGTTCTGCTCCGAATGACTTCTCGAATCCCCAGTAGCCATACACGCGACCATCATCGTCGACGAATACGGCAGGATCGAAGCGGAGCACGCCATCGGTGCTGCGAGGGTTGGTCTTGCTGTAGTTGCAGGCTACGTAGGGACCGTCGGGACGATTGCTCTTTGCAATCAGTCCGGCTCTTTCCTCGCCCTGGATGTTAGGGAAGAGATAATATTCCTTCTTGCCGTCCTTACCGGTCTTCACTGCAATGTCGGGGGCATAGAGCAGGTCGCCCTTGCCATTAGGACTCAGCAGGTGGCCGTTGGCATCGTGGGTGTTGCGGAAGATGACTCCGTCGTAGCGCCACTGGGATAGGTCGTCTACAGGTGCTGACCATACCACTTGTTCGAGTCCGCAGTATTCCTTGATGAGGGAGTCATGTGAACCATAGACATACACGCGGTATTTTCCTGGCCGGTCAGGGTCTTCGAATACATAGGGCTCACCGTCGGGGATGTATTCCCATAATGGCATGTATGGATTCTGTGCGCTGGCTGTAAGTGTGCCGAATCCTGAAAGCAGGAGGATTGCAAGTAGTTTTTTCATATTCGGAATTTAATTTTCTAATGATGATGCAAAGATAGGTAAATTAAGCGAAAACTGAAAATTTATTTTAGGAAATAATATACCTGTTGACTGCGCATCCTGATTTTGCAATAGCCGTCATAGTAAATCAGTTGTTTCTCGCAGAGTAAAATGAAGAT
>CALELI010000118.1 GCA_937902455.1 uncultured Prevotellaceae bacterium | reverse complement strand
GGATTTCGGATTTCGGATTTCGGATTTAGAATTATGAATTATGAATTATGAATTAAATAACGCTATGTTCAGAAATTTTCCAGACTTGACCACGCAGCAGTTCGTCGAGAAGACCGTCGAGGAACTCAAGCAGCAGTTAGGCAACGACAAGGTTGTTTTAGGTCTTTCAGGAGGAGTAGACTCCTCCGTTACCGCAGTGCTCATCAACAAAGCCATCGGTAAGAACCTCTATTGTATATTCGTCAACACCGGACTCCTCCGCAAGAACGAGTTCGAAGACGTACAGGCCAACTATAAGGACTACGGACTTCAGGTGAAGGGAGTCGACGCATCAGCCAAGTTCCTCAAGGACCTCGAAGGAGTCGACGACCCAGAGCAGAAGCGCAAGATCATCGGACGCAACTACATCGAGATCTTCAACGAAGAAGCACAGAAGATTGCCGACGTCAAGTGGCTCGGACAGGGAACCATCTATCCCGACGTAATCGAATCACAGAACAGCAAGTCCAAGACCATCAAGTCCCACCACAACGTAGGCGGACTGCCAAAGGACATGAAGTTCCAGCTCTGCGAACCACTCCGCATGCTCTACAAGGACGAAGTACGCCTCGTAGGCCGTGAACTCGGCATGGACGAGCAGCACATCGGTCGCCACCCATTCCCGGGACCGGGACTCGGAGTCAGAATCCTCGGAGCCATCACAGCCGAGAAGGTACGCATCCTCCAGGATGCCGACAAGATCTTCATCGATGCCCTCCGTGCAGAAGGACTCTACGACAAGGTATGGCAGGCAGGAGCCATCCTCCTTCCAGTCAAGAGCGTGGGAGTATGCAACGACGAGCGCACATACGACAACGCCATCGTACTCCGTGCCGTACACTCAGTCAACGCCATGACAGCCGACTGCGTACACCTCCCATACGAATTCCTCGACAAGGTATCCTACGACATCATCACCAAAGTCCAGGGAGTCAACCGCGTAGTCTACGACATCTCACGCAAGCCACCAGCAACCATCGAGTGGGAGTAACATTAATAGTTATCAGTTAACAGGACTCCGAGCTTGCTCGCCTGAACTTGTGAAGAAACAGTTAACAGTTAACAATGAACAATGAATAATGAAAAAGGCTGAACCTCATATCAGGGTCCAGCCTTTTTTGTCGGAACCGGTCTTCCATGACACACACAATATATCGCTGTTTGTCTAATTGATTCATGGAATCATACCAGAGATTATCATGCCATGAAGCACCCCTCAAATACACCACATTTATCGCATATTTAATCAGGATTGAACGCACTGTCATTCAGGATTATACTGTCGTTTACTCGCCCTTGAACTGATGCTTGTTCTGAAAGATAACTATCTTCATGCCGTAAGATAACTATCTTTCGCCTGTAAGATAACTATCTTCATGCCGTAAGATAACTATCTTTCAGATTACACATCAGCACGAAGCCGAATGAGCCTCACTTCAACCCCGACTGCATCTCCATTCAAAGTCGACCCCAACTGCGTTTGCACAGCTCTCTGCCTCCGCACGCATGACCCTCGGAGATCGCACAGGTAATCCTCGGAAATGGAGATAAAAAATGAAGGACTGATAACAAAAATTCATTTTTCATTCTTCATTGTTCATTTTTATTTATTATCTTTGCAAAGTGGATTGCGGAAATGTCCACAGGCGTCGGACGATTCAGCACACACGGTGACAAACCGCATGGGGAGTCAGAACAAATAAAGAAACCATTGTCTAACAAAAAAAGCATTCATTGAAGAAACAGAAACTACAGAAACAATAAAGTATTAACAACATAGCAGCATCGGCTATCATTGTGGTATTCCAGAACAAGCTACCAACTTACGATTCCAGAATAAGACCACATCAATGATGGTTGGCTTTGGCATATTAGCATACCAAAGACCATCCGCGTATAAAGATATCACGATGTTTGCGATCCTTTGGGTCGTGAGCATTTTCTTATACGCGGAAGAGGTTCTGGTTGGTAGCTGGCCTCGGAATACCGTAAGAAGGTTCACGCCCTTTTTTGTATCCGCAAACAATCGCCACGCGCAACACCATATTGATTAGATAGTTCCAACACGATGCTGGAAATGTCTAATCATTTTTTTATGTCCGATCAGATAAAGTCAAAGGAACGTGTAGCACAGCACGGTGAGGTGTTCACTGCCGAGCGTGAGGTGAATGCCATGCTCGACTTGGTGAAGCAGGAGACGGATCGCATTGACAGCCGTTTCCTTGAACCTGCATGTGGCGATGGCAATTTCCTCATAGAAATACTCCGCAGGAAACTTGCCGTGTGTCGCAGCCGAGTGGAATCGAAGCAATACACCCAGTTGCAGTATGAGCGCAATGCCGTATGGGCGGTGAGCAGCATCTATGGCATAGAACTGTTGCAGGATAATGCAGAGGCATGTCGCAAACGACTGTTCGGTTATTTCTGCCAGCAGTACGAAGAGTTGTTTGGCGACCAGTGCAAGCAGGAATGCCGTGATGCGGTAGAATACCTGTTGCAGATGAACATCATCATGGGCGATGCACTTACCTATCATCGAGTAGATGACCCTAAGGAATGGATTGTCGTGAGCGAGTGGGGATTCATCGGCGATGGCAAGGTTGTGCGCCGCGACTATGAGTTCTCATATCTTGTTGCCACAAATCAGGGAGGCGACCTCTTCAGCGATATTCCTTGCGACACGTTCCCACCAGTGTATTTCCTTGACCTAAACAGCCGCACTTATGAAAACCTACAATCCTGATGTACTCAACTGCCTTGCCAACCTGAGCAATGATGAGGTGTTCACACCTCCTACGCTTGCCAACCAGGTACTCGACATGCTTCCGCAGGAACTGTTCTGCAGTCCTGACACCACGTTCCTCGACCCCGTGAGTAAGTCGGGCATCTTCCTGCGAGAGATAGTGAAACGCCTTGACCGAGGACTCCAGCTTATTATCTCCGACCGTCAGCAACGCATCAACCATATCATGCACCATCAGGTGTTTGGCATTGCTACTACCGAACTGACATCTTACATTTCACGCCGTTCGCTCTATTGCTCTCGCGATGCCAGTGGCCAGTATAGTGTCTCGCATTTCGACAGTGCCGAAGGCAATATCATCTATCGTAATTTGCGTCACACATGGCAGAAAGGCAAATGCATCTATTGCGGAGCCTCACAAGAAGTCTATGACCGCAGCGATGCCGACGAACACTATGCTTATCAGTTTATTCACACAGACAATCCCCAAAAGTTATTCCCAAATATGCAATTCGATGTTATTATAGGTAATCCACCGTATCAGTTGAGTGATGGAGGTAATAGTGCCAGTGCAAAACCTCTCTATCATTTGTTTGTTGAACAGGCAAAGAAATTGAATCCACGATATTTATGTATGATAGTACCATCACGATGGTTTATTGGGGGAAAGGGATTGGATGATTTTCGCTCAACAATGTTAAATGACAAAAGAATACGCACGATTGTAGATTTCGAGAATTCTTATGAAGCATTCCCTGGTGTAGACATTGCTGGCGGTGTATGTTATTTCCTTTGGGATAGAGATAATCAGGGAACGTGTCATTTCGTAAATATGAAAGATGGTCAGACCATATTTACAGACAGGTATCTTAATGAATATCCAGTATTGATAAGGCAAGCACAAGCAATTCCAATAATCAAAAAGGTTACTTCTTACAAGGAAAATAAAGGAATAAAATTATCCGATACTGCATCGACTCGTAAGCCTTTTGGATTACCTACGAACTATTTACCAACTACAGAAGGAATACCTTGTTGGTTTATTCAAAAAATTGGTCTTCGGTATGCAGCAAAAGAGGACATAGTAGACAACAAGGGACTACTGAATAAATGGAAATTTTTACTTCCTATAGCTCCTATTGCAGGTCAAACAGACTTTACAAAGCCCATTGGCTTTTACTATGAAGGAAATACGAGGATTGCGAAGCCTGGTGAATGTTGTACAGAATCATGGTTTGTTGCAGGTGCGTTTGATTCTGAATCTGAAGTTTTATCGTTTAAGTCGTATATATTTACCAAAATTGTACGTTTTCTCCTGCTGCAATCAGTAGTTTCACAACATGTGACCAAACAGAATTTCATATTTGTCCCAGACCTTGGCCATTATGAAGGTGTTTACACAGACAACTTACTTTGTAAAAGATGGAATATCTCAGATGAGGAATGGGCATACATTGATTCTCGAATAAAGTCAGTTGACGAAATAGGTAATAAATAATTGTTATGGCAGCAACTGATTTACTTCAAAGCAAAGTACAACAAACACCAACCATCTATGCTTACGAGTTGGTTGGTGTACCTTCGCACGAGGGATTGCTGAAGGTGGGATACACTGTGCGCGATGCCGAGACACGTGTGGCAGAGCAATGCAAGACGGCGGGTGTCGCATATAAGATTGTTCTCGAACGACCTGCTATGTGCAAGGACGGCAGGAGTTTTGACGACCATGCCGTACATAAGGTTCTACGCTCTTCGGGCATTCAGAACCCAGACGGCGAGTGGTTTAAATGTACAACAAAGGATGTGGAACGAGCAATATCGGCGGTGATGGATGGACGAGACACCATCACCGAACGTATAGAGACGTTCAGGATGCGTGAGGAACAGCGACGAGCAGTGGATAAGACCGCCAAGTATTTCTCCGCGTTCTATCTCGACCCGGGCAACGAGGGCCTGACTCCCCATTTCCTCTGGAATGCCAAGATGCGATTCGGCAAGACATTCACCGCCTATCAGCTGGCACTGCGTATGAGGTGGACACGCATTCTGGTGCTGACATTCAAACCTGCCGTGAAGACAGCATGGAAGGAGGACTTGCTTACGCACAAGGACTTTGCCGGATGGCAGTTCTGCGAGAAAAAGGAGAACAGGGAATTCAACCACGTCAACGAGAGGAAGCCGTTCGTGTGCTTTGCATCGTTTCAGGATGTGCTTGGACGAAACAGTGCAGGTGGCATAAAGGCTACGAACGAGTGGATACAGGAAGTGGCGTGGGATTGCATCATCCTCGACGAATACCACTATGGCGCATGGGGCAGGAATGCCAGGAACTTCTACGACAAGAAGGACACAGAGATGCTGGAACGTGCCATGGAGGTGGGCGAGATGATAGAGCAGGATGCAGGAAGTGCTGACGAGGTGGCTTCGCGAGAGCTGTTCGAAGAGGACCTGATGCCATTGCAGACAAGAGCCTACCTGTATCTGTCGGGCACTCCGTTCCGCGCTATCAGTTCGGGTGAGTTCATCGAAGAGCAGATATACAACTGGACGTATAGCGATGAGCAAGAAGCAAAACAAGCCTGGAATCCTTCGACAAGCTCAGGACAGGCTCAAAACGAAAACCCATACGCGGCTCTGCCAAAGATGGTGATGATGACCTATCGTATGCCGGAAAGTATCACAGAGATAGCGGCTCAGGGCGAATATGACGAGTTCGACCTTAACGAGTTCTTCCGTGCAGAGGGAACTACGTTTGTACATGAAGAGTATGTGCAGAAGTGGCTTGACCTGATTCGTGGTGCTTATACGGAGAATGTGGTTTCGGAACTGAAGCAAGGCAGCGAGAAACCGCCTATGCCTTTCTCTGACGTGAGATTGATGGGCTACCTGCAACATACGTTCTGGTTCCTGCCCGATGTGGCTTCGTGCCGAGCTATGGCAAGGTTGTTGCGCAGCAGGAGAAACGTCTTTTTCAGCGATTACTCCGTTGTGCTTGCAGCCGGCAATGAGGCAGGAATGGGAGCTGAGGCTGTGAAGCCTGTTTATGAGGCGATGAGCAACCCTCAATTCTCAAAGACCATCACGCTGTCGTGCAGTAAGTTGACAACAGGCGTAACGGTTCGCCCATGGGCAGGTATCTTCATGCTTCGCAATCTGAAGAGCCCTGAGACATATTTCCAGTCGGCATTCCGCGTGCAGTCGCCATGGACAACGAAGGATGAACGTGGCAGCGAGGTGGTACTGAAACCATTCTGCTATGTGTTTGACTTTGCACCAAACCGCGCCCTGCGCCAGATTGTGGAGTACGGTAGTAAACTGGACATTCACGAAAGCAACCCCGAGAAGAAGATAGAGACCTTCATCAAGTTCCTGCCTGTGCTGGCATACGATGGCAGTTCTATGACAGAGGTCAATGCCGGCGACATTCTCGACATGGCGATGAGTGGCACTACGGCAACCCTGCTTGCAAGACGTTGGGAAAGTGCATTGCTCGTGAATGTGGATAACGCAACGCTGAGCCGTCTCATGAACAACACGGACGCAATGCGTGCACTGATGAACATCGAGGGATTCCGTTCGCTGAACAAGGATATTGAGACCATCATCAACAAGTCGGAACACGTAAAGCAACTGAAGAAGGAGAATGGCGATAGTCTGACAGCAAAGCAACGCAAGGAACTTACTGATGAGGAGAAGGAATACAAGAGCAAACGTAAGGAAATACAGGAGAAGCTGATAAAGTTTGCTACACGTATTCCGGTCTTCATGTATCTAACCGATTTCCGTGAATATACTTTGCAGGATGTAATCTCCAGTCTTGAACCAGAACTGTTCCGTAAGGTTACTGGATTAACTGTCAAGGAATTCGACCTTCTCAAGAGTCTTAACGTGTTCAATGGAGAACTGATGAACGATGCAGTGTTCAAATTCAAGCGATACGAGGACGACAGCCTTACCTATACAGGTATTGACACGCACGAAGGCAATACACGTATCGGCGGTTGGGACACTACTGTAGATAAAAAGGATTTTGAGCGGAAGCCATTCAACACTGTTCTCCTTGGCAGCCAGGAGACAAAGATAATTGATGAAGCCCCTCTCTCCAAGGAAGAGAAAACATCTTCTTATATCAATGCATGGGATGATGTGAGGGTAGGAGACATTGTAGAACACATAACATTCGGTGGAGGAACGGTCAGGTCCATTGATGAGAAATACATTATTGTAAGATTCGCAATACAGGAAAAGAAATTCCTATACCCACAAGCATTTGAGAAGGGATTCCTCAAAATCAATGATTAAGCCTATTACCCTTTCGCAAATTATCAAGAAAAAAGAGGATGCACTTTGGGTACATCCTCTTGGTATATTGGGTTACTGACTATGTGTCACTCGGGCTGGGCGCCTGACTTGTCGTTGAAGAGGCGTATGGTCTCCTTGCTGCGCTTGTAGGTTGGTGATGATTCTATCATGGAGATGAGGTCGTCGTTGTCGAGGTCTTCGTCGCGGAAGGTGTAACGATAGCTCATGCGACGTACGAAACCTCCCTTACGGTCGGGTCCGTAGATCTGGTCGCGGCGTGCCTGGCGATGGAGTGCCTCTTCCTGCTGTTCTGCCTCGCGCTGGAGATCGCGTTCTCCGCGTTCCTTCATACGCTTGTTCATCTCGGCGGTGTTGATGTTCTGGACTCCGAAGCCTGTAGCGAGGATGGTGACTTTCACACGGTCGCCAAGGGTTGGGTCGACAGAGAGTCCCCACTTGGTCTCTACATCTTCGATGGTCTTCATCTTCTCCATGAAGTCGTTGATCTCGTTCATCTCGTCCATCATGAGGGTTGATGACTCGCCACTCTCCTCGTCGCCACAGAAGGATATGTGGAGGAGTACCTTGCGTGAATGGTAGATGTCGTTGTTGTTGAGGAGTGGTGAATGGAGTGCAGCCTCGAGTGCCTTGGATATACGGCTCTCGCCTCGTCCGTAGCCTGAACTCATGATGGCGACGCCTCCGTCCTTGAGCACTGTCTTGACATCGTTGAAGTCGAGGTTGATGATGCCGTGCATGGTGATGATCTCGGCTATGCTGCGTGCTGCGTTGCAGAGGGTGTCGTCGGCCTTTGCAAAGGCATTGAGTACGGAGAGGTCCTGATAGATCTCGCGGAGACGTTCGTTGTTGATGACGAGAAGTGCATCTACGTTTTCGCTAATCTGTTCCACTCCATCGAGTGCCTGGTCGATCTTCTTGTTTCCTTCCCAGCGGAACGGTATGGTGACGATTCCGACCGTGAGGATGCCGAGTTCCTTGGCTGTCTTGGCTATGATAGGTGCGGCTCCGGTACCTGTACCACCACCCATTCCGGCGGTGATGAATACCATCTTGGTGCCGTCAGAGAGCATCTTGTGGATGTCCTCGTGGCTTTCTTCTGCTGCATGGCGACCGCTCTCGGGGTTATTACCTGCTCCGAGTCCTTCGGTTCCGAGCTGGAGCTTGATAGGGACTGGAGAGTCCTGAAGTGCCTTGCCATCGGTATTGCAGACGATGAAGGTGACATCGTGTATACCTTCGTTGTACATGTGGTTCACGGCATTGCATCCGCCACCTCCGACTCCGATGACCTTAATAATGCTGTTCTTACCTTCCTTGAAGTTAAATACAAATCCGTCGTTATTGTCCTTGTCCATATTGTTTTAATTCTTTATTCTTTAATGCCATTAGCCATTAGCCGTTAGCCATTGGCCTTTCTTTATTCTATCAACTCTAAACTATAAAACTGACTCTAAACTCTAAACTCTAAACTCTCAACTTTGTAATTTAGCCATTAGCCATTAGCTGTTATGTTCATTTCTCATTGAGCAGGTCGTCGACCCAGTTGAAGAACTTGTTCCTGAGACTGTTCTTCTTTGCTGCGTTGCGGATTGTGTCCTCGAGTATCTTCACTTCGTCGTCACGCTTGGCAATGAGTTCTTCAGCCTCACGCAAGGTCTGCTTGTACTTGTCCTTGCCTATGAGCTGGCGTGTGCACTGGTCGTAGTCTGTGCCTATGATTGACGTGCATTCGAGTATCAGGTCGGATGCTTCGTCGCGCAGGCGTTTGTTGCCTTCCTCGGAGAGTACAGCTGTCCTTGATGCCTGTAGCTGAGCGATGGCTTCGCGAAGTTTGCCCTTGATGGTTTCCAGAGTGGCGTAAGCCTCATCGTCGCTATGCTGGAGAACGGCTGCTGCTGCCTTGCGGTTCCCTATCTCCTCTGCTGCCTGCTGGCTGCGGAAGAAGTCGGGATCGCCCACGGCCTCACCTACACAGTCCTCTGTGCCTGAGAGAAGCAGGGAGATGACGGTGTTGGTCATGCAGTTGTCGACAGCAAGATTGGTGAGGGTGCTGTTCTTGATGACAGGGTCGTTGACCTTACGTGCAGTACGGACCTTGTCGACTTTCACGGTGAGCATGACGGCTCTCTCTGCGTTCCTGATGAGTGAACCTCCGCCTGTGATCACCACTCCTCCGAGAAGGGATGTGAAGAACTCGGACTTGGATATCTGTGTGCGGACATTAGAGAGAATTTCGTTGAGACGTGCCTCGATGATGAACTGTATCTCTGCAATCTTTATCGTACGGCCGTCGGAAGTAGTGTAGTCTTCCGGTTCCTCGGTGTCGGCAAGGTATTCCTCGCCTGGAGTGCCGTTGCCGTACTTCATGAGAAGCTGCACGGCTTCGCTCTCTTCTATCTGGAGGGAGCAGAGGTCGTGGATGATGTTGTTGTAACCAAGTGGTATGGTTGTAAGGAGGCGTACTATGTTGTTCTTGAATATCACTACCGTAGTGGTTCCTGCGCCGAGGTCGATGAGTGCACAGCCCGAGCGCTTCTCTGTGTCAGTAAGGATATTCCTGGCAAGTTCATAGGCTGATACCTTGTATCCGGCAATGGTGATGTCGGTATTGTCGAAGCAGGTATCGATGTTATTCCTGAGCTTGCGGTTCGCAATGATGTTGAGGTATCTGCCTTCGAGATTTGTGCCCACAATGCCGACCGGGTCGACAGCCACATTGGAATCAACTACATATTCCTGTGGGAAGTAGCCTATGAGTTCATAGTCTTCACGCGAAACCTTATGGCTTTCCTCGGTGATAGAGTCGATGTGCGACTGAGTGATGCAGGTTGGAGTCTGCATATTGCTCTGGATTGTGCTGAGGACAGACTGCACAGACTGTCCTCCAAGTCCGACATAGACTCGGGAGACTTTCTGCTTGAGTGTGGACTCGAGTCGTCCTACTACATTCCGGATGCTCTGGGTGGTCTTCTCGATGTTGTAGACCACTCCACGCTTGACACAATCCGGTGTCCTGTCTTCGGCGTATGCAATGATCTGCATGGTGCCTTCCTTCATCTTTCCGGCAATTCCAGATACCTTGGATGAACCGAATTCGATTGCTACTATTACTGCTTCCTTTTCCATATTGTTGCTTAATTCATATTTTAGCTGTTAGCCGTTAGCCATTGGCCTTTTTCACTATTCACTCTGGCTGCAAGCCAGTTTCTGGTGGTGGAGGTGGAGGAGCGATGGGACGCTTGGTACATATTACCTGATTTGGATATTCCAGGTTTATCCTTGAGTACTTGTTCCATCCGATGAGAGGCATGGCCTTAGTATAGAACACCTTCAGCCGGCGTAACTTCTTCTGGAAGTCATCTATGGTACCGAGATATATGGTCTGTTCGCCAACTCTCGGAACTAATTCCACAAACGGGTCGTGTCCTCTGGATTTCGTGACATGCAACTGCTCTATCTGATTGTCCCAGAAGGAATCGTCGAGCAGGAATTTACCGAACTCAACAAGACTGGTCTTGGCATAATCCCTCGTAATATCGCCAGTGGCAACAAGTATGTCTGCTGCGTAACTGGTGTTCGGGATGATGTTTCCCTGAGAATCCACATAATATCCACTGCTGGCAGAGTCAGGAATGACATATATCACGGGGGTACGCTGTGACACACGGACACAGACCTTGCCGTTTGCCGTCTTGTAGCACTCCACACTATCAACATACTGATTGAGTCGGATGGTCTTCTCTATCTCCTGGAGGTTTATGTCCTTCATCAGTCTGCCGACGGGATTGATCTTGACCTTGCTGAGGATTTCCTCTATGGTTTTCTCGCTGATGAAATTCGCCCTCGGGTCTTCTGCTATGGTAAGCACAATCCCATTGCAAACCTCCTGAGTGTAGCCCTGAGGCTTGCGCGTAATGATATAGATGATGTATGCTACTATTCCGAGGAAGAGCAGGAGCATCAGTATGAGTCTTATTATGCGAGAAGAGGACATAAAGTTCTATTTAGTAATTTTCCGTTTAACTATTAAAGATTTCTGCAATCTGAGGAACATAGTTGTCAACATCTCCGGCACCGAGTACGATGAGTACGTCGAAGTCCTTGTTGCGGGCTATGTCCAATATGTCTTCCTTATGGATGAGACGTTTCTGTATGCCTGGACGCAGATTATCATAGATAAGACTGCTGGTGACTCCCGGAATCGGTGCTTCACGTGCAGGGTAGATATCGCAGAGGAACACCTCGTCAAGGAGTGAGAGGCTTGCGGCAAAATCCTTATAGAAGTCACGGGTACGGGTGTAGAGATGTGGCTGGAATATGGCGGCAATCTTCTTGTCGCTATACAGTTCACGAATGGACCTGACACTCTGCTCTATCTCGTTAGGATGATGGGCATAGTCACTCAGAAGGACAATGTCATCCCTCTTCACCTTGAAATCAAACCGGCGGTCAACACCACCGAAAGTCTTCATGGCTGCACGCAACTCATCGTCGGTCACGCCATTGAGCTGTGCAAGAGCCATTGCTGCGATGCCGTTGTCGATATTTATGCTTACAGGTACTCCGAGCTGGATATCCTTGACGACACCCTTAGGAGATACAAAATCGAAGAATATCTCTCCGTTTCCAATACGGATATTCTCGGCATGGAAGTCACCTTCACTGCGTGAATATTCGTAGACGGTAACTCCGGGCTGGACGTCAGGCTGCATCTCAAGTCCCTTATGAATGATAAGTGCGCCTCCTGGCTGTATGAGTGAGGTGTATTTCCTGAAACTCTCAAGATAGGCCTCCTTTGTTCCGTAGATGTCAAGATGGTCAGGGTCGGTAGCCGTGATGACGGTCATATAAGGACGAAGCCAATGGAACGACCTGTCGAATTCATCTGCCTCGATAACTACATAGTCACTCTCGGAAGAGAGGATGTAGTTGGTGCCGTAGTTCTTGGATATCCCTCCGAGGAATGCGTTGCAGTCGATTGATGACTGGTGGATGATATGGGCAGCCATAGTGGACGTAGTGGTCTTGCCATGAGTACCGGCCACACAAAGCCCCTTGTGAGCCTTGGTAAGAGTGCCAAGAACCTGAGCGCGTTTCTGTATGTCGAATCCTCCATTACGGAAGTATGTAAGTTCGGAATGGTCTGCCGGGATGGCAGGAGTATAGACAACAAGGGTTGTGTCCTTATCCTTGAAACATTCAGGGATAAGACTGACATCATCATCGTAATGAATCATCGCACCCTCCCTTATGAGAGTCTCTGTAAGTTCACTCGGAGTCTTGTCGTATCCGCCGACCTTACATCCCTGATGGAGGAAATAGCGTACAAGGGCACTCATTCCGATGCCCCCTGCTCCAACAAAATATATGTTTTTATAATTCATATTTCATATTTTGGCCGTTAGCCATTGGCCATTGGCTTTTTCAGTTCCTGCAAAGTAGGCTGCACCTCAGCATAACTTAAGTAAACTTAGTTCTGCGTTCGGTTTGCACTACTTTTCACTATTCACTTTTCACTATTCACTCTGGCTGCAAGCCAGTTTATAAACTTCTTCTGCTATTATCTTTGCTGAATCACGGAGTGCGAGCTTGAGTATGTTCTCTGACAATGAACGGAGAGTCTGCTCATCGCTGACTGTCTTCAGAGCCAGAGGTATGAGTTTCTCCTTCGCCTCGATGTCCTTCACAAGGAAAGCAGCGCCCTTGGTGGAGAGTGCCATGGCATTCTTAGTCTGGTGATCCTCTGCAACATTTGGTGAAGGCACGAGGATGCATGGCTTGCCAAGCAGACAGAGTTCGGAAATAGAACTTGCACCTGCACGCGAGATTACCAGATCGGCAGCCGCATAGGCATTGTCCATGCTCGAGATAAACTCAGTAGGATGGAGATTTGGCACCTCGGCCTGTTCGCCAAGCCGTTTCATGATTTCATTATAGTAATACTTACCTGTCTGCCATAGTATCTCAACATCGGAATCACGGATTTCGTCAAGATGGTTCAGCACACTCTCGTTGACTGTACGTGCGCCCAGACTGCCTCCGATGATGAGTATGACCTTCTTGCCGGGATTGAGTCCAAAAGAAGCGGCTGCCTCGTTCTTAGAGATGGTCGTCTCGACAAGGGACTGACGGACAGGATTGCCCGTGAGGATGATTCTGTCCTTCGGGAAGAAACGTTCCATGCCTTCGTATGCCACACAAATCTTCCTGGCCTTCCTGGCAAGTGACTTATTAGTGACTCCGGCATAGGAGTTCTGCTCCTGGATGAGACAAGGTACTCCAAGGGAATATGCAGCATTCAGTGTTGGTGCAGAAGCATATCCACCTACCCCGACTGCTACGTCAGGCTTGAATTCACGTATGATTTTCTTTACCTTGATGCGACTCTTGAGGAAGTCACAAAGCACGGAGATGTTCTTCGGGCTCCACAGAGGACGGATGAGCCCCCTGACAGGCAAGCCTATGATTTTATATCCTGCATCAGGTACTCTCTGCATCTCCATACGACCCTCAGCACCTATGAATAATATCTCTGCCTCAGGATGATCTGCCTTTACAGCATTGGCTATTGAGACTGCCGGGAAGATGTGTCCACCCGTACCGCCACCGCTTATTATGACCTTTAATCTCTGCATATCATGCAAATATAGTAAAAATTTTTTATTCCATACCAATACTGCTGAAATATTCGTTCGTTTCGTTAGAACTTATCTCTTCAGCAGGCTCCAGTCTCGTCTCACTGACCTTGTCTGCGTATCGGCTGACACTAAGTATCATTCCGATGTTGAAACTGGTTATCAGAATCGATGTACCACCCTTACTGATCAGTGGCAGAGTCTGTCCGGTCACTGGTAACATACCTACAGCCACACCCATGTTAATCAGTGCCTGGAGCACCATTATCATTCCCAGTCCCAGAACAAGATAGGCCGGGAAGAACCTGTCGCATTTCTGGGCAATCTTTCCCACACGGATAAGTAAGACGACATACAATATGAGTACGAACAGACCTCCGATAATTCCCAGTTCCTCGATGATGATGGCATATATGAAGTCGGACTCGGCACGATAGAGGAAATCGCGTTCTTCCGAATTACCCGGACCACGACCAATCACATTGGAATTGGCCACAGCAATCAAGGCACTCGTCTCCTGTTTCTGTACGTCCTGTATAGATATGACAGCCATGGAATCACTCACCGACTCTGGACTTATCTTGTTGACAATCCTGGCCTTCCATGTAGGAGCACGCTTTGAAAGACTGGCAAGAGTGGTGTCAGGAAGCATACACATACACATCACAGCCACAACACCAAATGCGGCAATAACACCAATACCTTTCAGCATCAAGTCGTTAGGAATATTTCCTATGAACATCATTGCCACAGATACCGTAAACAATATTGCTGCCGTTGAGAAGTTCTCGGTACAGATGAGTGCGCAGACCAAGAGAATCACGGCACTACACATCTTGAACGGCTTGGAGTACCCTCCGTTCGTAGCCTTAAGCTTTGTTATGATACCGTGTTTCGTACGGACCTTTATTTCTGTCTGAGCCTTTGAGAGAATGAACGCAAGGGTAAGTATGACTGCCGACTTTGCGATTTCTGATGGCTGGAAGGTAAACTGTCCTAACTTCATCCATCGCTGGGCATTATTTACCTCACCTCCCATCAACTTGGTGCAGATAAGCAATACGACGGCAAGAGGCAAGAGGAATAATGGCAACAGCTTGAAATACTTGCACGGAATCCTGTGTACTATGAGTATGATGACAAATCCGGCAATGAGAAATCCAGCCTGACTGATCATTGGAGCCCAATGATGGCCAGACTTGAATGTCAGGTTACTGGATGCGCTGTAAATCTCTACGAGGGAAATCATGCACAGGAAGAAATAAATCATCCATACTGCCTTATCTCCCTTGAAGAAATTCTCAGAGATGAAATTTGAAATCCTATTCCACGCCATATCTTATTTTTTCTAATGAAAAATGAAGAATGAAACATTCTCTAAACTCTAAACTCTAAACTCTAAACTTTCATTACATCATTCTGGCAAAGCCAGCTGACTCCCTGCTTGAACTGTTCTCCTCGGTCCTCCATGTTCTTGAACAGGTCGAAACTTGCACAGCACGGACTGAGAAGCACACAACTACCCGGACGTGCCATCTTCCAACATTCCTTCAGGCAGTCCTTCATGCTCTTCACATCGGCTACAGGTATACCGAAATTATCGAAGTTCTCGTGGAGTTTCTTATTATCCACACCCATCAGGACCAGTCCTATGCACTTTTCCTTCACAAGGGAATAGATCTGGGAATAGTCGTTGCCTTTATCAAGTCCGCCAAGTATGAGCACAGTTGGTTTTGTCATACTTTCGAGAGCATACCAGCAAGCATCGACATTGGTGGCCTTTGAGTCGTTCACAAACTCTACGTCACCTACGAAACCAGCCTTTTCCAGACGATGTTCCACACCTGGGAAGTTACTGAGACCTTTATGGATGATATCCATCGGAACACCAGCAATCTCTGCTGCCATACCTGCTGCAAGCGAGTTGTAGAGGTTGTGCTTGCCACGGAGAGAAAGACTGTCCTTGCTCATTCCGCCTGGGAGTTCAGTATTCTCTGTGAAGGCATATCTCGTTCCGAGGAGTTCGGCATCATGTTTTCTGACTTCCTCGCTCACGATAGGATCGTCTGCCCAGTATATGAATGCATCCTTAGCAGTCTGGTTACGGGTTATCCTCATCTTGGCATCCGTATAGTTCTGCATCTTGAAGTCATACCTGTCGAGATGGTCAGGAGTGATGTTCATCAGTACTGCGATGTCTGCCTTGAAATCATACATATTGTCAAGCTGGAAACTACTGAGTTCGATGACATATACATCATGGTGCTCTGTTGCGACCTGGAGTGCCAGACTGTTTCCGATATTTCCAGCCAGCCCTACATTCCATCCTGCAAGAGTCAGGATGTGATATATGAGCGAGGTGGTGGTAGTCTTTCCGTTTGAACCGGTAATACATATCATCTTGGCATCTGTATATCTTCCGGCAAACTCAATCTCGCTGATGATATTTATGCCCTTTGCCTTTACCTTCTGGATCATGGGAGCCTTATCGGGTATTCCCGGACTCTTAATGATTTCGTCTGCATTAAGAATCAGTTGCTCTGTATGTTGCTTTTCCTCCCATGCAATGTCATACTGATTAAGCAGTTGCTTGTATTTGTCCTTAATCTGAGACATGTCCGACACAAACACATCAAACCCCTTCACCTTTGCCAGCACAGCTGCACCGGCACCACTTTCGCCACTTCCAAGTATTACAATTCGTTTCATTATTCTAATCTTTATTGCTATTAGCCGTTAGCCATTGGCCGTTAGCTTTTCTTCCAACTCTAAACTATAAAACTGACTCTAAACTCTAAACTATCAACTCTACACTTTAACTTCTAACTATCTTACCTTTAACGTTATAATCGTAATTGCAGCCAGCAGGATGGTCACAATCCAGAACCGTATGGTGATAGTGTTTTCGTGAAGCACCGTCGTCGGTTTCTTGATGAGATATTTTCCCTCAGGCAACATCTGGCTCTTCAGCACACGGAAATGGTCGTGGATTGGAGCACGCTTGAACACACGCAGTTTCAGTCCGCGTTTGTTGCCGTATTTTGCATATTGCACCTGAAGAATCACGGACAGACTTTCGATGAGGAATATACCACAGAGTACAGGCATCAGCAATTCCTTGTGGATAATGATGGCTGTGACCGCAATGACTCCACCAATGGCAAGACTTCCCGTGTCGCCCATGAACACCTTGGCTGGATATGTATTGTACCAGAGGAATCCAATCAATGCTCCCACGAAGGCACAGATAAAGACTACAATCTCCTCCGACCCAGGGATATACATCACATTCAGATAACTTGCATAATGGATATGACCCGATACATAAGCCAGTATGCCCAGTGCCACACCTATGATGGCCGAGTTTCCGGCACACATTCCGTCCATGCCGTCATTGAGATTTGCTCCGTTGGATATTGCCGTGATGACAAATGTTGTCACAATGATGAACAGGATCCATCCACAGGCTCTCTTGACCTTGCCATTCTGAATCCAGCTGAATGCCTCATAATAGTCAAGATTGTTGTTCTTGAAGAACGGAACTGTAGTGACCGTAGACTTACGGGCTTCACTCTTATGATATATCTCCGTTGACTCAGTATTTCCGTTCACTCTCTCCACATTCTCACGAACTACAGCCTGAGGACTGAGCCAGAGAGTAAGACCGACTATGCATCCAAACACCAGTTGTCCAAGCAGTTTGTATCGAGGTTTCAGTCCGTCCTTGTTTCCTTTCAGCTTGATGAAATCATCCAGAAAGCCCAGCAGGCCGAAGAAGACCATTGTGACGATGAGCAGTATCATGTACACGTTATCCGGCCTGCCCAGCAATACTGCCGGGAAAAACACTGATGTAATGATAATCACTCCTCCCATTGAAGGTGTGTCAGTCTTGTAGATACCGTATGGGTCAGTCTGTTCGTCACGTGCGGCCTCAAGATGACGGTTCCGTTTCATGAAAGTGATGAAATTCTTTCCGAACCACATGGAAATCACCAATGAGAGTATCAGCGCAAGTAATGAACGGAAAGAAACGTACGCCCACATTCCTGCTCCTGGGATGTTTAATTCGTCGAGATATTGTGACAGATGATATAACATATAACCTTTCTCCTTTAACCTATAACCTCTAACCTATTCACTCTAACCTCTAACCTAAAACTATCTTCCTGACCTCTTCCTTGTCATCGAAATGATATTTCACACCGGCGATTTCCTGATAGTCCTCATGACCTTTACCGGCAACAAGAATCACGTCACCCTTCTGTGCAATCATGCAGGCTGTCTTTATGGCATTCCTTCTGTCTGTAATGGTCAGCACCTTCTTCATCTGTTCTGGGTCAAGACCAGAAATCATGTCGCTGATGATGCTCTCAGGGTCCTCGAAGCGAGGGTTATCACTTGTCAGGATGACTTTGTCGCTCTGCTTCACGGCTTCCTGAGCCATCAGAGGACGCTTGCCCTTATCACGGTTTCCGCCAGCACCACAGACAGTGACCACCTGTCCCCTGCCTTCCAGCACTCCGTGAATTGCCCTGAGTACATTGTCAAGGGCATCTGGTGTGTGAGCGTAGTCCACAATCACCGTAAATCCCGCAGGTGCCGTGATTGCCTCGAATCGCCCACTTACCGGATGCATGTCACTAAGGGCAACCAGAGTCTCTTCCTCTACCTTGCCAAGCAATATGGTGGTGGCATAGACGGCAAGCAGGTTGGACACATTGAATCTGCCGATGAAATGTACTCCGACTTCCATCTTGTTTATCTCAAGATACATTCCTTCGAAATGACTCTCTATGATTTTGGCACGGAAGTCAGCCATCTGCTGGATGGAATAAGTCTTCACGGTGGCCTTTGTGTTCTGTACCATCACGAGCCCGTTCTTGTCATCTATGTTTGTGATGGCAAACGCATCTGATGGCAGGTTGTCAAAGAACAGTTTCTTTGCCTTCAGATAGTTTTCGAATGTCTTGTGATAGTCAAGATGGTCACGGGTTATGTTGGTGAATATCCCCCCGGCAAACTTCAGGCCTCCGATACGGTTCTGGACGATTGAGTGCGAGCTGACCTCCATGAACACATATTCACATCCTGCATCTGCCATTCGTGCAAGCAGACGGTTGAGGGTGATTGGGTCGGGAGTGGTGTGGGATGTAGGGAATGCCTCAGCGTCAATATAGTTCATGACGGTAGAGAGCAGTCCTGTCTTGTGCCCCAGACGACGGAACATGTTATAGAGAACAGTGGCGATGGTCGTCTTTCCGTTTGTTCCAGTCACTCCGACCAGTCTGAGTTTCTGTGTAGGGTTGTCATAGAAGACAGTGGCAACCTCGCCTACTATCTGTTCTACATGCTCTACCCTTACATAAGTGACGCCCTCAGTCAACTGTGCTGGCATATCCTGCAGTACTATGGCTGTGGCACCTTTCTCAATGGCCTTGTCTATGTAGTTATGGCCGTCTGTCTGGGTTCCCTTTACGGCAAAGAACAAGTGATCCTTCTCAATCAGGCGGGAATCAATGTTCACTCCGCTTATCTCCTTATTCAGGTCGCCCTTGACTTCAAGTGCCTTTATGCTTGCTAATAGTTTTTCGAGTTTCATATATTATTTCAGTTTTACGTTTACTACTGCGTTTTTCCTGACTGCCGTTCCCGGGGCAATACTCTGCGATACCACCTTGCCGACACCAGACAGCCTTATCTTCATTCCACGGCTTTCTATTGCATATACAGCATCTCTTGCACCCATGCCCTTCAAGTCAGGAACGGAGTCGGCATAGTCCTTGTCCTTTGAGAATCTCAGTGTGGTGCCGTTCGGTTTCACCTCTCCCCAGTCTGTCTCTGCCAGTTTGTCACCCATGACACCCACGTTCAGTTCTCCAAGAACCTGTTTGGCTGAATGGATGTTTCCCGCCAGCACTTCCGGAACGAATACAGACAGTGAATCCTTTGCCCTTGTCAGGTCGGTAGTGACAGCGCTTGAATAGACCTTCTCTGCTATCGAGGCAAACACAGGTCCGGCCATTCCGCCTCCAGATGCAGCTGGACCAGGTTTACGAATGGCAACTATACAGCTGTACTTAGGATTTTCTGACGGATAGAATCCACAGAAACTGACAAGATACTGTCTCTGTCCACTTGTATAGCCCTTTCGTCCCTGCGACACCTGAGCCGTACCAGTCTTGCCTGACACATGGAAACGCTTGCTTCCCGCTTTCTTGCCTGTACCCTGCTTGTCGTTGACTACACGGAACAACGCAGTACGGATGTCTTCGAGTGTGGACGGCTTGCATATCTGTTCCTTGAGCACCTCAGGAGGGAACTCCTCTATTATCTCGCCGTTCTTCTGGATAGCCTTCACGAAACGTGGTTTCATCATCTTTCCGTCATTGGCTATGGCATTGTAGAATGTGACTGTCGAAATCGGTGGTATCTGAGTCGAGTAGCCAATCGACATCCAAGGCAATGTAGTCTGCGACCACAGTTCATTGTCAGGAGTCAGGATGAACGGATCGCCTGCACCAGGGATAGGAAGTCCTAACGGCTCTGCGATACCGATTCTGTGGAGGCCATTTATGAATTTCTCCGGCTGGTTGTGGTAGTGCATGTCAATCAGACGGCTCACTCCGATGTTCGATGAATACATCAATGTGTGAGGCACGTCAATCACGTGATATCCGCCTCTCGACCAGTTATGGTCCTTCATTGAAGCACCGTGCATACTGTACACACCGCTGTATGTATCAATCTGGTCGGTATATTTTATCTCCCCGTCATCGAGGGCTACCATGATAGATGCCGTCTTGAAGGTAGAGCCAGGTTCCATCCTTGCGGCAAGTGCCCAGTTTCGCATCTCGTAGTATTCTCCGTCACTGGCCTTCTCGAGATTCACGATTGACTTCACGTCACCGGTCTTTGTCTCCATCAGGATTACGACTCCCCAGTCGGCCTCCAGTTCGTGGAGTTTCGCGCGGAGAGTAGTCTCGCAGATGTCCTGCATTCCCACGTCAATGGTGGTAATGATGTCATATCCGTCCTTTGCCGGCACGTCAATCACGTCAAGGAACTTCGAGCGTACCTTCTTCCTGTGCCTGATACCCACTTCCCCGCGAAGCACGGAGTCGAATGCCAGTTCCAGTCCTGACCGTGCAGAGTCCTTTGCTCCGTACATCTCGCCGAGAGTACGCTTTGCCAGCGAACCGAACGGCTTCTTCCTGTTGTTTCTCTCCTCGATGGTCAGTCCTACAAGGTACTTGTGGTATTTTGCCTCGCAGAAGAAAGGCAGGTTCAGAATCTGGTTGTACTGGATATAGTTCAGCACCTGATGCGAACAGATTTCATAGTATCTCTTCCTCTCCTTCCAGCCTTTTTCGAGATATGCCTTGTACTCGGCCGGAGTCTTGCTCGGACATATCTCACTCAGTCCCCGGCAGATGGAGTCGAGATTCTGGTGGAACAGCGTATCCTTCTTTTCCCAGATGGCAGAATCGGCCTTGTTTACGGGATTCTTTGCCTTCATGCTCTCCCTCGAGAGTCCTGAGAGGAAATCGATGTAGATCTTGTAGTCAGGCAGGCTGCTGGCAAGCAGTTGTCCGTCAGCCGAGAGGATGTTTCCCCTTTTAGGCTTCACTTCGAGGCTGTCAGTCTCGAACTTGCTCTTCATGCCCATCAGCTTGTCATAGTCTACGGTCATCGTCTTGACCATATTCCATGTGATGCCTATGGTAAAGAGAAAAGCCAGTACGACTACGACTGGAAACTTGCTTGATATATATTTCCTGTTGAATTTCATTGTTCTTCCTCGCTATCTTCGTTGTCTTCTTTTTCGATTAGGAATGGCGGAGTCGACTGGTTTATCAGCATGGTGTCTCCATTCTCGGCCAGCTGGTCCTCTATGCTCGACTGACGGCTCTGGTAGAGCAGTTCGCTCGACTGGGTGAGTACGTTGTACTTCTCTGTCTGGAGTCTGACCTGCAGGCTGTCGATAAGTATGGCATCCTGCTGGCTGGCATATCTGTTGCCGGTGTACATCAGCATCAGCACAGCCACGAACATCACAAACACGACCTGCTTCACCAGCATGTGGCTTTTCAGGATGTCCCCTCCGAGGATTGACTTCCAGGAAAGGTCAGTGTTCCTCTCCTCGTCATCATTGGCAATACGTCTTATCGCCTCGATGGTCTCTGACTTCTCGTCCTCGTATCGTTGTACGATTATGTCCTTTTCGTTATTATCTTCCATTTTTTCCGCTTTTTCTCAATTATCAGCCTCTGTTGTCTTTTCGGCGATTCTCAGTTTTGCACTTCTCGAACGTGGGTTTTCTGCCTGTTCCTCGTCGCCTGGCACGATCACCTTCCTGTTCACTGCCTCGTACGGAGAAGTAGTCCTGCCGAAGAAGTCCTTGTCCACCACTCCGTCCACATTTCCGGTCTTCATGATGTTCTTCACCATCCTGTCCTCGAGTGAGTGATATGTGATGACCACCAGTCGTCCTCCGGGTTTCAGGATCTCCGTGGCTGACTGGAGCATCTCCTTCAGCGCATCCATCTCGTGGTTCACCTCTATCCGCAGAGCCTGGAACATTCTCGCAAGCACCTGCTTGTCGTCAGTCTTCACCACTGCCAGCAGTTCCTCTATTCGTTCTATGCGCTTCTGCTGACGGGCCCTTGCTATCTTGCCGGCTATCTGACGGCTGTTCTTCAGTTCGCCATACTGATACAGCACATTGGCAAGTCTCGTCTCGTCGTAATCGTTTATCACATTGACGGCAGTTATTCCCGAGCGCTGGTTCATCCTCATGTCGAGCTTTCCCTCGAAACGGAACGAGAACCCCCTCTCGCTGTCATCGAAATGATGTGAGCTGACTCCCAGGTCGGCAAGGATTCCATCCACCTGCTCCACTCCATAATAGCGCATGAAGTTCTTCAGATACCTGAAATTGCTCCTAACAAATGTAAAATTCTCGTCTGCGACGATGTTTCTCTCCGCATCGGCATCCTGGTCGAAACTGTATAGGTGTCCCTTGTCCGACTTGCCTGCATCTGCAGCCTTTATTCTCTTCAGTATTTCCCTGCTGTGACCGCCGCCTCCGAAAGTGACGTCAACATACACACCGCCAGCCCTGACGTTTAGTCCGTCCACACTTTCGTGCAGAAGAACCGGTACGTGATATATATTTTCATCAACTTTCATTTATCAAATTTTATAAAAATATTCTCTACAAATAAAAATTTTTTATGTAGCCCTAATTTCTTTTGCAAATATATGAATTTTTCATTGAATTTTAAAGTTTTTTCACAATTATTTTTGTATACAATTGTTAAAAAATGCAAAGTTGTATACAAAATGCAAAAAATCGGCGAAAAACGGGTCCTCAGCAAATTCCCGCGCCTGCTAAGTTTCCACTTTCAAGGGGCATAGTGGAAAGTTATGTTTTTATTTTTTAAAACGTAAATTTGCCGGACTCCGAGCTCTGCTCGCCTGAACTCCTCTTACATACAAGAAAATGTGTGAAGAAATTGTCCGCGAATTTTTCGTGAATTATTACTTGTTTGCTGGTGTGTCCGTTGGCCTCCGTCGCAGAGAGGGTCTGCTCCCCAAAATGCCGCCTCAGTGACATTCAGTCACTAAGATTATTTGGAGCGTCATTTTGCCTAAGGCAAATTAATTTTCGAAAATTCGCGTTAAATTCACGGTAATTCGCGTTAAAAAGAACAA